>PAHA01000033.1 GCA_002711215.1 Flavobacteriaceae bacterium
CCAATTGCATTACTCACCCTTATTGGACTGTTCAGTCGAATTTCAAATAACTTATAAACTTATATATAATTGGAGTTAAGAAGGTAATTAAAACTCCATGAAACCTATACTTACTTCCCAATACAGAATTTACTAAAGATATTACCTAACAATTCATCATTTGTGATTTCACCGGAGATTTCACCAAGAAATTCTAGCGCCTCATTAATGTCGACACTGAGTAAATCACCACTTAATTCACTCTCCAATCCCGCATTGATGTTCAAGATTGTCTTTAATGCATTTTGGAGTGCTTCGAAATGCCTCGCATTAGAAACCATTATATCTCCTTGTGTGGAAATGCTGTTAACTTTTTCAAGAAGTATTTTTTTAAGTTTTTCTACAGTATCAAATTCAAAAGTTGATATACTGCAGAGGGCATCATAGGGAATTTCATTATTGCTATCCTTTAGGGATTGAACCAATGGGGAGAATCCGTTTCCCTCAATCAAATCAATTTTATTTTCAACCAAAATGATAATCAATCCCTCTCTTTCAAGTTCATTGATGGCAATATTGATTTCTGGTAGAGAAGTATCATTAGGGTCAAACAAGTAGATGATGACTTTAGCATTATCTACTTTTTCTTTTGTTTTAGCAACACCCAAGGCCTCTATCTTATCAGTCGTTTTTCGAAGTCCAGCAGTATCAATAAACCTAAACTCAATTCCAGAGAGGGTTAAAGTATCTTCGATAGTATCTCTTGTTGTACCAGGAATGTCAGAAACGATTGCGCGTTCTTCATTAAGAAGCACATTGAGAAGTGAGGATTTCCCAGCATTTGGCTTTCCCACGATTGCTACTGGAACCCCATTTTTGATTACACTGCCATATTGGAATGAATCGAGTAGTGATTTAATTTTTGATTTAATCTCATGAAGCAATTTTTTCAATGCAGTTCGATCTGCAAAAGAAACTTCTTCATCAGCAAAATCCAATTCTAAAGTAATTAGTGAGGCAAAATCTAATAGTTTTTGTCTTAACAAAGCGATTTCTTGCCTGTATCCCCCTCTCATTTGATTGAGGGCTAAATAGTGAGCGGCTTTAGATTCGGAAACGATAAGATCAGCCACGGCTTCAGCCTGACTCAAATCCATTTTTTTATTTAAAAAAGCTCTGAGTGTAAATTCACCCGCTTGGGCATGTTTAGCGCCTTGCTCAATAAAAACCCTTAAAATCTCCTCTTGAATATAATTGGATCCATGACATGAGATTTCAACCACATTCTCCCCTGTGTAGGAATGAGGCGCTTTAAAAATACTTACCATTATTTCATCAATAGTTGTGCCATCTCGATGTAGTGTTCCCAAATGTATGGTATGAGAGTTTTGATCCATTAATTTTTTTTCGGATTTCGNCTGAAAACACNTGGATACAATCTCTATNGCCTCATCTCCCGATAGTCTNAACAAGCTNATTGCTGAACTTCCAGCNCCTGTCGCTCTTGCTATTATGGTACCTTCACTNATCATTTTTAAATTTTATTGTANTTTGAAATTGTAATAATAAAACGNTTAATTTTTTGGGNGTGGAGGATATTATGTCTTACTTTTATTNTTTAANTTTTGAGTAACCGTTAGTCTCCTCTTATGTAATCGGTGTTCATAATTTTTCCACAAATTCTGTATTGAACTGTTTTCTTCCAACTCAGGATTGGTTTCTACGATATCATATCCTTGTTTGTTAAACGTTTTTTGCATCTCATTGAAAATGATAGCTGTCACTCCCTTATTTTGATACTTTGGGTGGACNCCAATCAGATAGAANGAAGCCCTAGAATTGAAATACAAGGCTACTAAGAAATACAAAAAACCAAAAGGAAACATTCTGCCNTTGGCTTTTTTTAAAGCCTNGGTAAAAGANGGCATAGTGATAGAAAAAGCAACCAATTCATTGTTCTCATCAACAATACATTTTATAAATTCTGGGTGNATGTATCGAAAATATTTCTNTTTGTATTGTTTNATTTGATATTTTTGAATAGGTACAAAAGTTTGGAGTTTACCGTAGGTTTGCTCAAGTAAAACAAACATTTTTTCAACATAGGGAACAATCTCCNTTTTGGNCTTAAAATCNAATGGNTTAAGACGATAGCGTTTGATCATCAAATCTGAAAANCTTTTGACTTTTTCNGGAGATTCTTCAAANGAACTCAATTTAATTTCATATTCCACCCATACTGCGAGGTCTTTGTATCCTAATTTTTTGAAATGNTCGTGATAATAAGGTGCATTGTACCANGTAATCATGGTATTGCTCTCCTCAAAACCTTCAACCAACATTCCTGCNTTNTCCATATTGGAGAATCCAACAGGTCCTTCAATGAAATCCATATTGTTTTCAATTCCTATGGCATGCACTTTTTCCATGAGTGCNGCGGTNACATTGATGTCATCGATNACATCAAACCAACCAAATCGAACCTTTTTCTTCTTTAGCTTATNTACCTCTATCCAGTTGATCATTACNGCAATNCTGCCTNCAATAACNCCNTCTTTNAAAGCTAAAAAATAATGCCCNTTTGCATTTTTAAATACTGGATTTTTGGATTNATCCAAAGCATCAATTTCCTCATTGATGATTGGGGGAGTCCANTANGGATTTTTTGAATACATAGTAAAAGAAAAGTTTACAAACCTCCTNANNTCTTTTCTAGTGCTTATTTCAATAACCTCAATTTTTTCCTTATTCATTAATTAACTTTTTTGGCNTTTCGGGCTCTTTTCTTCTCCNCCTTATTGTTTTTNTTCATAGTTTTTTTCAATTCTTTCTCCTCTTTTTTGGATTTTTTGTACTCTATTTCAGCAGCACTGATAAAATCCTTGTGAAAGTTCAATCNATATGAAACNCCTAAATTAAAAAAAAGAGCACTGGGATTGCTGTTTGTATTTACTCCGATAGTTCCCTCTAATTGGATATTGTCAGAAAAAAGGTAGGCAGCCCCTGTTCTGAATATTTGNTCATTATATTGCTCAGTAAATAGCCCNTCGTTTTCAAGATAAACAGACCAAAGTGGATGAAAAGTGTGGGTCAAAGTGAGAATGTAGCTTTTNGCTGTTTTTTNAGTCAAATACCTATCAAAGACGAAGTTGGTGACAAAGACCCAAGAACCAAAAAAATGNGACTGAGTTGCCAATACACCTCTAATAGAAAAAAAGGGTTCTTTCTCNCTCGGAATATTTAGGTTTTGAAAAAAAATAGGACGATACAAAGTATCAAAGACGTCTCCAAAAGGGTAAGGGTGGTCTTCTCCAAAAATAATGTTACTACCTACAGTAAGTGATACGGCCGGNACCAAATGCTTAATCTTAAAACCATTATTNGCTTTCCAACTGTAAACGTTTACTTCATCCTCCTTCTTNAAGGGATCATAAATCAAATATTTAATTCCNAGGAAATTCTGAAGNAAGCCTTTCCTTTTGTATTCAATTTCTTGGGTGGATATTTTGTTAGTCAATTTATCAAACATAAAAGAACCTTGATAGGTTAATTCNAATCTTTCAGACAAAAAACCCCAGCGGGTAGATAAAAAAAGGATGGTTCCATCTANAGTTGAATTGTTGAATCCTTCGTGTTTGTATTTCCTGTATTCAAAGCCCCCCTCAAACTGAATAATTCCCTTACCNACNGCAAATGCACCTATGGAGGCACCGGGTCGATTAGAGTTGATCTGATCNGTGTATTGTGCATGAAGCAAGCTCGATAAAAAAACAAATACAAGGNAATATCTGTTGAGCATCAATATTTTTTATGCAAGATAAATTTAATTTTACTTCTATNNAGGAGCCCTTTTAAAAAGATCNCAATAGTCGTAAGATTTAATTACTTTTGTTNNNTANTTATTNTATCTAATGTGATTGGACTGCTAAAGTTTTTTTTAGTTNTGACGGTTATCGTCTACTTGTTTAGATTAATCTCTTCATTTATAGTAAAATACTTGATCCATCNAATCTCCAAAAAAATNCAGNATTTTGATTCCAACGATTCTTCTAATATCTCNAAAAAATCACTAAATAAAAANAATAAAGAGATGGGTGAATACATAGATTATGAGGAAATTGATTGAGCAGTTTTTAATCCAACANAANCTCAAGCACCTTGCCATAATTTTTGGTTTCNGCNTATTTTCAGTTTTATTCTTNTACCCNGTGTTGTCGGGNAAAAAATTAGTCCAATCCGATATNCGNCAATATACTGGNATGTCNAGACAAATCNAGGANTATCGCGTGAATCACGATGAGGAAATTTATTGGATCGATAATGCTTTTGGAGGTATGCCCACCTACCAATTGGGAGCNCGTTATCCNTTNGATTTTTTAACNCCTATTCACAAGGTTTTCCAATTGATTCCCCAGCCTGCCGAAATTCTATTTTTGTATCTNNTGAGTGCCTATATTTTTTTACTCATAATTAATATGCCAATACCCATTGCGGTTTTTGGTGCCTTTGCNTACGGTTTATCTACCTATTTGTTAATCATNTTNCAGGTAGGACACAATACCAAAGCTCAGGCATTGGCTTATATGCCNTTGGTGATAGGAGGNATGTNTTTGATATTNAATAATCAACTTTTAAGAGGGTTTATATTAACCGTTCTNGCCTTNTCTATGCAAATTAGGGCCAATCACTACCAAATGACTTATTATATGCTTNTACTGATGCTCGTTATTGGCANTNTTTANGGTATTCANGCATTAAAGTGTAAAACNTTTAAGAGTTTTATTNGCCAATCCTTCCTTCTTATANTAGCAGGAGTGTTGGCTCTTGGACTTAATGCGCCTCCACTTTTGGCAACAGCAGAATACACCCAATTTAGTACCNGAGGTGAAACAGAATTAAAATTAAANCCNGACGGTAGTGCAAAAGAAAAGACAGGTGGGTTGAGCAAAGATTATATNACTCAATTTAGCTACGGAATTTTTGAAAGNTTTAATCTTTTNGCGCCAAGAATCCAAGGTGGAGGTTCATCAGAGAACTTGGGAGANAANTCTGAAATTTATAATTTTTTAATTCAAAATGGACTGCCCNGATCACAANCTAAAAGCTTTGTTTCCAATGTTCCAACTTATTGGGGGAATCAACCTATNCTAGAGGCGCCNGCTTATGTGGGGATTACTGTTATTTTCCTTGCTTTTTTGGCGCTATTTGAGGTGAAGGGGAGGTTACGNAATGCGCTATTTGNAGGAATNANATTGTCATTACTGCTGTCTTGGGGTAAAAATTTAGCTTTTTTGACCAACTTNTTTATTGAATATTTTCCTTTATANAACAAATTCAGAGCTGTGAGTTCAATTCAAGTCATTTTAGAATTTTGCTTTCCCGTTTTAGCTTGTTTAGGNCTTTACCGTATATTTCAAAATCCTGAANCAATACAGGNTAATAAAATTTTAAAATGGGGAGGAANTTTTATTATGATNCTATTAATCATTCTTTTTTCCAAAGGTTTTTTTGATTTTTCAGGNNCTATNGATGGCTACCTTCGGGAGGCTTATGGANCTGTATTAATGGAACAAATCGTTGTGGCTAGGAAGTCGATTTNTAACTATGATTTGATCAGAGCTNTTGTTTACTGTTTGGTTATTTCTGTCATCNTATATTNTTTTCAAAAGGGAAAACTCACCAAAAATATTTCNCTTNTTCTTTTAATTNTTTTGATGCTTTCGGATTTATTGGGTGTGTCACAGAGATATNTNGACCGTGAGTTGTTTGTAAGCCCAAGGCAAATAAAAAATCTTTTCGTTGCTCAAGAAGGGGATNAATTGATTTTGAAGGATAGNAGTCGTTTTAGNGTTTATGAACCTGGAATAAAACTTTCTGGAGCAAGAACTTCTTTTTTTCACAATTCTATNGGGGGNTATCATGGTGCAAAGCCGAGAAGATTNGAAGAGCTTTTTGATTTTTTCANNAGCCATCAGATTGCGGGNGTAATGGACATGNTAAATGTTAAATACTTTTTGATTNNGGAAAATAANAAGCAAAATGTAATCGAAAACCCNAATNCTTTGGGTNANGCTTGGGCGGTTGATACCCTTTTAATTNAGGGTACNGCAGACGGGGCTCTTGAGTCTATGAAAACNATCGATTTTAAAAGGCAAGCAGTTGTTNTAGAATCTGAACTTCCNNATAATTTGGAAATACAATACAACNCCAATCAATTGGATAAAATTGAACTGGTAAAAAATCACCCAACACATCTNAAATACAATTTTGAAGCCNGTGAGGATCAATTGTTAGTATTTTCTGAAATGTATTACCCNAAAGGTTGGTCTGTNAGTATAGANAAACAAANCACGGACTTTTTCCCTATNAATTATGTGCTNAGAGGATTAAAAGTTCCACAGGGAAATCANACCATTGATTTTAAATTTGATCCTCCAGTAATCANAAAAGGAGCATACATNAGGTTGATTTCCCTTTTGATATTTATAGCNATTATCTCCTTATTTGGTTACCAAAGATTTAAATTNAAATNTAATTGAGTTCAGAGAAGATGGGTATTNTAGCNAAACAGTCCTTTTACAACAGNATCAGTATTGCGNTGGCCTTTATANTAGGNGCNCTCAATACTGTCTATTTGTATCCNACCCACATGGGCAGTTCCCTACAGGGTCTAGTAGTTGCTCTATTNGCTTTATCNAATTTGGTTCAACCTNTTGTGTCTTTTGGGGTACANCACGCAGTTATTAAGTTTTACAGCAGTTGTGAGAGTAAAGNNGAAAAAGATAAACTTTTNAGTTTNTCTCTTTTCCTTCCGNTTTTAGTTTTTGCTNNAATATTATTGATTACTTATTTATTTNATGAACAGATTACTTNNTTTATTGCTTCAGAGAATAAAGAGATTGGTAAATATGCCTATTTGATTATTGCAGTNGCCTTTTCTACCGCATTATTTGAGGTATTTTACAACTGGCTANGGATTCAATTGTTTTCTGTATTCGGTAATTTTTTAAANGAGTTTTTTCCCCGCGCCTTNATTTTTACNTTANTGTTGGTTTATTCATTTGGNGNGCTAGACCTTGATGGATTTATTATGGCTTTGATTATNGGGTATTATTTCAGGTTATTTNTNGTTGTAGTATACAGTCTCATTAAGTACACNCCAAAATTCTCACTTACATTGCCTTCANATTTTAAATCAATTTTGCGATACAGTCTTTTAATTTTTATGTCTGGAACTGCNGCNAGCNTGATTCTGGATATTGATAAATCAATGATTTCCAATATTTTAACNGTTGAAAATGTNGCCTANTATAGTGTGGCAGTATTTATTGCAACTGTANTAGAATTCCCTGGTAGGGCNATGTTTCAGATTGTTAGCCCCCTAGTNGCAAAGGCGATTAATGAAAAGGATTTTGTAACACTATCAAGCCTTTTGAGAAAAAGTGCCAANAACCTTTNGTTGGTTTCAGGATTGCTCTTTTTGTTAATCAATTTGAATTTAGATGATTTTTATGAGTGGNTTAATTTAAGTGATTATANGGCAGCACTTGAAGTAGTNCTTATNGTCTCTGTNGGNAAATTATTTANCATGTCAATGGGTTGNTTAAATAANATCATTATCAATTCTAAATATTACTANTACGTCTTTTGGTTTTCCNCTTTATCTGCTNTAATGGCCGTNATTCTNAATCTTTACNTCATTCAATGGTANGGTATCATAGGAGCTGCTTATGCAACACTNTTTGTAATGTNATTTATCAATCTTCAAAAAATCCTATTGGTCCAATACANTTTTAAAATAAATCCTTANGGAANGGAGTCTTTACGNACAATAGTAATNGTCGTTTTACTTTATTTTTTAGTTTCCTCTATTACGATTGATTACGATCCTNTTAAAGCCNTGATNTTTAGATCAATCCTNATCGTTGTTGCATTNGCCTTATTNGCTTATNTATTNAGACTTACAAGTGATNTTCAACAATTTTTAGCCAAAATAATATTNNCTCTGACCAAAAAAGGCTAATTCTTNAGTTTTTTAGANAGATACTGTCCTGTGTATGATGTTTTAANTCTAGCCACTTCCTCTGGTGTTCCCATGGCNANTAATTTACCTCCTTTTTTTCCGCCCCCAGGCCCAAGATCAATGATGTAGTCAGCNCATTTAATTAAATCCAAATTATGCTCTACNACAATCACCGTATGGCCCTNATNTATAAGAGCATTNAAAGAAAGAAGTAGTTTATTAATGTCATGAAAGTGAAGNCCNGTTGTAGGTTCNTCNAAAATAAAAACGATTTTATCNTGNGTGATTCCNCTTCCAATAAAGGAGGCNAGTTTAATTCTTTGGGCTTCACCACCAGANAGGGTANTGGAGGGTTGTCCCANTGCAACATAACCCAAGCCTACTTCTTTCAGCGGTTTNAGTTTTTGAACCATTTTGATTTGATTTTCTTTTTCAAAAAAATCTANGGCAGTGTCTACACTCATTTCNAATAATTGGTCTAATGAAAGACCNCTGAATTCAACATCTAAAATTTCTTTTTTAAAACGTTTTCCTNTGCAATATTCACATTGTAGTNCAACATCGGCCATGAATTGCATTTCGATAGTNGTATTCCCGTCTCCCTTACAATGATCACATCTACCNCCATCTANATTGAAAGAAAAGTGNGAGGCTTGGTAACCACGGTTTTTTGAAAGNGGTTGTTTTGCGAAAAGGTTTCTGATTTCGTCATAGGCTTTNATATAAGTTACAGGATTTGATCGCGAGGATCTTCCAATGGGATTTTGATCCACAAACTCNATGCTGTTTATTNTCTCAAATGGAGCCTTAATANCATCAAATTGTCCTGGTTTNTCGTTGAAAATNCCCTTTTCNCGTTGAAGAGCNGGATATAGGATCTTTTTTACCAANGTTGATTTTCCACTACCNGATACNCCAGTGACAACCGTCAAACATCCCAAAGGGATGCTTACATCAATATTTTTAAGGTTGTTTTCTCTNTTACCANTNANTGAAATTTTACCGNGACTTTTCCTCCTTTTNGAGGGNATGGGAATAGACATTTCTTTACGTAGGTATTTCGCAGTTAAACTTTGCGACTCATAAATGACTTTTGAATCCCCCTCAGCNACAATTTNTCCACCANANCTTCCAGCNTCTGGNCCCATNTCAATGATNNTATCCGCAGCATTCATAATNTCCTCATCGTGCTCTACCACTATGACTGTATTGCCTAAATCTTTNAGTTTTTTTAATACTTTAATNAGACGNTCATTNTCANGAGAATGGAGTCCAATGGAAGGTTCATCCAAAATATACATTGAACCAACNAAAGCACTNCCTAGTGAGGTNGCCAAATTGATGCGTTGGGATTCTCCTCCGGAAAGNGTATTGGCTTTTCTATTTAGATTGAGNTACCCNAATCCAACATCTTGAATAAATTGAATTCGGGATTTGATTTCTTTAATAATCCGCTCCGATACACTATTATCATATGCATCGAGTTTGATTTTTTGGAAAAAAATACTCAATTCATCTATGGGAAGATATAGTAGTTTGGACAATGTCGCTCCCCCAACTTTTATATTATTGGTATCACTTCGTAGTCGCGATCCATCACATTCGTCACAGACTGTTCTACCTCTATATCGAGAAAGTAATACTCGGTTTTGAATCTTATAATTTTTGGCTTCAATTTTTTTAAAAAACTTATTGATGCCCGTAAAATAGGAATTCCCCTCCCAAATTACATTAGTTTCTTTTTCACTCAGTTGATAATAGGGTTTATGAATTGGGAAATCAAATTTATAGGCATTTTCAACGAGTTGTTTGTGGAATTTTCGCAAACCTGCTCCCCGCCATGGGGCAATCGCATCATCAAAAATAGTACGACTGGTGTCAGGTACAACTAACTCTCTGTCAATACCAATGATATCGCCAAAACCTTCACACTTTTTACAAGCACCAAAAGGATTGTTAAAACTAAAAAAATGAGTACTGGGCTCAACGAATGTGATTCCATCCAACTCAAAGCGGTTGGAAAAAGAAATACTTTTTTTATAATCCATTGACCAAAGGGTGCAGGCCCCTTTTCCTTCATAGAAAGCAATTTCAATGGCATCTGCCACACGCTGAAAGAAATCTTCTTCTTTACGAACAATGATTCGGTCTACAACGAGTTCGTATTTCTCTTTTGGTTCTTTCGTAAGTTCCTCGATCCGCAAAACCTCTCCATTTATAAAAATCCTTGCGAACCCTTGTTGCTTTAATATCGCCAAGCGGTCATTTTTGCTGTATGCTGTTTGGTCGATGGGAGCCAATAATAATAACTTGTCTCCAGTATTGAATTCATTTTTGAGACTGTTCAAAACATCATTTACGTTATCACTTTTGACTTGTTTTCCTGAGATAGGAGAGAAGGTCTTTCCAATTCTAGCGAAAAGTAGCTTGAGGTAATCATAGATTTCTGTTTTTGTACCCACAGTAGATCGAGGATTGGAGGAGGATACTTTTTGCTCAACTGCAATAGCAGGAGCAATACCTTTAATTTCATCTACTTTGGGTTTATTGAGTTTTCCCATAAACTGTCTCGCATATGAGGAAAGACTCTCAACATAGCGACGTTGGCCTTCTGCATATAAGGTGTCAAAAACCAAAGAAGATTTTCCTGAACCTGAAAGTCCTGTTACTACGGTCATCTGATTTCTGGGGAAAACAGCATCAATATTTCTAAGGTTGTGGAGTTGGGCACCCTTTATGATGATGTATTTTTTGGTGTCTAAATCAAGAATGTGATCCATTAATTAAAATAAGATAATAAAATTACAACTTATCTTATCAAACCCACAAATCAGTAAATTAAAATTGGATGAAATAATTAATCATTTGATTTTCATCAAAATATGACTATATTTATAAAAAATTTTTGCCTATAGCACAATACTACTTTTAAATCGTATCGTTAAGTTTAAAAACATTTCGGTTGAAAAAGTAGCTTATGCAATCATTTTATCTTAATCAACAAACAGACGCTTACCTAGTTAGTGAATATATTTCGGGCAACGAAAAGTCCCTAGAAACATTAATCTATAAGCATAAATCAAAGATTTATAATTTTATATTTTCCAAAATACTTGATCGTGATATCGCTGAAGATATTTTTCAGGAGACCTTTATCAAGGTAATTAAAACCCTAAAAAACGGGGTTTATAATGAAGAAGGTAAATTTCTCTCCTGGGTTATGCGTATATCACACAACCTTATAATCGATTATTTC
Organism: Flavobacteriaceae bacterium; assembly: GCA_002711215.1. Lineage (GTDB taxonomy): Bacteria > Bacteroidota > Bacteroidia > Flavobacteriales > Flavobacteriaceae > UBA8316. Next base: position 11,259 of record PAHA01000033.1, read on the forward strand.
AGAAAATCCAATCGGATGCCGAAATTTGAAGCGAGCGATGATTATGATGTTTTCCAATTCATTACTGACAATTCTCCCAACGTTGAAAATAATTTGATTAAAGACCAGGTTGTAAATGACCTACAGAATTTGATCACTGAATTGCCCGAGGACCAAAAAGAGGTTTTAAATATGCGATTATATCGTGATATGAGTTTTAAAGAAATTGCTGAAATTACTGGGGTTAGTATAAATACTGCATTGGGTAGAATGCGCTACGCAATTATCAACTTGAGAAAGATGATAGAGGAGAACCAAATTCTTCTTACATACTAGACAATTTTCTTACTATTTTTTCGTTATAGTATAAAAGTTATTTTATGCAGCAAAATTACTCTAAGAAAAAAAATCATGTTGAAGAGCCACGACCTATAGTTGTCAGACGTATTTTGGCCTTTTCAAAATACTACGGTCTGAAACAAAAGAAAGGCACTGATATCAATATAATAGATTGATATTTAGTTTTTTAACTGTTTATTAATTAAAGATTTTCGTCCTATTGAAAGGGTAATCTTGTCCCTCTCTATATCCCAACCCCTTGCTGGGCAGTATTCTCTACCATACCAAATGATTTGAAGATGGAGGTCATTCCATTTGTTTTTGGGAAAAAGTCGTTTTGCATCCCTTTCAGTTTGCACTACATTTTTACAATTGGACAATCCCCATCTATACATTAGTCTATGTATGTGAGTATCAACAGGAAATGCAGGAACACCAAAAGCTTGAGACATAACTACACTTGCTGTTTTGTGACCTACTGCAGGTAAGGATTCTAAAGCTTCAAAACTTTGAGGTACTTTTCCTTCATACTTATCAATTAAAATATGAGATAAGCCATATATGCCCTTTGATTTCATTGGGGAAAGACCTACGGGTTTAATTATGGCTCTAATTTCTTTTACAGTAAGTTTTATCATTGCTTCTGGAGTATCTGCCTTTTGAAACAAGATTGGCGTAATTTGATTGACTCTAACGTCTGTGCTCTGAGCAGATAATAAAACCGCAATAAGTAGCGTATATGGATCCTTGTGGTCAAGTGGAATAGGTACTTCAGGGTATAATTTATCCAATTCCTCCATCACAAACACTACCTTTTCCTTTTTAGTCATTGAAATTTTTTGTTATTTCGAATCCAAAATTAAAAATTAATATGAATACACTAAAAGTTGGGGACACTATTCCCTATTTTAATGTTATTGATCAGGACGAAAACTCTTTTAGTTCAACTGACTTGACAGGAAAAAAAAGCATAGTGTTTTTTTACCCAAGAGCCAATACGCCCGGCTGCAGTGCTGAAGCTTGTAATCTTAGAGATAATTATTCCGAACTAAAGGAAAAAGGGTATCAATTGTTCGGAGTCAGCGCCGACAATCCCAAAAAACAAAAGAACTTCCAAAACAAATACAAATTGCCTTTTACTTTACTCGCTGATGTGAACAAAGCAGTGATCAATGCTTTTGGTGTATGGGGTCCTAAAAAGTTTCAGGGAAGAGAATATAACGGTATTCATAGAACTACATTTTTGATTAATGATAAAGGGGTTGTTGAGAAGGTGATTAGTAAGGTGAAAACGAAAGACCATGCAGCTCAGATATTGGAATAGATCTATACTTTAATCTTTTTTTCATTCCAGCCGAACATTTTATTCTTCATTATCATTTCCGCAATTCCGTCTGGTAACTGATCTGTCCAGTTATTTTTACCTCCCTTAATATTTTTGAGGATTTCCCTTGAAAAAATGGTTAGATAATCGTTTTCGAAGTCAAAGATATCAACCACTTTACCGTTGTATTTAAAGAATTTATAGAAGTCCTTCATTCTAGGGTGAAGTTTTAAGTTGTTAGAATTGATTATTTCACCCGTTTCTGAATTTTTCATCGGGTAGAGGTAAACTTTGAGATTGTTGTGGAACATTTTCCCAAATGCTTCGAGAATACCACCACTAATATCTTTGTAATATTGTTCATCAAAAATTTCAACGAAATTACTGACCCCCATGGTTAGCCCAATCTGTTCTTTGGTATATTCGGAAAGATAATCCACCATTTTATAATATTCTTTGAAATCTGATATCATTACTGTATGACCCAAGGAGCATAACAGTTTTGCACGATCCATGAAGTCTGATTCATCAATCTCACCTTGAGAGGTTAGATTAGACAGTGTGATTTCAAAAATAACTTCGGTTTTATTTTCATTTACATTTTGCTCCTTTATGAAAATATCATACGACTTTTTGAACATATCAATGTTTACCTTTGTTACTGGTCTAAAACTCCCCCTTAGTACTAAAATATTTTTCTTGTAAAGTATTCGTGCGGGGAGTATATTATTTCCTTGAGGATTGAACATTACGGCATCGGTCATATCATTTTTCAATAATAGAAGGCTCAATATCCGATTGTCCACACCTTTAAATACGGGTCCAGAAAAATTGATTGTATCAATTTCAACTGAGGTTTGATCAATATGGTCGTAGAGGTGTTTTATAATTTTTTTGGGCTCATCGTGATTGTAAAAAGCACCATGAACAAGATTGACCCCCATAATACCAACCGCTTCCTGTTGCAGTCTTGCTTCAGTCTGATGAAATCTAAGATGTATCATGATTTCGTTGTATGGCTGTTCAGGGGCGATTTGGTAACGAATGCCCATCCATCCNTGTCCTTTAAACTTTTTTGCAAAATCAATGGTAGCCACAGTATTTGCATAGGCAAAAAACATTTTATCTGGATGNTTGNCCCTAGGAATTCTAGTTTCNAGAAGCATNATTTCCCTTTGCAACATTTTGTGAAGCCTTGTTTCGGTTACATACCGCTTATCATTCTCTTCACCATATATNGTATCACTAAAATTTTTGTCNTANGCACTGATNGTCTTGGCGATGGTTCCTGATGCNCCACCAACTCTGAAAAAGTGNCNAGCNACNTCTTGACCGGCACCTATCTCAGCGAAAGTACCGTAAATACNGTCATTAAGATTTATCTTTAAAGCTTTGCGCTCTATCGAGGGTCTTTTTTCAAACTCTTTATCTCCNGGAAGGGTTACTGGCATAGTATGGTATATGANATAAATTTACAAAGTTTGTTNTATATCTCCTTAAATATTTACTTTTGAATTGNCNANATGATCAAAATAACTTTTCTNGGCACAGGTACTTCNCAGGGAATTCCCGTTATAGGGAGTAANCACCCTGTTTGTTTGAGTAAAGACTTTAAGGATAAAAGACTNCGTTCGTCAGTATTGGTCCAATGGAAAAACCGGAGTTATGTTATTGATTGTGGCCCTGATTTTCGTCAGCAAATGCTNAAAATTGGTTGTAATAAATTGGATGGGGTTTTGTTCACTCATGAACATGCAGACCACACCTCAGGGATAGATGATATNAGACCTTTTTTTTACAGACAAGGGGATATNCCTATCTACGCAACCGATCGGGTAGTNGNNGACNTAAAACGTCGTTTTTCATATATTTTTGANTCAGAAAANAAATATCCTGGAGCTCCTGCTGTTNAAATNAATGCGATAGANAAANATACCGCATTCAAACTNGNGGAAAAGTANGTTTTTCCTATTGAAGTAATGCATAATCAATTACCTGTAATGGGATTTAGAATCGATAACTTTTCTTATTTAACAGACGTAAAAACAATCGAGAAAAGTCAATTAAATAAACTCAAAGACAGTGATGTGTTGGTGCTTAACGCACTNCGAATTGAGCCACATCCCACNCATTTAAATCTNGAGGAAGCTTTAGAAATGGTAGCTNTTTTAAAGCCTAAACGCGTTTATTTTACNCATATTAGCCATTTNCTTGGTTTTCATGAGGAAGTGACCCAACAACTGCCTGAAAATGTATATTTGGCCTATGATAACCTTCAAATTCATTCTNACTAATTGAAATGAAAAAAAATATTATTTTNTANATGTTTGTTTTNACTGCTTTGATCCTCATTTTCCAATTGGTNAACTCCAAGAAGGTTTTTGAAGATTTAGAGGGAAAATTGGACCGNTACAAAATCANNNAATAANGTTTTAAAAGATTCTATTTTTAAGGTGCAGACTCTTTTGGAAGATCAAAATGATTTTAATTTGGAANGNAATGAATATGCCTTGAGGTATTTTNAATATTTAAACCTTCAAAANATAGAAAATCATGTAAAAGATATGCTTTATGANACCAATTTNATGNGTNAAAAAAATGAATTGATTCCATATGCTGTTATGGATCGTACTTTTTTAATNAATAAAGTTAAAGTATTNAATCACANATGGTTAGTTGCAGATTTTNCNGATGGAACTNATTGGGGTGAAATATTTTTGACGTATGAGATTGATNTNGNTGGGGAAGTGAGTTTTGAACTTAAAGAACANTTTTTATATCCTAATCCAGATTAGTTNTTGACAACCATTCGAGTAAGTCTCTAAAGTTCTCNTNGGATACATTATGACCATCAGGATAGGCTTTAAAAAACACCAAGGGATTATTTGCTTGAAGTGNTTTGATGCTAGATTCTGCCCAATTGAAAGGAATCGTTGTATCTAATATTCCATGCGATCCATAAGCCAATANGTTTTCATAAGTTTCCAGCGGNTTATCCAAAAGCTCAGCGTTAATATAACCACTCATACAAACGGCTCTTTTAAATTTTTTGGGTTGATCTAGTAAAAGTGACCAACTAAGAATAGCCCCTTGACTAAAACCAATTAAACTNATGGAATTCNNGTCCAAACTNTATTCTTTTTCTANATANTCAAGTTGCTTTGTGATGACTAAGAGTGATTTTCTTGCNTCATCNAGGTCAGANCTTTTATTTTGAGNNGCATCGAAATGAATGGAATACCAAGCATACCCTCCGAATGGNTTTTCCATTGGAGCTTGGAGAGAAATAATTGTATGATCACTTGGNAGGTNGTTGGCAAACGAAAAAAGATCACTGGAATTACTTCCATAACCGTGCAANAGTATGATCGCTGGATGAGGCNTCTCACCNGATTCAGCCTTTTTTATTTGATAGGACAACATAATTTTTANTCGTTTAGTGTGAGGTGTCCATTATTNATACTCCCNAAAACTTTTCCTTGTAGTTCCATTCCNATGTAGGCACTGTTTTTGGAAGTTGATTTTAATTCNTTCTCTGAATAANGGTATNATTTTTCNGGATCAAATAANGCAAGNTCAGCNGTTTCACCTACNGCNATAGTAGGNGNTTNAATTCCAAAACACTNTACCCCTCGAGTTAAAAAACTTAAAACCTTATCAAGAGGGAAAACTTTGTTGAGTGCTCCAAAACAACTTTCCAATCCCAAACTCCCATCAGTTGCATTTTCAAACTCTAGTTTTTTAAACTCTATATTTATGGGTTCGTGCATGCTACTNATCATATCAATACTTCCCTCCAANAANCCTGCTCTNAGAGCTTGTTGATCTTCTTTGGTNCGAATAGGTGGAAATATTTTNAANTTTGAATCAAAATTTTCCAATTCACTGTCGTCAAAAATCAAATGNGGTAAGCCTACACTACAACTTACATTTAGNCCTTGTTTTTTTGCTTTAATNATCAAATCTAATCCNNNGGCAGTACTGATATTTGGNAGATGTAATTTTCCACCTGTNTAGTTTAATATTTCAAGATCGCGAGCGATTTGAATCGATTCNNCCATTGATGGAATNCCTTTTAATCCTATTTTAGTACTGGTAATACCCTCATTCATAACACCTTTTCCAACNAATTCTTCGTGNTGAGGATAGGAGATGATGATACCTTCNAAACTTTGAGCATATTGCAGCGCTATTTTAAGTAAGTTCGCTTTNTTAATGGAGTTTTTGTGATCGCTAAATGCAATNGCTCCCTCAGTGTGCATATCNTACAATGAGGCCAACTGGTTTCCATTTGATTCAANACTCAGTGCNCCCATTGGATAAACTTTAGTAGTTGAACCTTCTGTCATCTTAANTANATGCCCTATGTGGGAACTAGAATCAGGAATAGGANGTGTATTGGAATTCAATAATATCTTGGTAAATCCNGATTTTGCAGCTACTTCAATTCCATTGGAGAGNGTTTCTCTTTCTTCATATCCGGGNTCACCGAAAGATACNCCAGGATCAAACCANCCNACTGAAACGTGAAGGTTATCGAAACTGNATTTTTGNGTTTNATTGTCTCCTTTTATGTTATTGGCNATTTGAGTAATGACACCNGATTCAATTAAAATATCATGTTGAGANGAATGAAAGGGACTAAGAGGATTTAATACTATNGCATTTTTTAAAAGTATCTTCATTAAGAAATNGACTTANAGCAAAAATATGAAATAGAAGGGAATAAAGAAGTATTCAGCTCCTAATCTGGCCTAGAATTTTTCAAACGCACCCAAACCAAAGAGTGCAAAATCATATTTTACAGGATCATTTGGATCAAACTTTCTCAACTTAATATCCAATTCGACNAGTGCCTTAGCATCATTTTGCTTTCGTTTTAAAAGCCCCAATTTNCGNGCTACACTNCCAGTATGAATATCCANAGGNAGAGATAANTCAGAACAAGAAATACNTTTCCAAATCCCAAAATCAACNCCCTTTTGATTAGAGCGTACCATCCATCTGAGGAACATATTGATNCTTTTTGCTGCCGACCCCTTACTNGGGTCTGATACGTGTTTTTGTGTTCTTNCAGGNTGATTGAGTTCAAAAAAGGTNTTTTTGAAATGATGAATGCGNTCTTGAAGNGGAATTTTATTTGATGAAAAAAGACTTTCNAGCCCACAGTGNTTTTGATAAATATTTTTAAGAGACCTGAAGAAATAGACTAAATCTTGTTCATTGAATGTTCTGTGGACAAATCCTTTTGATTTTTTAAATTCTATTTCATGATGATTNAGAACAAAGTCGTNTGGTGAATGATCCATCATNTCAATAATTCTCTGAGCGCTCTTGAGAATGCTAANNCGGTTNCCCCATGCTATTGTGGCACTNAGAAATGCAGCNATTTCGATGTCTTCTTTTTTTGAAAATTTATGCGGAATCTGAATAGGATCATNTGATATAAANGCACTCGACTCGTATTGTTGTGCCTTGTGATCCAAAAAAGATTTTAATTCNTTTNGATTCATATAANNATCTTNCCGTCTTTAAGGAGAATTTTACGGTCNGCCATGTTGGCAAATGATTCATTNTGGGTTACAATTACTAGTGTNCANCCAATNTCATCCCTTAATTTAAAAAATAANTNATGTAAAGAGTTGGCATTTTGAGAATCTAGATTGCCNCTGGGTTCATCCGCAAAGATCACTTTTGGATCATTGATTAAAGCTCTNGCTACNGCNACACGTTGTTGCTCTCCGCCNGATAATTCTTGNGGCTTGTGATGTATGCGATCACCAAGACCCAACTGCTCTAANAGTNTTTTACCTTTTTCCTTTAATGCTTTGGTATCNTTTTTACCAATCCACCCTGGCATACAAACATTTTCTATTGCTGTAAANTCTGAGAGGAGTTCATGAAACTGAAAAATAAATCCCAAATTTTGATTCCTGAAATTTGCCATTTGAACGATACTCATCTTTTGAACTGCTACCCCTTTAATTTCTAAANNGGTTTCTTTGTTAGTATCTGCTGAGTCAAGTGTTCCTAAAATTTGTAATAGTGTTGTCTTTCCTGCACCAGAGGGTCCCACAATGGCGACTATCTCNCCTGANTNGATGTCTAGATTAATTCCTTTTAGAACAGCTAAATCGCCATAACTTTTAAAGAGATTGNTACAAGAGATAATATTATTCATTTTNTAAAATTANTTTTTTAATATTAGAACTNATTTAATGATNCTTTCAAATTTCAAAATTGTNNAATGAATTTTAGTTTTGNTTAGTTATATTGTATATTTGATAANNAAAAAAAGTGATAAAACAAGCACATTTTGCNGGTGGATGTTTNTGGTGTACAGAGTCTATTTTTCAAAGGGTAAAAGGAGTTGTTNAAGTAGTNCCAGGCTACATGGGNGGTNACANAAAAAATCCTGNTTACAGGGAGGTATGTAATGGAAATACNGGGCANACTGAGACNATTAANATTANCTATGACCAAGATTTGGTNANTTATGGTGAGCTANTNGAAATCTTTTTTTTAACGCACGATCCAACGACANAAAATAGACAAGGTAATGATNTAGGTNCACAATANAGGTCTGCCATTTTTTNCAANAACCTTGAAGAAAAAATCCAAATTNAAAACTGTATTGATAGACTACAAAATGAAAANGCATATGATAATCCAATCGTNACAGANGTNAATANCGAAAGTACTTTTTATGNGGCAGAAGTTGACCANCACANTTATTNCAACNAAAATAGNGANCAACCNTATTGTCAATTNGTTATTACCCCAAAGATCAAAAAATTTGAATCNCTTTTTAATCAACATACTACATTATAATGAACGATAATTTTAACATCGATACTTTANCGATTACGGATGAAATGAAGTTGAATTTTTCAAAAATCATNAATCTNATGGGNGAAGACACTAATAGAGAGGGANTAGAAAAAACCCCTATGCGAGCTGCTAAAGCCATGAAGTTTTTAACCGAGGGTTATGAAAAAGATCCAAANCAGATNTTACAAAGTGCTATGTTTAGTGAGAACTATAATGAGATGGTCATNNTAAAAGATATAGAGCTTTATTCGCTCTGTGAGCATCATATGTTGCCTTTTTTCGGAAAGGCNCATATAGCCTATATTCCNAATGGAAAAATTGTAGGTTTGAGTAAAATTCCAAGNGTAGTNGATGTNTTTTCCAGNAGGCTTCAGGTTCANGAACGACTTACAGAACAGGTTTTGGATTGCATNAATGANACATTGCAACCCATAGGAGTNGGTGTAGTAATTGAGGCTTCTCANATGTGTATNATGATGAGNGGAGTTCAAAANCAAAACTCAACTACGACTACTTCAGGATTTAGAGGNTCTTTTAGAGANACNGATACCCGTAATGAATTTTTAANNTTGATTACGTCAAATCTNNGCTAATCTTTTTTGTCTTTTTCAAACAAAAATTTTAGTCCNAGTTTTTTTAAGATTTTTTTTTCAAATTCCCAAAAGAATTTGAATTGAAAAAATACTGCTGCTACCAAAATGAGTANTATCTGATANATNGGAAATATGATAAGTATTCTCAATANNNNATATATAAAANTGCCCATNGGGACTTCAATAAAATCATCAGGTCTAACATTTAATAATTCAAGCAGGGGTANAGCGAGTTTGGCACTGGCAGNNCCAGTNATACCAAATACAATGAAAATNACTAAAAGTTGANAATCTGAGGTTATTCCCCATTTTTCCTTNAGATNCTTNAACATGNNGGATTATCCGAGGATTGATATAATTTGTTGGCTTAGTTCAGCACCGATGCGGTCTTGTGCNTCTAAAGTAGCTGCTCCAATGTGTGGNGTTAATGAAATNTTAGGGTGCATTAATAATTTGATTTCAGGCTTAGGCTCATTCTCAAAGGTGTCNAGNGCTGCGAAGGCCAATTTATTGTTATCCANCGCATTNACTAAGGCAACTTCATCAATTACNCCNCCGCGAGCTGCNTTAATAATCANAGCNCCTTCTTTCATCATGNCAAATTCTTTNCTTCCTANGACATATTCTTTTTGNGCAGGTACATGCAGACTGATAAAGTCTGATGNTTTCAAAACTTCNTCCATAGAGATTGTATCAATCGAAACCTTTACTGATTCCCCATTAAAAAATTCTANNGTTACNTCAGCGCTATCAATGTACTTATCGNTGGAGGCAACATTCATACCTATACCNAGAGCAATTTTGGCTACCTCTTGACCTATTCTNCCNAATCCTATAATACCTATCGTTTTGCCTCTTAATTCAATTCCNTTAGAATAAGCTTTTTTTAATCCTTTAAAATTGNTTTCTCCCTCAAGAGGCATATTNCGATTAGAGTCGTATAAAAATCNTACCCCTCCNTATAGATGAGCAAANACAAGTTCTGCAACAGAAGNGGANGAGGCAGCNGGGGTATTAATTACACTTAAGCCTTTTTCTCTNGCATATTCCACGTCAATGTTATCCATTCCTACTCCTCCTCGACCAATAATTTTTAANCTTGGACAGGAATCAATNAACTCTTTTCNNGCAGTAGTTGCACTTCTAACNAATAGTACAATAATTTTATTCTCATTGATATAATTNATTAATTGCTCTTGGGCTACATTGGTAGTNATGACCTCAAAACCTGCTTCGGTTAAAATGTNTATCCCCGATTGGGAAAGNCCGTCATTTGCTAATATTTTCATTANTNAATAANNTTTTTTTCTAATTGTTGCATGCAGTCAACCAGAACTTGAATGCTTTGGATTGGNAGTGCATTGTAGATNGATGCNCGATAGCCTCCNACNGAACGGTGTCCTTTCAACCCACTAATATTGGCTTNATTCCAAAGTGTATCAAATAGCTCGGTATGACTTTCGTCATTTAAATTAAAAGTAGCATTCATNTTACTTCGATCNTCACTNTNAGCAAAGCCTGNAAACAGTGGATTTCGNTCGATTTCATCATAAATTAANGCTGCTTTTTCTGAATTNTGGGCACCTACACCATCNAAACCNCCTTTCTTTNCGATCCATCNCAAATTCAGAAGAACNGTATANACNGGAAAAACAGGTGGGGTATTGAACATGCTCCCAGCATTNGATTGGACTTCATAATTGAGCATNGAGGGNATAGNCCTGCTAACTTTATTGAANNAAGATTCTTTGATTACGACCAATGTTACTCCAGANGGGCCCATNTTTTTCTGAGCTCCTGCATAAAACATATCAAACTTTGAATAGTCAAATGGGCGAGAAAAAATATCAGAGCTCATATCTGCTACNAATGGAACATCTGTTTCAGGAATTGATTGGTATTGGGTTCCAAAAATGGTATTGTTAGTGGTAATGTGTAAATAGTCCAAGTCATTTGGAATNTCATAACCCTTNGGAATNTAATTGAAGTTCTGATCTTTTGAAGANGCNAATTCTAGAATNTCCCCCAATAGTTTTGCTTCCTTGATGGCCTTGGTGGACCAAGTTCCTGAGTTTANGTATCCAGATTTGTTCTCCAATAAATTATAGGCAGTCATTAAGAANTGCATACTGGCNCCTCCTTGNAGGAACATGGCCTGGTAACCTTTGCCNTCTAATCCCAAAAGTTTTANAGANAGAGTGCANGCTTCATCCATTATACCCTTGAATTCNGNACTTCTATGAGAAATTTCTATTAGAGACAACCCAATGTTGTCGAGTTCNTGAACAGCTTTGGAAGCTCCNTGAATTACTTCNTCTGGNAGAATGGCTGGNCCAGCNCTGAAATTGTGTTTTTTCATATNAATTTTCAANGTGCAAATATCAAAAGNTCAGTTCAAATATCAACTGAATAAGGATTAATTTTTATCAATTTTTTTAACAAAAAGGNNAACTTATAAAGCAANATGNTTAAAGAGACAAAAGAAAGTCCATTGTATCTNGTCCATCGGCATAATCCCAAAGAGTNGGTTTNTGAGCATCGCCAAATGCAANAGCCCCCTCAATATCCATATTNGAAACAATACATTGAATATTCTCTTGTTGATCTTTTAAATGCATCTTNAGANTATCTGGNTCGTCGTAAAATTCGTAATNGGCNGTTGCTATNGGGGAGGATATGGCTTTNTGTTCTCTAAGCATAAAAAATCCATTTTCTAAAAAATTAAATTCACTCATTATGNANACCGCCTTATTATAGTCGTAATTGTTNGCGTATTTGTTCATTTNTANGACATTTGCATGAGGAAAGAGTCCNCCAAAAACCANATTTAAATCAAAATCCTTAGGTACATANAGTTTTGAAACATTTCTACAACCCAAACCATAGTATTGTAAAATATCTNTTCCAAGNCCCANCATATCGGCCTGGGTTTCCTTTCCATTCANCACCGCGATTGCATTTCTGTTTTTTCTAATGATGTGTGGGTATTTAGAAAAATAATAATCAAAATACCGAGCGGNATTATTACTACCAGTAGCAATTACTGCATCAAAATTTTCAAGTTGNCCATCNCTAAAATTAGTAAGGGATTGAAATTGTGGGTCTGTACTTACAATGTANGGGATCAATATTNTGTCTCGAGTAGNGCATTTCACCATAGCTNTGTGACCAGAAACCCAAGTAGANATGATATCATGTAAACCNACAAGAGGAATATTCCCNGCTGTTANNATCGCGATTGTTTTTGGAGAATTATTTTCATGGATTGTNTAGGAGTCAANCCATTGGGAAACTTTATGAGGTTGAAGCGCCTCCCCCCAATATCGGATTGCATCTAAACAAGATTTTTTTTCAAACCAACCATTTTGAATTTGTGCTTGGTCTAGAACTTTAAAGAAAGCATCGTAGTGNATNTTATTTTCGGAAATATCAGCTAGAAAATAACCTANCTTNTCTATTGATTTGATTCTATCCTCNAGTCGACTCATNTATTTGTAAAGAATGATTATTGGCCTTACTTTTGNATTCAAATTTAATTAAACATATNTATTATGGCNATCATCATTACNGANGANTGTATCAATTGNGGAGCGTGCGAGCCTGAATGCCCCAATACAGCNATTTATGAAGGGTCTGANGATTGGCGATACGAGGATGGAACTGATTTGAAAGGNGATNTTGTATTGCCTAACGGAAAGGCAGTANNNGCTGAGGAAGTTCAAATCCCTCTATCAGACGAGTTTTACTTCATTGTACCTGANAAGTGNACTGAATGTAAAGGTTTCCATGACGAACCNCAGTGTGCTGCCGTTTGTCCTGTAGACTGTTGTGTTCCNGATAATGATCGTGAAGAAACAGAGGAGGTNTTGTTGGGTAAACAACGCTTNATGCATCATGATTAATCCNATTATTGATGAAAGCTGGAATCTTAGGCTTGCCCAATGTTGGTAAATCCACCCTNTTCAATTGTCTCTCTAATGCCAAGGCTCAAAGTGCNAACTTTCCTTTTTGTACNATTGAACCCAATATTAGTGTNGTGAATGTACCCGATCANAGATTGGATAGATTGGCTNATTTAGTCAATCCTAAAAAAGTGATTCCTGCCACAGTNGAAATTGTTGACATNGCTGGTTTGGTCAAAGGNGCCAGTAGAGGAGAAGGTTTNGGNAATCAATTTTTGGGTAATATCCGAGAGACAGATGCCATTCTTCACGTNTTAAGGTGTTTTGAAGACGATAATATAGTTCATGTAGATGGTTCTATCGATCCGATTAGGGATAAAGAAACGATCGATATTGAACTTCAGTTAAAAGATTTGGAGAGTACAGAAAAAAGAAGGGATAAGATTCTCAGGGCTACTAAAACAGGAAACAAAGAGGCGCAAAAAGAATTGGAGGTTTTAGAAAAAATCATTAATACCCTAGAGGCTGCAAAAAATGTAAGGTCTATCACATTTAGTGATGAGGATCGAATGAATTATATAAATGGTTTACAACTGATCACTGATAAGCCTGTGATGTATGTCTGTAACGTCAGTGAAGAATTTGCAGTTGATGGAAATGAATACGTAAATCAGATTAAAGCGGCAGTAGCCAAAGAAAACGCTGAAGTAATTATTCTTGCTGTTAGTATAGAGGCTGATATCAATGAATTGGAATCATATGATGAAAGAAAAATGTTCCTTGAGGATTTGGGACTTTCTGAACCGGGTTCTGCCAAGTTAATCCGATCAGCTTACCAATTACTTTCACTTCAAACTTATTTTACCGTTGGGGAAAAAGAAATTCGTGCATGGACAATTACCAAAGGCGCCACTGCTCCTCAGGCAGCAGGTGTCATCCATACTGATTTTGAAAAAGGATTTATCCGTGCAGAAGTCTTCTCCTGTATTGACTTCATTGAATTGGGAAGCGAACAAAAAGTCAAAGATGCAGGTAAAATGAGAGTAGAAGGGAAGGAGTACGTTGTCAAGAATGGGGATATTATGCATTTTAGATTTAATGTGTAACGGTTTAAAATCTTTCGGACGAACTAATAGCAAGTATGTTATAATGTATGAAGTTGTAAGCTTTTAACTTTATCTCTATTAAAGTTTTTATTTTTGATTCTGTGAGTCTATGTAATGTGTCATTGTATCTATGAATAACTAGTAGGATTTAATTTAGAATAAAGCTTTTGAAATAATTTAACATACGAATCCTCTTTTCCTAACAATTTTAGTAAAAGTAATGCTCATGAATTTTAAGTTCAACGCTTTAACTAAAAAAAAACCTAAGAAAGGTCTTGGTTCATTTTAGAATCATATATGCTTACCTTTTTCCAAAGTGATTTTGTTTCTTCAATAAATAATAAATGGGTTGGATCGGTTTGATATATATCATGGGTTTCGATATCCAGAAAAGTGACCACCAAGCTATAGGTGTAGGTGTTGTCTATTACAGGTCTTTCGGTAGCAGCAGGTCTGCCTATGTGGGAGGAGACGACCTGAGCATTAGTTGCAATAAACTTTTTTAGTGCTTTTTCGAAGGCTTGTCTATCATTTTGATTCTCTGGATTCTTTAACCAGAAAAAAACCATATGAATAAAATCTCCCTTAATTTTTTCGGATTGAATTTGTGTTTTCATCGATTAGATTTATGTTCTTTTCAAAAGGTTGTTAACCAGATTAATTTTAATATGCAATCTATAAATAAATCCTTTAAAAGCCCTATAAACATTAGTTGATATTGAAACTTCTCAACAATCAAATAATATATTTTGTTAATTTCTTTGAATATAATTAAATGAAAAATTGGGGTTCAAATTATAAATTAGCAATGCTTTATGGCTAAGTCAACTCAATATACAGAGGAAAACATTCGTTCTCTAGACTGGAAGGAGCATATTCGCATGCGACCTGGAATGTATATTGGTAAATTGGGAGATGGTTCCTCACAAGATGATGGAATTTACATCTTACTGAAGGAGATACTCGACAATTGCGTCGATGAATTTGTTATGGGCGCAGGAAAGACAATTGAAATCGTAATCAAAGAAAGCAAAGTTAGTGTGAGAGATTATGGACGTGGGATTCCTCTAGGTAAGTTAGTAGATGTTGTATCTAAAATGAATACGGGGGGGAAGTATGACTCTAAAGCGTTCAAGAAATCTGTAGGACTCAACGGGGTAGGGACCAAGGCAGTAAACGCACTTTCTTCAATGTTCAGGGTAGAGTCTATAAGAGAAAATAAAAGTACTAAAGCTGTTTTTGAATATGGAAATTTGGTACAGCAAGATCCTGTTGGTTCCAGCACCAAAAGACGGGGAACTAAAGTAGTATTTGAGCCAGACGGCTCCATTTTTAAAAAATATAAATATCGGTTAGAATATGTTGAACGNATGCTCAAAAATTATGTGTACCTGAACCCAGGNTTGACCATAGATCTCAATGGTNNCAAATTCTTTTCCGAAAATGGATTAAAAGACCTNCTNGANGATNATACTAATGCCTCGGATTTNTTGTACCCTATTATACACCTATGTGGTGANGATATTGAAGTGGCCATTACCCACAGTCGATCCCAATACAGTGAAGAGTNCCATTCATTTGTAAATGGNCAAAATACTACCCAAGGAGGNACCCACCNAGCNGCTTTTAGNGAAGCAATTGTCAGGACCATCAGAGAGNACTATGGAAAAANCTTTGATGCTTCCGACATAAGAAAATCTATTATTTCGGCAATTAGCATTAAAGTAATGGAGCCTGTATTTGAATCCCAAACCAAAACTAAATTGGGATCTACCGAAATGGGGGATAAAATGCCAAGTGTTCGTTCTTACATTAATGATTTTTTAGGCACCCAACTCGATAATTTCCTTCACAAAAATACAGAAACTGCAGAGGCTATTCGTCTTAAAATTCTNCAAGCTGAAAAAGAGAGAAAAGANTTGTCAGGCATACGAAAATTGGCGAAAGAAAGAGCCAAAAAAGCTAGTCTTCANAATAAGAAATTGAGGGATTGTAGGGTGCATTTGGGAGATCTAAAGAAAAACAGGCGATTGGAATCTACCATATTCATAACAGANGGAGACTCTGCCAGCGGATCNATNACAAAGTCAAGAGATGTNAACACTCAAGCAGTATTTAGTCTTAGAGGAAAGCCTTTGAATACCTTTGGAATGACCAAAAAAATTGTATACGAAAACGAGGAATTTAACCTTTTGCAAGCNGCTCTAAANATAGAGGAAAGCATGGAGGATTTANGATATAACAATATTGTGATTGCTACCGATGCNGATGTGGATGGNATGCACATCCGACTATTGTTAATAACATTCTTTCTGCAATTTTTCCCTGAATTGATTAAAGAAGGACACTTGTATATTCTTCAAACACCATTGTTTAGGGTAAGGGATAAAAAACAGACTTTTTATTGTTACAGCGAAGAGGAGAGAAAAGCCGCTATNAAAAAAATTATTGGTAAGCCTGAGATTACGCGATTTAAAGGTTTGGGTGAAATTTCACCAGATGAGTTCAAATTTTTTATTGGAGAGGATATACGTTTGGACCCATTGATGTTNGATAAATCCACTACCACTGANGAACTACTTCAATTTTACATGGGNAANAACACNCAGGATCGTCAAAAATTCATAATAGACAACCTCAAGGTTGAGTTGGATGTTGTTGAATAAATTATTTAATGTATGGATGATTTAGAAGAGGAAAAATTTNNAGAGGGGAAAAACGACGGGGATACGNTGGTTAAGGTTACCAGNATGTACAAGGATTGGTTTCTTGATTATGCTTCTTANGTGATTTTGGAACGTGCTGTCCCTGNTATCNACGANGGGTTGAAACCTGTACAACGNCGTATTCTTCACTCCATGAAAGATTTAGATGATGGTCGTTACAATAAAGTGGCTAANATCGTAGGTCACACTATGCAATANCACCCCCANGGAGATGCNAGTATTGCAGATGCTATGGTTCAAATCGGTCAAAANGAATTATTGATCGATACGCAAGGAAACTGGGGAAATATACTCACAGGGGATCGATCAGCTGCNTCNAGATATATTGAAGCAAGATTATCCAAGTTTGCCCTAGAAGTTNTTTTNAGTCCTAAGGTAACCAACTGGCAACTTTCTTATGATGGTAGAAAAAAAGAACCGGTACATTTACCAGTCAAATACCCACTTTTATTGGCGCANGGTGCCGAGGGNATAGCAGTNGGGCTTTCAACNAAGATTTTACCNCANAATTTTGTGGAATTGCTTAATGCCAGTATTNAATACCTNNAAGGAAAAAAATTTAAACTCTATCCCGACTTTCAAACAGGNGGAATTATCGATATNCAAGGTTACAATGATGGTNATAGAGGGGGAAAAGTNAGNGTNAGAGCCAAGATTAGTCAATTNGATAAAAANACTTTGATNATTAATGAAATCCCNTATGGNACAACTACTTCTAGTTTGATAGATAACATNTTGAAGGCCAACGAGAAAGGTAAAATAAAGATCAAGAAAATTGAGGANAATACGGCTGCAACTGTNGAGATAATCNTTCACCTTCCTNCNGGAATATCNCCNGATAAGACNATTGATGCNTTGTATGCATTTACTGATTGNGAAAGTTCTATTTCACCNTTAGGNTGTCTGATTATTNAAAATAAACCTCATTTTATNGGTGTGAGTGAAATGTTAACACTNTCTACAGATCACACNGTNANNNTGCTCAAAAAAGAATTGGAGGTTCAATTGGCGGAACTNGAAAATCAGTGGCATTATGCCTCNCTNGAGAGAATTTTTATTGAAAATCGAATTTATAGAGATATAGAGGAAGAAAATAGTTGGGAGGGNNTTTTGGAGGCNATTAGTAAAGGNCTTGCCCCACATGTTTNAANACTCAAAAGACCAGTAATAGATGAGGATTTGATCCGATTAACTGAGATCAGAATCAAACGTATCTCCAAATTTGACATAGATAAAGCACAACAAAAAATTGAAGCGCTAATAGGCGATATAGCTGACGTTAAGAATCATTTGATTCATTTGGTAGATTATGCGATAAATTATTTCAAGCATTTAATCAAAACTTATGGTAAAGACCGCGAGCGAAAATCGGAAATAAGAATTTTTGATGATGTCGATGCCAAAAAAGTAGTCGTAAGGAATCAAAAATTATACCTGAACCGAGTTGAAGGTTTTGTGGGTACCTCCTTAAGAAAAGACGAATACCTATGTGACTGCTCTGATATTGATGATGTTATCGTGTTTGCCAAAGAGGGAAAAATGCAAGTTGTAAGGGTGGGTAGTAAAGTTTTTGTGGGGAAAGATGTCATCCATGCCGCCATTTTCAAGAAAAACGATACCCGTACCATTTACAATATGATATATAAGGATGGAAAAAAGGGAGGTTCCTTTATAAAAAGATTTGCTGTTAAGGGCATTACCCGAGATAAAGTTTACGATTTGACTCAAGGAACAGATGGATCTTGTGTCCTGTATTTTACTGCAAACCCTAATGGCGAGGCTGAAGTTATAAGTATTTTATTGAGAAACAAAGGAAACGTCAAAAAGCTAAAGTGGGATTTGGATTTTGCAGATTTACAAATTAAAGGAAGAGGAGCAAGAGGAAATACAGTAACCAAATACAATATACTACGTGTAGAGCTAAAAGAAAAAGGAGTTTCTACCTTAAAGCCAAGAAAAATATGGTTTGACGAAACTATCAAAAGACTCAATACGGATGAAAGAGGTTCTCTACTTGGGGCTTTCAAAGGGGAAGATAAAATTCTATTGATCAGCAAAGGGGGAGATGCCAAAGTAGTTACCCCAGATATGTCATTGCATTTTGATGATAAATTGATCTGTTTAGAAAAGTGGATTCCCAACAAACCAATCACGGCAGTCTACTTAGATCGGAAAAAACAAAGGTATTTTATTAAAAGATTCCTGATTGAGAGCGAAACCAAAGAAGATCAATTTATAAAGCCAGAAGGGGAATTGGTTTTCTTGAACACCGAATGGCGACCAATAATTAAGGTAAACTATGTAAAACCCCGAGACAAAGATCCCATCGCACCATTAGAAATTAATGCAGAAGAATTCATTTCTGTCAAAGGATTCAAGGCTCTGGGGAACCAACTCACCCAACAAAAAATTAAAAACATAGAATTGAAGGAAGCCTTGCCTTATGAAAAGGAAGAGAAATCTCTAGAAGAAATTGAAGTAACTGAGGAAGAAGAGGTTAGGGGGGATGATGATTCACAAACTAAACTCAATTTATAGCACTTTATTTCTTTTTCTCAGTTTCATATTAACAAACTCTACACCCAATGAAAAGGCAATGCCAAAGTAGTGATATCCTTTTGGAATAGAACCCACTTCCCTTCCCAATATAGCGGTACCTCATAAGTGAGTAGCTTCAGCGAAAAGCATAAACCCAATTAAAAACTGAAATGAAAGTCCTAGGATTTGTGGAGACGGGTGTTTATTTATAAAATTTTCCACAGGGTGGGCAAATAAAATAATAATGAGAACCGAAATCAAAATAGCTATACTCATCACAAGCCCCGCATAGGAGAGAACGTTGTTCATTCCCAAGGCAGTTAATATAGAGTCAACAGAAAAAACCAGGTTAATCAGAGTGATTAGTGTATGGCTTTGGTTAATATCGTCTGCATCTCTAATTGATGATTATGATCGTCTTTGAGTTCAACTTTTTCGTAAATCTCTTTCGTATTTTATAAAGTAGAAATAATCCGCCCAAAAAAAAATAATAACTTGCCCTGAGATTTATTTATAAATGAGGTTATTGTTTAGCTTAATCCATGTGTCCTGCATACTCATTAAGATTGAAATACCCATTAACAAAACTAATCTGAGTATCATAGCATCGCCAGTACAATCCCAATCGCTGTTTTTAATTCTTTTCTGACAACTTTCCCGCGATGATCGACACAAAAAGAATGTTATCAATTCCGAGAACAAATTCTAAAAAAGTAAGTGTTAGCATAGAGGATAAAATCTCCGTGGTGAAGAAGGAATCCATAATCTAAATTATTTTATTTTTTTAATGTTACCCCTTTGCTTGTTGTCCGACTGACCGACCAAAGAATATTCAAAGGTGTAGGAGTTTCCTTCTGTAGAAAGAATTTTAATTTGAACCGGGCGCTTGTCCTGGTTAGATTTGGGTTTAAGTTTGGTTAAAACACATTCACAATCATTGACCCAACTGATACGTGCAGAGTCAATTTTCCCTTCATAGTTTTCAATTTCTAAATCCTCTGTTCTGGTAAAATATGATGTTTTGATTTCACCATTAATCAATTTAGTAAACTCAAAGGAACCTTTATGGAATTTCAAACAATTACGCTCAACCGAATAACAAGAAAAAAAGAGTAATTTTCCGAATAAGATCAAATATAAAAATTTATTTTTTTGGAAAAAACCTTTCAAATCTTCCATCGGTATAAAGATAAATGATTTCTTTTAGAGTAACAGTTTCTTCAGTTTCAATCGATAATTCTTTTGGATGTATTAATTCATCTAATATTGGATAATCCTTAGATGGAGTATTCGGTTTCTCAAACAAAGCTTCTGATGAGTCAAAAAACTCAGAATTTTCTTTTATGGGAAAAGAGGAAGGGTTACCTAAAATGAGCCATTGCAATTCTACTTCATCAAAAGCTTCATAAATTTTCATCAAAAATTCTAAACTTGGTTTGTTTCTCCCAGAAAGAATATGAGACATGGCTGAACGCTGAACACCTATTTTTGTAGCAAAGGCTGCAGCAGAAAGCTGATAATTATTTCTTACCTCTTCAATTCTTTTTACTATTTCATTAGAGTTTAACATTGTAAACAAATTAGATTTTTAATAAAGATATGACATAAAAATTTTTTATTTAGAAGTTGTGTTAAAAATATTTTTTTAATTTTTTAATTTAAGTTTAGGTTTTAAAATATTGAATTATAGTAGTATAATAAAATAAAAAATAATATTGTTTACAAATGTTCACATATTAAATCAAATTAATTCTTTATTTGTATAAAATTGTGAATTTAATCTGTTTATAAATGTAAACTTTGACTTGTTTACATTTGTTAAATATTTTATTAAATGATTTCCAACGAACGATACCTTTCATTTCAAAAATGGGATTTATTAGTCAAGGCTTTGCCTAATAAGCTACCAACATCTATAGTTGGGTTTTCAGTCCTAAATCAGCCAATCTATGCACATACTATTGGTCGAGGAACCAATAAAATACTCCTCTGGTCTCAAATGCATGGGAACGAATCTACGACCACCAGAGCTCTGTATGACCTATTTAGCTACTTATATAGCAAAAAAGGCTTCAACATCCTTGAGAGTTCAACATTAATGATTATTCCTCAACTTAATCCTGACGGAGCGAATGCTTATACACGACTCAATGCCAATGCAGTAGATCTAAACCGNGATGCTAAAGCCCTAACGCAGCCNGAAAGTATTNCATTAAAAGCAGTTTTTGACGACTTNTTACCNGANTTTTGCTTTAATCTTCATGGACAGAGCAGNATNTATGCTGCTGGGNTAATGGGAAAACCAGCTACACTATCATTTTTATCCCCTGCAGCNGATGAAGCAAAATCCATAACTCCAGCTNGAAAAAAGGCCATGCAATTGATCGTTGCAATCNATAAATCNTTAAAAGAGGATATNCCTNAATCTATTGGGCGTTATGACGATACATTTAATTNTAATTGTGTTGGAGATAGCTTTACCTCTNTAGGTGTTCCTACNCTGCTCTANGANGCGGGACATTATGCTTTGGATTATNATCGTAATTTCACNAAGAAAATGATATTAAAAGCTTTGATTNANGGCTTGAAAGCCATCTGTAACGANCAATATTTGAATCAATCTGTTGANCAATACGAGCAAATTCCTGAAAATNAAAAAAATTATGTTGANATAATCATTAAAAATGTAAACATAAANACCGACAANGGAATTTTTGAAAATCANGAANTNGCTTTGCAATACAAAGAAGAAAAAAAAGGCGANGCGATATCCTTTATTCCAACTTGTCACAGTTTTACTGAAAAANTAGATTTAAGGGCTCACCGATTNTTANATGCNGATAAAGTCCTNCCTNTCAATGAGATTTATTTTGAGCCTGAAAAAANTATAGATATCTTTTAAAAATTAGGTTTTCAANNTAAAAATATTAGTAAAAATCATAATTTTTTAATTATTTTCGATTAAAATCTANNNATTATGAATAAAGTAAAATTAGATGAAGTCGATCATCAAATTTTAGANATCCTNATNGACAATACNCGNGTGCCATTTACNGATATATCTAAGCGACTTTTTATCTCTGCAGGAACGGTTCATGTAAGAGTTAAAAAGATGGAAGAAGCNGGGATNATTAAAGGTTCCTCCCTCAACCTTGATTACGTTAAGTTGGGCTATTCTTTTATCGCATANATNGGNATTTTNTTGGAGAAGACCAAAATTATAAATGATGTAATTAAAAGTCTAAACGATATCCCTTTCGTTACTGTNGCGCATATCACTACNGGGAANTTTAATATTTTTTGTAAAGTGAGAGCTCATGATACTAAACATGCNAAAGAAATAATTTTTNTGATTGATGATATTGATGGTGTTTCGAGAACTGAAACCATGATTTCCCTNGAGGAAAGTATTAATGACAAAAAGAGATTAATGCACAGAATTTTTAATGAATTATAAATTAATTACATACCTGTANAAACTGATGGCTCGGAAACCTAAAATCGAAAGATTTAATGAGAGTGTACTCTCAAAATTTCAAATATACAATAGCCTATTTCTTAATTTACCATTTAACACCATCAGAAATACATCTATTCTGATNCCTCTTTTTTCAGATCATTGTAAAAATGGNTATGATCAGAAATTTGATCCTCGAGAAATTACCTCGACTTTTTTTAGCAGATATTTACCAGAATATGATGAAAATGAACAAATTGACCTTCTTTTTCGTTTCATCCAATANATCGAAAGACAAGTAGTTCTATTTGATGCCATNGAGGACTCTGCCTTTGGATATGTAAATAACATGCACGGGAGGGGTACTATTCGCCATATCAAAGAAGATGCATCCGAAAATCTAAAAACGGACGAATTAAAAGACTACCTTAANCGTTTTAANGTAAGAATCGTGCTTACAGCACANCCTACCCAGTTCTATCCTGGAAGTGTTTTGGGGATTATAAATGATCTTGCTAAAGCTATTGATGCTGGAGAGCTAGAAAGGGTAAANCTCTTATTGACTCAATTGGGTAAAACAAAATTTTATAAAAAAACAAAACCAACTCCNTTTGATGAGGCTGTTAGCCTTATTTGGTACCTCGAAAATGTATTTTACAATGCTGCCAGTACGATTTACACTTATATAAAAAGTAATATATTCAGTAAATCAGAGCTGGATAATTCAATTTTTGATTTTGGGTTTTGGCCCGGAGGGGATAGAGACGGAAACCCATATGTAACTCCTGAAATAACACTTAAAACNGCTGAAAGTCTAAAGTTTTCCATTCTTAGAAATTATTTTAGAGAGATAAGNAAAATGAGACGCAGTCTTACGTTCAATGGTTTAGANGAAAAATTGGATGCTTTNGAAAGTGACTTATACGCATCTTTGTTTTCCAAAAATAAACCNAANCACTTCACCANAGGGTATTTTGAAAANGCATTGGATGATATTCATGANGTAATTGTAAATCAAACNGATGGACTNTATGAATCCATGATTTTAGATTTAAAACATAAATTAAAAATATTTGGTTTTCATTTCGCTAGCCTTGATATTNGACAGGATTCAAGANTCCANCAACAAGTATTTGANGAAATATTTTCACATCCCGATATTAAAAAGTATGTNCAGGGGTTACCAGAAAACTTTAACGAATTGGATANCACATCAAGGCATGAGGTGNTGACNACGTTNAAAGGNGATGTACCTTCTGATATNTTTAGAACCACCATAACTAAAGAAACATTGGAGAGCATCAGAGCTATGCGTGTCATTCAAGAACGTAATGGNGAGCGGGGGTGTAACAGATATATTATTAGCAATTGTCAAAGNATAGACAATATTTTAGAATTATTTGCTCTGCACAAAATTTGTAATTGGAATGAACCAACNGTAGATATAATNCCTCTCTTTGAGACCATCCCTGATCTNGGAGTTTGTGAGAAAATAATGCAAAACTTATACGAAAACGAGCAATATAGAAAACATTTNTCCTCNAGAGGAGATAAACAAACCGTAATGCTTGGTTTTTCTGATGGTACCAAAGATGGTGGTTACTTTATGGCCAATTGGAGTATCTACAAGGCAAAAGAAGACCTAACGGGTCTTTCTAATCAATATGGAGTCAATATTGCCTTTTTTGACGGACGAGGAGGACCACCAGCCAGAGGAGGAGGAAATACTCATGAGTTCTACGCCTCTATGGGTAAGAAAATTCAAGCGGATGATATTCAACTCACCATCCAAGGACAAACCATCAGCTCAAATTTTGGAACCAACGATTCCTGTCAATATAACTTAGAACAACTACTTAGCTCTGGTATTCAAAATCAAGTATTCAATTCGGAAAGAAATGTACTTTCAGATGAAGATCGTGGAACCATGAATCAATTGGCAGTTGACAGTCATCAAGCTTATCAAGATTTTAAGGCCAGACCTGAGTTTATTCCATATCTGGAGGAGATGACTACTCTTAAGTTTTATGCTAAAGCTAATATAGGCAGCCGTCCCTCTAAAAGAGGTAGTTCCAAAAAACTTAATTTCTCCGACCTAAGGGCTATTCCCTTTGTTGGAAGCTGGAGTCAATCCAAACAGAATGTTCCCGGATTTTATGGTGTAGGTACTGCACTTAAATCCTTTGAAAATAGAAACCAATTTGATAAAGTAAGACAACTCTACCAACAATCATCTTTCTTCCGTACTTTGATTGCCAATAGTATGATGAGCTTAACTAAATCTTTTTTTGCTCTTACTGCCTACATGCGGAATGATATTCGCTTTGGAGACTTTTGGAATCTCATACACAATGAATATTTATTGACCAAAGAGATGATTCTTAAGCTTACTGGTTTTGAAGAATTGATGGAAAACGAAACCGCTGGAAAAGCATCTATTAAAGTTAGGGAAGAAATTGTTCAGCCATTACTTACCATTCAACAATCTGCATTAATGACTTTAATCAGTGCCAAAAAGTCTGGAAATATGCAGGATAAAACTATGGAGTTATATGAAAAAATTATTACCCGCTCTCTTTTTGGAAATATCAATGCGAGCAGAAATTCCGCCTAATCTTTTTCGTAGTAATGAAATGCATGAACAATAAGATTCGAGGGAATTTCAACATCAATTGATGGTTTTCCAATTTTTTGGATCAACACAAACTTAACTTTCCCGTGACTGTTTTTCTTGTCGTATTTCAATAATTCAATAATACCCTCTAAATCATTTTGAGTAAAACTAACTTTAGAAAAAATACTCAGGAAAACTTTTTTAATCTGCTCAGCTGAGTCAATACTAAGTCCGCATAGCTTAGTAGCGAGATAGGATTCTGTAATCATACCAATGGCGATTGCTTCTCCATGAAGTAGCGTGTTTTTTTCAGGTTGAGTCAAAAAATGGGTTTCTACAGCATGACCCAATGTATGACCAAAATTGAGTATTTTCCTCAAATTAGATTCATAGGGGTCTTGACTTACCACTTTGTTTTTAATTTCAACTGAATGATGAATATAGTTTTCTATATCACTGTTTTTTAATGATTTGAATTGAGACAACTCTTCAAAATAATCTTTATCTTTTATAATGCCATGCTTCAACATTTCAGCGTAACCGCTCTTATACTCGTTTTCTGGTAAAGTTTCTAAATAGAGGACGTCAATTATCACCAATTGTGGGTGTGTAATGATTCCAATTTGATTTTTTAACGAGCCTAAGTTAACTCCTGTTTTTCCACCTACTGATGCATCAACCATTGACAATAGGGTAGTGGGGACATTGACAAAATCAATTCCTCTTTTGAAAGCTCCTGCTATAAACCCTCCCAAATCACTAACCACGCCGCCACCAAGATTGATCAAAAGGCTTTTTCGGTCAGCTCCCAACTGAGAAAGTTGTTCCCATACTTTTTGACATGTTTCCAAATGTTTGTTTTCCTCACCAGCTCGAATAACGAGCACAGGACAGGCATTTAATTTTGAAAAATAATTTAAAAATAAGGGAAGACAATGTTGTTTAGTATTTGAGTCTACAAGTATGAAAATTGTAGAATAGGACTCGCTCTCGAGTAGTTTGTTTAATTCTATGTAGGCCTCATTAGAAAATAAAACCTTATAACTCCCACCTTTAATTGTAGATAAAGCATATTTCATGACTGTAAAAGTAAAACATTAGATTGAATTGCAGGACTGTTTGGTTTATTCACTGCGATTACTTAGTTGAAGGACCTGAATTGTTTTTTCACAATTTTCTACTTGCAGAGAAATGGGCCTTTCCTTCCAATAACCATCCATATAATATGTCTTACAGCTATCTTTTTTGGTATTACTTTTCCCAAAATCAATTCTTGCTTTATCTAAAAACCCTTTAAAAGCTAAAGAATCAAATCGACGGTCACTATTGTTTGGAGCCCTCCAATTTTTCTTTGATAAATTATTGATTACCCTATCATTGGGGCCATAATTACAACTGGTTTTCTTTCCCTTTAGAACGAATGCTAAAAAAATAAGACCAACTGAGAATCCTATCATATAGAAGCCTAAACGATATAACAACTTCACAAGCTTACTATTTTTAAGGATCTTGATTGATCGCTATTGATTTCAATATTCACTTGGGTGAAATTTTTGGGTAACAGTGCTAAGATCCTTTCGCTCCATTCTATTATACATATATTTCCAGATTCCAAATATTCCTCAGTACCGATATCTAGTGCTTCTTCTACGCTTTCTAATCTGTAAAAATCAAAGTGGTAAATAAGCCCTTTGGTTTTGCTATTGTAGTGATTAATAATGGAAAATGTGGGGCTAGATATGGAGTCCGTAACTTTCCATCTTTGGCACAGTCTTGAGATAAGAGTAGTTTTACCAGCTCCCATGGGGCCGTCAAAACAAATGACAGGGCTTTGCAAATACTCATCTAAATAATCAACTGCTTGATCTATTTGATCTAAATGATAGCGAAAAGACATAGTATAAATTTAATACTAACGAGGGCGCATTACAACAAAAGGGATGATCATTTCTTCCATAGATATTCCACCATGTTGAAAGGTATTATGGAAATGATTCGCATAGTGATTAAAATTATTTTTATATACAAAATATTGTTGCTCTTTGGCAAAAATAATCTTACTGTTGATGTGTTGAGCTGGCAATTTTATTGATTTTGGGTCATTTATTTCCATTACATATTTTTGATTATAACTAAGTGTTTGCCCGACTTTATACCTTAAATTCATATTTACTTCTCGATTGCCTTTTATTTCTGTAGCTTGGTCTACATTAATAGTTCCATGATCGGTAGTTACAATTAAATTGAAATTTAATTTTTTAGCCTGTTGAATAATTTCTAAAAGGGGAGAGTTTTTAAACCAAGAAAGAGTAAGCGAGCGAAACGCCTTATTATCAGAAGCTAATTCCTTTATAATCTCCATTTCTGTTTTGGCATGTGAAATCATATCAACGAAATTATAAACTACCACAATCAAATCCTCTTTTTGATGATTTTGAAGGGATTGACTAAACAATTTTCCTGCTTTTAGATTGGTGATTTTAGTGTAGCTAAATTGGCTTTCGATTCTATTTCTATTCAATTGGGCTTTGAGAAAGTAAGCCTCATTTAAATTCTTACCTCCTTCTTCATTTTCGTTAACCCATAATTCTGGATGCCAATCCTTCATCTCAAGAGGCATCAAACCTGAAAATATACTATTGCGAGCGTAGTGGGTAGCAGTGGGGAGAATACTGAAGTAAGTCGACTCCTCTTCTTTTTGATAATGATTTTCGATAATAGGAGAAATCATTTTCCATTGGTCAAAACGAAGGTTATCAATCACCAACATTAGGGTTGTTTTGTGAGATTCTCTCTGAAGGATGGGAAAGAGTTTTCGCTTTAAAATTTTGTTGGACATAAGTGGTCCATCATTATTCCTTATCCAGCCCTTATAGTTGTTTTCAATAAATTTGGCAAAAAGCCGGTTGGCTTCTTTCATTTGATTTTGAAAAATCTCCAACATTGCCAAATCTTCTAATCCTTCTAGTTCCATTTCCCAATAGAGCATCTTAATATAAAAATTAGACCAGTCTTCGTGGGTTTTCAATTCATTTAGTGACATTGATATGCGCTGAAAAGCTTGTTGATAGTTGATGATGGTTTTTTCTGCAATCAAGTTTTTGTGCTGTAATAATTTTTTGAGAGCCAATAAAATTTGATTTGGATTAACAGGTTTGATCAAGTAATCTGAAATTTTTGCCCCTATGGCTTCTTCCATAATCTGTTCCTCCTCGTTTTTTGTTATCATAATAACAGGAAGCTGAGGTAGTCGCTGTTTTATTTCACTTAAAGTCTCTAAACCTCCAAGACCTGGCATATTTTCATCGAGTAAAACCGCATCGAAAACTTGATTTTTAAGCATCAATAATGCATCTTGTCCATTATTGCATGCTGTGGTATGATAACCTTTGCTCTCTAGAAATAAAAAATGAGGTTTAAGCAACTCAATTTCATCATCTACCCACAGTATATTGATTGGAGTCATATTATATATATTTACAGTAAGATTAACAATTTTGAAAACAAAAAAGTAACACTTTAAAATAACTCAATTTACGGATTTATTAGTATTTATTCTTCATTAATTTTTAAGGTTATTTCTCACCCTTGATTTCAATATTTGAGGCGAATTTCTCTGATTAGTTTATCCTATTATATATATCCGGGAACCCACCACAATTGATTTTAGCGTGCTCTAGGGGCAACGAACTTAATGCAAGAAGGGATTGAGGTATTGAGAAAAAAGTGAGTAAAAATTGATGAAAAGGAATATGAGGCCATGCAATTAACTATATTGTAACACGACATTGGTCACGGTCCTTTTCTCATTCAACCGACGCGCTTTTAGCTGGTAAAATAATACATGAAGAAATTTTGCTGGAAGTGATGAAATTTTTAAATGATTAATATAATGGAGCATTAAATTTGACAATTGCTATTTTTTTATATGAATATGAAAGAAAGTTAATGCATGAACTCATCACGAGTCAAATTGATTTGGATCGTATGGATTATCTCAAAAGAGATAGTTTTTATTCTGATGCGACGGAGTGAAATTTCAACAGCATGCGAATCGAAATGATAATGCTGGTGAATGATTACCTTGCTTTTGATGAAAAAAGTATTTATTATTTAGAAAAATTCCTTGAAGCTAGAAGGCTGATGTATTGGTAAGTATATTTACACAAAACTATTCATGCTGCAGACTTTCTCTTAACTCGAATATTTGAGAGGGCAGGTTTTG
Organism: Flavobacteriaceae bacterium; assembly: GCA_002711215.1. Lineage (GTDB taxonomy): Bacteria > Bacteroidota > Bacteroidia > Flavobacteriales > Flavobacteriaceae > UBA8316. The sequence goes on from PAHA01000033.1 coordinate 40,893, forward strand.
TTATCAAAAGGGCTCTCATCCACTGGTCTCTGATCCTATGGCATATATTCTGTCGAGAAATGAATCGATTTAAGTCCAACTCATGATTGGCTTAAACAATTTTTCAAATTGGACGATGCCGATATCATTCAAGTTAAAAAAAACTAGGCACAACCACGAGTATAAAACCTTGTATATGATTTCAATAATGTTGATTAATAGATATCATATACAAGGTTTTAAGAGGAGATAATTGAACAAAAAAAGATTCTCTAATAAAAATATACATTACTATACAGAAACAAAAATATTTTGTATTTACGGGATCATTTTAAATCAATCTTATATTACTAAGGAAGAACAAATATTAATTCTTACAAAGAAGGGAAAATTAAAAGGACTTGAGGAGATATATGCTTTTTTAATTAACAGGATCTTTTTCCTGTTCAGGAGAAGTATTTTTTATGTTTTTAACAGAAATAGTCATCTAACTTAAATTTTATATTTTTGCAAGGATGAAATTTACTGCTCAACAAATCGCTACTCAATTAGAGGGAANAGTAGAGGGCGACCCNAATGCTGAGGTTTTTCAATTATCCAAAATTGAGGAAGCTCAAAAGGGTTCTCTAACTTTCCTCTCCAATCCAAAATANACNCAATTTATTTATAAAACACAGGCATCAGTAACNATTGTTAACCATGATTTTATTCCTGANGAAAATCTCTCAACTACTNTGGTAAGAGTTCCCAATGCTTATGATTCGTTTTCCGTCTTNTTGGATTACTACAATAAGGTNAAAACCANTAAAACAGGGATNTACAAATCCGCNGAAATTCACGCTTCTGTAAATATTGGTAACAACTGCTATGTTGGTCATTTGACCTGTATCGAAGAAAACACAGATATTGCTGANGATGTTAAAATNTTTCCACAAGTATACATTGGTAGTAATGTAANNATTGGTTCGGGTACAATAATTTTTGCTGGCGCTAAAATATTAGATGACACTATAATAGGNAAAAACTGTGTGATTCACAGCGGNGTAGTAATTGGNTCTGATGGTTTTGGTTTTGCCCCTCAAGAGGACGGGAACTACAAAAAAATACCTCAAACAGGAATTGTAATTTTAGGGGATAACGTNGATGTNGGATCTAATTCAACNATTGATCGNGCCACNCTTGGTGTAACATCCATAGGAAATGGNGTAAAACTTGACAATCAGATTCAAATTGCCCATAATGTTGAGATAGGAGACAATACTGTAATTGCTGCTCAGTCAGGAGTTGCNGGCTCCTCTAAAATTGGGAAAAATTGTGTCATAGGTGGTCAAGTAGGTATTATCGGTCACATCAGTATCGGAGATAACGTAAAAATCCAAGGCCAATCTGGTGTAATAAGTAATATNAAAGAAAATTCAACTATTCAAGGTACCCCTGCATTTTCCTACAATAANTATAANAAATCATATGTGTATTTCAAGAATTTACCCAATCTTGCAAAAGAAATAAACCGAGTCATTAAGAAACTTGACTTATGACAAAAAAAAAAACTTATCAAAAAACTTTAAAAAATAAAATNACCCTTGATGGAGTTGGTCTCCATACNGGAATATCCGTNAAGCTTACACTTAAACCAGCNCTTGAGGATACAGGTTATATTTTTGTTAGGACAGATTTAANACCCGCGGTTGAAATTCCAGCGGATGTTCAGTATGTGATTAATACAGATCGGGGAACCAATCTTGAAAAGGATGGCGCNAAAATTCAAACCTCTGAACATGTTTTGGCNGCATTGGTAGGGATGGGGGTTGATAATTGTTATATCGAATTGGACTCAGCCGAGTCNCCNATAATGGATGGTTCTTCAAAATTTTTCGTTGACGCTATCGAATCNGTCGGTATTCAAGAGCAAGAAAAACCNAGAGAGGAATATATTGTNACTGACCTTATTACCTATAAAGACGAAGACACAGGAAGTGAGATTACCTTAATTCCAGCCGATNAATATCAAGTGACTACTATGGTTGATTTNGAAACCAAAGTTTTGGGAACTCAAAATGCTTCATTAGANACTATTTCAGACTTCAAAANCACCATTGCACCCTCACGAACCTTTAGTTTTTTGCATGAACTTGAAACGCTATTAGAAAATGGACTGATNAAAGGTGGTGACCTCAACAATGCNATAGTTTATGTGGATAANCCGCTTTCTGAAAGTAATATGGATCGTTTACAAGAGGCCTTTGGAAAAGACAATATTGCTGTTCAGCCCAATGGAATTTTAGACAACCTAAGTCTTCATTTTTCTAATGAAGCTGCACGNCATAAGCTTTTAGATGTAATAGGAGATTTAGCTNTAGTTGGTTTNCCATTNAGAGGNAAGGTTTTTGCTCATAAGCCTGGACACAAGGTCAATACTGACTTTTCAAGAAAACTTTCTCAAATCATTAAGCAAGAAAGAAGACAGAATGCNCCCAAAATAGANGTCAATTCTGAACCTCTTATGGATGTNAATGACATAATTAAAATGTTACCCCACAGACCTCCATTTTTGTTGGTGGACAAGATATTCGAGCTTTCAGAATCTCATGTTGTTGGTCTCAAAAATGTGACNATGAATGAACCNTTCTTTGTAGGGCATTTTCCTGGTGCACCAGTNATGCCNGGTGTTCTNCAAATTGAAGCGATGGCTCAAGCAGGAGGAGTGCTTTTATTNAATACTGTCTCAGACCCACATAANTACCTCACNCTGTTTATGAAAATGGACAATGTAAGNTTCAAAAGACCNGTAAAACCTGGAGATACNTTAATTTTTAAATTGGAGTTAATATCNCCCATAAGAAGAGGAATTTGTCATATGAAGGGCATGATATTTGCCAATGGAAAATTAGTGACTGAAGGTGAACTTATGGCACAAATTATCAAACGTAAATAATCATTTATGAAACAACCCCTTGCTTATATTCACCCTGAAGCTAAAGTNGCAATGAATGTNGTNATTGAACCTTTTACTACTATTGANAACAATGTNGAAATTGGNGAAGGNACATGGATTGGTTCAAATGTAACCATNATGGAGGGNGCTAGGATTGGTAAAAATTGTAGTATCTTTCCNGGGGCTGTAATTGCAGCTGTGCCACAAGANTTAAAGTTTGAAGGGGAAGATACTCTNGCAGTGATAGGNGANAATACCACCATCAGAGAGTGTGTCACTATCAATAGGGGTACATCAGATCGTCAACTCACAAAAATTGGAGANAATTGCCTNATTATGGCCTATTGTCACNTTGCCCATGATTGCTATGTTGGTGANAATTGCATTTTTTCTAATAACAGTACTCTTGCNGGACACATTACTATTGGAAATCATGTAATCTTGGCGGGCTTAGTAGCAGTCCACCAATTCTCTACCATTGGAGATCATGTTTTTATTGCGGGNGGNTCATTNGTAAGAAAAGATGTTCCTCCTTACGTNAAAGCAGCTAGGGAACCTTTGTCATATGTAGGTATAAACTCTGTAGGGCTCAGAAGAAGAGGCTTTACNTCAGAAAAAATTACAGAGATTCAAAATATNTATAGGATTCTCTATCAAAAAAAATTAAANAACAGTCAGGCTGTTGATATTATTGAAGCTGAGATGATTGCNTCTCCNGAAAGAGATGAAATTTTACAATTCATAAGAAACTCCCAAAGAGGAATTATGAAAGGCTATTTTCAAAAAAGCTGAAANAANNCCATGGCAAACACATCCGATATCAGAAAAGGGTTATGTATTAANTTCAATAACGACATATANAAAATTGTTGAGTTTCTTCATGTCAAGCCTGGNAAGGGNCCTGCTTTTGTAAGAACAAAACTCAAAAGCNTTTCCTCNGGGAAGGTAATCGATAATACTTTTTCTGCAGGTCATAAAATAGAGGATATTCGNGTGGAAACTAANAAATACCAGTATCTGTATAGTGAGGGAGAAGACTATAATTTCATGAATGTTGATGACTACAATCAAATAGTTGTTAATATAAATTCTATTGACAACCCAAGTTTAATGAAAGAGGGAGAGATAGTAAGTATTTCCATCAATACTGAAGATGGATTACCTTTATCNGTAGATATGCCAGCNAGTGTTATTTTAGAAATTACCCATACTGAACCNGGTNTAAAAGGGAATACCGCTACCAANGCTACCAAACCTGCTAAATTGGAAACAGGAGCCAAAATTAATGTTCCTCTTTTCATNAATGAAGGCGATAAAATCAAAGTTGATACTTTAAAAGGGAATTATCTCGAAAGNATAAAAGAATAACTTGTATTTAACCTAACTACCATTTAAATAACATATTTTTATAATAATTTTTNANAATGAGTGTACTTGTCAACAAGCAATCAAAAATTATAGTGCAAGGCTTTACAGGTAGTGAGGGTACTTTCCACGCTGACCAAATGATCGCNTATGGCACCAATGTAGTGGGTGGAGTAACCCCAGGAAAAGGAGGTCAAATACATTTAGATAAACCCGTTTATAATTCTGTTGCAATGGCAGTTAAAGAAGCTCAAGCTGATACCTCGATCATTTTTGTACCNCCAGCATTTGCCNCGGACGCTATAATGGANGCTGCAGAATCAGGAATCAAAGTTATTATTGCCATTACAGAGGGTATTCCTGTGGCNGATATGATTAAAGTGTCTGACTATATTAAAAAAAGGAATTGTAAGTTAGTAGGTCCTAATTGCCCNGGAGTTATTACACCAGANGAGGCAAAGGTTGGAATTATGCCNGGATTTGTATTCAAAAAAGGAAATGTAGGAATTGTTTCTAAATCAGGTACTTTGACCTATGAAGCNGCTGATCAAGTAGTTANAGAGGGNTTAGGAATTAGTACAGCNATTGGTATTGGTGGGGATCCTATNATTGGGACCACAACAAGAGANGCAGTGGAACTCTTTATGAATGACCCTGAAACTGAAGCTNTAGTGATAATTGGAGAAATTGGCGGACAGTTAGAGTCCGATGCCGCACAATGGNTCAAAGAAAATGGAAATAAAAAGCCTGTGATTGGATTNATTGCAGGAGAGACTGCTCCCANAGGGAGAACNATGGGNCATGCAGGTGCAATTGTTGGTGGAAAAGATGANACCGCCGAAGCAAAGAAGAAAATNATGAGGTCATGTGGAATTCANGTNGTAGATTCCCCGGCCNATATAGGTAAAAAAGTTTCAGAACTCTTAACNTAAATTATATGAGNAAACTACTGGAAAACAAAACAGCAATAATTACGGGNGCAAGNAGGGGAATAGGTAAAGGNATTGCTCTTGCTTTTGCTCAACAAGGATGTAATGTGGCGTTTACCTATAGTAGTTCAGTNGAAGCNGCTAAAAGTTTTGAAAAAGAATTAAATNACCTTGGAGTAAAAGCCAATTCNTACANGAGTAATGCTGCTGATTTTGATCAAGCCCAACTNTTAATTNAAAATGTTTTAAAAGATTTTGAAACGGTTGATATATTGATCAATAACGCAGGAATCACCAAGGATAACCTGCTAATGAGGATTGGTGAGGAAGACTTTGATCAAGTGATTGAGGTCAATCTTAAATCCGTATTCAATTTGACCAAGGCCATTCAGCGTACTTTTTTAAAGCAAAGACATGGATCATTGATTCATATGAGCTCAGTGGTAGGTATAAAAGGAAACGTAGGTCAATCCAATTATGCTGCCTCAAAAGCAGGNATTATTGGGTTTTCAAAAGCCATNGCCTTAGAATTAGGCTCAAGAAATATTAGAAGTAACGTNGTTGCTCCNGGATTTATTGAAACCGAAATGACGGATAAACTTTCGGAAGATGTANTTCAGAAGTGGCGAGATGGNATCCCNCTCAAAAGAGGAGGCTCCCCCNAAGATGTTGCCAATGCCTGTTTATTTTTGGCATCNGATTTATCAAATTATATTACCGGTCAAGTTCTCCAGGTAGATGGAGGAATGTTAACTTAAAAAAAAAAAAAATGCAAAAATTACCTAAAATNGGATTACCTATTATTCTATTGGCCTTTGTGCTTATTATTTTCGTTTCTAAATCTTCTATCAATATTGGATATGGAGAAGCTGGAGTATTNTTTAAGACCTTNGGTGGAGGNGTTGTGACTGATGAATCCCCACTNTCAGAGGGGTTCCACATCATTGCNCCTTGGAATAAGGTCTACATTTACAANGTGAAGCAGCAAGAATTTTTTGAAGGTAATATGCANGTTTTGTCCTCNAATGGNCTNGANATTTCNCTGGATGTATCTGTATTATATCAGCCTGTGTACAATGAATTGGGATTACTACACAAAACTAAAGGTGAGAATTATGTAAATATTGTTTTGATTCCTCAGATTCGTGCAGTAGCTAGAAGCGTTGTNGGNAGATATACTCCAGAACAATTATACTCAACCAAAAGAGATGCGATTCAAAATGAAATTTATGAGGAAACTCAAAAGGTTGTTGAAAACCAGCATATTCAAGTAAATGCGGTNCTAGTAAGAGACGTTTCGTTACCANTGGCAATAAAGGAAGGAATNGAAAGAAAATTAATACAAGAACAGGAGTCATTGGAGTACGAATTTAGATTAGAAAAAGCCAAACAAGAAGCAGAAAAACAAAGAATTGATGCAGANGGAAAGGCCGCNGCNAACAGAATTTTAAGTGCNTCGATCACTAAAATGATTCTNAAGGAGAAAGGCATAGANGCGACTAAAGCACTTTCTACNTCNCCCAATGCCAAGGTAATTGTTATTGGGAGTGGAGANGATGGCATGCCTATTATCTTAGGAGGTCAATAAAATATGATTTTTTNTATCATAGAAAAAATTATTATATTTGAANTGTGAAAAATTTGAACCANNANNTACATTTTCTAANAACCGATCAAATGAGNTAAAGGANNTGTATTGACTNTACTTTAAACCCGTTTGATTTCAAACGGGTTTTTTTATAATATATTTTTAGAATGATAACAATNGCGATTCAAAAATCAGGAAGACTTAATGAAGAGTCACAGANNATGCTAAAGAAGTGTGGTATTTTTATCGATAATGGTAAAGATCAACTCAAAGCACCTGCACGAAACTTTCCTATGGAGGTNTTGTATTTAAGAAATGGTGATATCCCNCANTATTTGAAAGATGGAGTAGTGGATTTGGCCATTATNGGTGAGAACCTAATCCATGAAAAAGGAAATGATTTGATCATTTTAGAAAAATTGGGTTTTTCTAAATGTCGGGTATCAATTGCTGTTCCCAAAGAAACAGTATTCAATAACATNAAGGAGCTTAATGGAAAACGNATCGCCACTTCCTATCCTAATACGTTAAATCAATTTTTTANNGAGAATGATATTAATGCTGATCTACACATTATNAACGGTTCAGTTGAAATCGCTCCTAACATTGGACTGGCTGATGCGATCTGTGATATTGTTTCCAGTGGAAGCACCTTGTTTAAAAATAATTTAAAAGAGGTAGCTAANATACTNGAATCCGAAGCTGTNTTGGTGCAATCACCAAATCTCTCATCAGAAAAACAAAAAATTGTTGAAAAATTACTTTTTCGTATNGGNACTGTGATANGTGCGAAGAAATCGAAATATATTTTGNTGAATGCGCCCAATGACAAAGTTGAAGTCATCACTNATATTCTTCCCGTTCTAAAAAGNCCNACAGTTCTTCCATTGGCGAAAGANGGATGGTCTTCATTACACTCTGTNATNGANGAAANCTCATTCTGGAANGTTATTGATGAACTAAAATCAGCAGGTGCTGAAGATATATTAGTTTGTCCTATTGAAAAAATGATATTNTGATGAAAAGGTTTATTAATCCCANACCCGANACNTGGAGGNCATTGACTCAGNGAGGTTCTACCTCTTACGCNTCACTTGAACCATTGGCCAAAAAGGTTTTTGATAATGTAGCACAGAGTGGAGACAAGGCGCTTNTGAGCTTNACTNAAAAATTTGATAAGGTAAAATTGGAAGATNTTTCAGTAAGTAAAAATGAAATTGAGGATGCGATAGCTCGAGTGCCNCNNAATTTAAAAAATGCTGTTCAAAAGGCTAAAGAAAATATNTTTCGTTTTCACAGTGCACAAAAAACAAANGAGGTNATTGTAGAGACTCAAAAAGGAGTGAATTGTTGGCAAAAAAAACTGCCCATAGAAAAAGTAGGNCTNTATATACCNGGAGGAACAGCGCCTTTGTTTTCTACAATCTTNATGTTAGCTATTCCTGCTCAAGTAGCNGGATGTGAGGAAGTAGTNTTGTGCTCNCCNCCAAGTNGTAANGGACANTTACCTGATGTAATACTTTATACNGCTGATTTGTGTGGCGTAAANAATATTTTTAANGTNGGNGGGATGCAAGCCATTGCGGGAATGACCCTTGGAACAGAGACTTTACCNAAAGTAGATAAGCTTTTCGGTCCNGGNAATCAATACGTTACCGTNGCCAAACAGCTCGCCACTCAATACCAAGTNGCNATAGATATGCCAGCAGGGCCTAGTGAACTTATGATCGTAGCCGATAACTCTGCAAATGCTCCATTTGTTGCNTCTGATTTACTCTCTCAAGCTGAGCANGGTNCAGACAGTCAAGTNATNTTTGTNACTACCGATAAAGAAATGATGGATGAAGTTGATCAAGAGGTGGAAAATCAAATTAGTGTNTTATCTCGACAGACCACNGTCAGAANGGCTTTAGANAACTCTAAAATCATATTTTTCGANAGTGANGCNGAGGCTTTATCGTTTACCAATTATTATGGGGCTGAACACCTGATCGTATGTNTGAAAAATGAAGATNAATTTGTAAANANCATCAAACATGCAGGCTCTGTTTTCATCGGNAATTATACNCCTGAGAGNGCTGGNGATTATGCCTCNGGAACCAATCACACCCTGCCCACTAATGGTTATGTAAGGCAGTACAGTGGGGTAAATCTGGACAGTTTTTTAAAANCTATTACCTATCAAAAAATTACTGCCCAAGGATTGCAAGATCTAGGNCCTGTAATTGANGAGATGGCAAGTGCTGAAGGATTNCANGCCCACAAAAACNCCGTTTCCATTCGCCTTAAAAANNTTCAAAATGAGTGAAATAGAAATAANNCAACTTGTAAGACCTCTGGTTAGGGATATAGNNCCCTACCGTTCNGCNAGAGATGATTTTGAAGATTTTGAATCCAAAAAAATNTTTTTNGATGCNAATGAAAANCCTTANACCAATGTTGCCAATCGTTACCCTGATCCCTTGCAACGTCAATTNAAANNAGTATTNGCGAAGGTNAAAGGAATTAGGGATGANCAAATCCTATTGGGGAATGGCAGTGATGAAGTTTTGGATTTAATATTTCGTACTTTTTGCGAACCAAGTCAAGATGAAGTTATTTTATTACCACCCACCTACGGTATGTATGCGGTNTTGGCCNAACTAAATAAAGTAAAGGCTGTNTTAGTTCCTCTAAATNAANAATTTGAATTGGATTTGGAAGCAATTATGTCNAAAGNCAATGAAAACACCAAAGTGATTTTTGTTTGCTCGCCCAATAATCCAAGTGGTAACGTTATTCCAATGCCCCAAATTCAGCGTTTGTTGGATCAATTTTCTGGATTGGTGGTTGTGGATGAGGCTTATATTGATTTTTCAAGTAAGGGTAGTGCTCTATGTTTTTTGGACAACTATCCCCGGTTAATGATTTGCCAAACGTTTTCTAAAGCATACGGGTTGGCAGGAATTCGATTGGGAATTGGGATGGCCAATCCAGTTATCATTGAGTATTTCAATAAAATAAAACCCCCTTATAACATAAATACCCTCACTCAAAAAATGGCCTTAGCTACATTAAATGATTCCACTGATGTTCAATCTCAGGTAAAGGCACTGATTTTCGAAAGACAGCAAATGGAAAAAAGGTTATTATCTTTTGATTTTGTAAAAAAAATATACCCCAGTGATGCTAATTTTTTACTCATAGAGGTAGATGATGCTTCCTTTAGGTATAATCAATTTTTGACCCAAGGTATAGTAGTGCGAAACCGTTCCTCCCAATTAGGATGTAAAAATACACTTCGAATTTCTGTGGGAACCCCTGAAGAAAATATTACATTTATTAAAGTTTGTAAAGCCATAGATCAATGAAAAAAGTATTATTCATCGACAGAGACGGTACTTTAACTTTGGAGCCAGTGGATTACCAAGTAGATGACTATGAAAAACTGGTTTTTTACCCTAAGGTTTTTCGCTATTTAGGCAATATAGCTCGTGAATTGGGGTACGAACTGGTTATGGTAACCAATCAGGATGGATTGGGAACGGATAAATTTCCGGAGGAAGAATTCTGGCCCTACCAAAATCATTTGATAAAATCCTTTAAAAATGAAGGAGTTGTTTTCTCTAAGGTATTTATCGATCGGACTTTTCCTGAAGATCAGGCCGATACGCGTAAACCAGGAGCAGCCATGTTGACTGCTTATTTGGATAATCCTGACTATGATTTATCTGCTTCCTATGTGATTGGTGATCGTTTGACCGATATGCAGTTGGCCAAAAATTTGGGAGCCAAAGGTATTTTTATTGACAATAATACAGATTTAGGGGCTGATGAGGTAACCGATACTTCACTGGAAGATACTATTGCACTTACCACAAAAAGTTGGGAGGAAATTTATCGTATGCTTTTGTTAAAAGAACGTGCTGTTGTTTTGGAGAGAAACACTAAGGAAACACAAATATTTATCGAGCTTAATCTTGATGGGACTGGAAAGGCTCAAATCGATACGGGTATTGCTTTTTTTGACCATATGATTGATCAGTTGACCCGCCACGGCGGGGTCGACCTAACTATAAAAGTCCAAGGTGACTTAGAGGTAGACGAACACCATACCATTGAAGATACGGCCATTGCCTTAGGAGAAAGTTTTGCAATGGCCTTGGGAGATAAAAAAGGTATAGAACGTTATGGATTTACATTGCCAATGGACGATACACTGGCTCAAGTTGTCCTTGATTTTGGGGGAAGAAGTTGGTTGGTATGGGAAGCTGAGTTTAAAAGAGAAATGATTGGTCAAATGCCGACTGAGATGTTTTATCACTTTTTTAAATCTTTCGCCGATGGTGCGAAAGCAAATATTAACATCAAAGTTGAAGGAAGTAATGAACACCACAAGATTGAATCTGTTTTCAAAGCTTTTGCCAAAGCCATCAAAATGGCGATTAAAAGAGATGAGGATAAAATGATTTTACCTTCTACTAAGGGAACTTTATAAGATGAAAACAGTAATTGTAGATTATAACGCTGGAAATGTAAAAAGTCTTCAGTTTGCCCTTGAACGTTTGGGTGTAGATGCGCAAATTACATACGATAGCGAAATGATTTCTGTAGCAGACAAAGTAATATTTCCAGGACAGGGAGAGGCTGCAAGTGCAATGGGAAAATTAAAATCTAAAGGTTTGGACATATTGATTCCTCAGTTAAAACAACCTGTGTTGGGGATTTGTTTAGGAATGCAATTGATGTGTAAGGAAACAGAGGAAGGAAATACCCAAGGGCTAGACATTCTTCCTGTTAAAGTCACTCGTTTTCCCGATACAGTAAAAGTGCCACAAATGGGATGGAACACGGTTAGCCATAGTAAGAAGATATTGTTTGAAGGGATTACTCAAGATTGCTATATGTATCTTGTTCACAGCTACTACGTTCCTTTAAACGATGCTACTACTGCACAGAGTAGTTATGCTGGAACCTACAGTGTAGCCGTTCAAAAGGACAACTTCTTTGGGGTTCAATTTCACCCCGAGAAGAGCAGTAAAGATGGTTTGAAACTTTTGGATAATTTTTTAAACTTTTGAAATGAAAATTATTCCTGCCATAGATATTATAGAGGGGAAGTGTGTTCGACTAACCAAAGGTGATTACAGTACTCAAAAAATCTATAATGAAGATCCTTTGGAAGTGGCTAAAGCTTTTGAGGGAAGTGGGGTTTCTTATCTGCATGTTGTGGATTTAGATGGTGCCAAAGCAAATAGTATAGTGAATTATAAAGTTTTGGAAAAATTAACGTCAAATACTGGATTAAAAATAGATTTTGGAGGGGGTTTAAAATCCAATGAGGATTTGAGAATTGCTTTTGCGTGTGGGGCAAAACAAATAACTGGGGGAAGTATAGCTATCAAAGAGCCCCGTATTTTTAAGCAATGGTTAAAACAATTCGGCAGTGAAAAAATAATTTTAGGCGCTGATGTAAAAGGAGATTTTATTGCTGTAAGTGGATGGATGGAAACCTCTGATGAATCCATAGTACCCTTTATACAAAAATATCAAGACGAGGGTATTCAATACGTAATATGCACTGATATAAGTAAGGACGGAATGTTGGAGGGGCCTGCTTTTGGTCTTTATAAGTACTTATTGATAAAATTTCCAGAAATTAAGTTAATTGCTTCAGGAGGCGTGTCCGATATATCAGAATTGCCTAAGTTGGCCAAGATAGGTTGTGAGGGCGTTATCATTGGTAAAGCTATTTATGAAAGAAAAATAAGCTTGAAAAGTATAGAAACGTATATTATAGAAAACACCTGAATCATGTTAACCAAAAGAATAATTCCTTGTTTGGATATAAAAGATGGGCGAACGGTTAAAGGGGTCAACTTTGTTGACCTGCGGGATGCTGGGGATCCAGTAGAGTTGGCAAGACGATATACGCAAGAGGGCGCTGATGAATTGGTTTTTCTTGATATNTCTGCTACTGAGCAGAAAAGAAAAACTTTGGCAGACTTGGTTTTGAAAGTNGCTNCNGCTTTAGACATACCTTTTACGGTAGGGGGAGGGATCAGCAGTGTAGATGATGCCAAAATATTACTGAGAAATGGAGCNGACAAGGTTTCGATCAACTCTGCGGCAGTACTNCGACCNGAGCTNATNAACGAATTGGCAGANGCCTTTGGCAGTCAATGTGTGGTNGTTGCNATAGATGCAAAAAAAATAGAACACCGTTTNNGTGTGCACNTNGTAGGAGGNAAGGTACCTACACATATNGATNTCAACGAATGGGCTAGAGAGGCTGAAATTCGNGGGGCGGGTGAAATTCTTTTTACCTCNATGGATCATGATGGAACNAAAAATGGTTTTGCCAATTCCGCCCTGGCNGAATTGNCCGAAATNGTTAATATTCCCNTTATCGCNTCTGGAGGAGCAGGAAATATTCAACANTTNGTGGATACNTTTAAAATCGGTAAGGCNGATGCAGCTTTAGCGGCTAGTGTTTTTCACTTTGGTGAAATTGCTATTCCACAACTGAAAAACATTTTAAAAAAAGAAAATATNGCAACAAGAATCATCAAATGAAAACAGCTAATTTTAATAAAGACCCCAANGGACTATTNCCTGCAATAGTTCAAGANGTTCAAACATTAAAAGTTTTAATGTTGGGATATATGAATGAAGAAGCTTTAGAAAAAACNCAATCNTCAGGTANGGTTACTTTTTTTAGCAGGAGTAAACAACGACTTTGGACTAAAGGTGAAGAAAGTGGTAACTTTCTTAATNTTAAGTCAGTAAAAGTGGATTGTGATCAAGACNCACTATTGATTTACGCTATTCCTGANGGCCCTANTTGTCACAAAGGAGANGANACCTGTTGGGANGAGGATAATNTNGTAGGATTTTCATTTATCAGNGNTTTAGAANATGTTATTCAAAAAAGGAAATCCCAACCNCAACAAGGNAGTTATGTNAGTCATCTTTTNGAAAAAGGGGTTGATAAAATTGCTCAAAAAGTAGGAGAAGAGGCAATTGAAACNGTGATTGAAGCCGTAGCTNANAGAGAGGATTTATTTATGGAAGAAGCAGCGGACTTATTTTTNCATTTNCTTATTCTATTGAGTTCTAAAGGTAAAAGTTTTAAAGATATCGNNGGTATATTGGAGAAGCGCAAAGGTTAATCGCNNACTNTATNNGGTTGAAAATTTNATTATTAAACATTAANTAAATGNAAAAAAAGCTCTTTATCNTNCTNATAATTCTTTTTTTTTCCTGNACTNTACCAAAGTCTAGNNATAAAAATATTGAATTTGACACACTTTTAANAGACTATTATGAGGGTTCATTAGAACTTTATCGNATTAATGNGACCTNTTCAGGAGATTCACGTTACAACGANACACTTCCTAATTTTTTGTCTGTTGAATTTAAAAAAAAGGAAAAGAAGTTTTTGGAATATTACCAATCGGCTTTAATNAATTTTGATAGCGNCGANTTNANCCCAAATCAGTNAATGAGTAAGCGTATTTTGACGAGAGAATTGCAATTGNAATTNGAGGGTAAAACCTTCAATACAGATTTNATGCCCATCNATCAAATGTGGACTTTTCAACTTACNATTGGCCAGTTGGCATCTGGTAAAGGTGCNCANCCCTTCAAGACTNCACAAGATTACCGAAACTGGTTGGTGCGNNTNGAGGGNTATTTGGAGTGGTTAGGTTCTGCAGAGGAAAAGATGAANAAGGGTATAGAAAAAGGTTATGTACTTCCTAAGTCTNTAATTATAAAGGTTTTACCACANTTACTANCCATGACGAAAAAGGANNTAACTAAACANCTTTTTTACANTCCTATTAAACAAATNCCCGAAGATTTTACAGTTGAGGAGAAAAANGAATTTAAATCAGCTTATTCNAATATGATTGAAAATCGNATTGTNCCAGCTTANCAACGACTCTATGATTTTATGGCGACAACATATNTNGAGGCGGGTAGAGAAAGCAGTGGTTTTNNAGCATTTCCTGATGGTGAGGCTTATTATGAATATGCCATAAGGGTTTANACCACAACAAANTTGGANGCAGACAGTATTCATCAACTTGGACTGAGTGAAGTGGCGAGAATTCGTAACGANATGGAAAAAATAAAAAANNAAGTGGGTTTNAAAGGAGATCTNAATGCTTTTTTTGAACATGTGCGTTCTTCTCCTGAACTNATGCCTTTCAACGACCCTAANCAGGTNATCGATAATTTCAATGCCATTTTTAAAAAAATCAAGCCTAATGTNGACAAGCTTTTTTCATTGCANCCAAAAACNCCATTTGAAATAAGAAGAATAGAGGCATTTCGAGANGCTTCGGCAGCNGCACATTACAATCCNGGCTCCCTTGACGGTTCNCGTCCNGGAATCTTTTATGTNCCNATTCCANAAGTAGAAAAATACAACNTGTACTCNGACGAAGACNTATTTCTTCATGAGGCGATTCCTGGTCACCATTTTCAAATTTCATTACAACAAGAAAATGAGTNCNTACCTGACTTTAGAAAAAACTTATTTTACAGTGCTTTTTCAGAGGGCTGGGCATTGTATACAGAATCTTTAGGTAAGGAACTTGGTATATACAACGANCCATATCAGTATTTTGGAATGTTGGGAGCCGAAATGCATCGTTCGATACGANTNGTAGTAGACACTGGTTTGCATGCCAAGGGTTGGACTCGAGAGCAAGCCATTCAATNTTCNCTTGATAATGAAGCCGAATCNTTGGCAGGAATAACCTCAGAAATAGAGAGATATATGGCAAATCCAGCTCAAGCTCTTTCATACAAAATTGGTCAACTTAAAATCATATNTCTAAGANAAAANGCGGAGGAAAAAATGGGAGACCATTTTGATATTCGTATTTTCCATCAAAAAATATTAGAATCTGGTGCTTTGCCATTGTCNATTTTNGANGAGAAAATAGATCATTGGATTCAAGAGTATATCTAAAACCANAAAATGTCAAATATCAACCCAAAANTATTTAAGTTTTTTANAACCCTNGCCAAAAACAACAATCGAGATTGGTTTGAGGCCCATAANCCTGAGTTTAANGCTTTGGAAGTNGAGGTGAAAATTTTNATGAAAGCGGTGGAAGANAATCTTCAAATNCACGACAAAATTGAAAAAGCCAAGATNTTTCGCATTTATCGTGATGTAAGATTTTCAAAAAATAAAACACCATATAAAAACCATTTNGGTATTGCTTTTCATCGAGAAAAACCTGCGTTAAGNGGAGGTTATTATATTCACTTAGAACCNNNGAATAGTTTTTTNGGAGTGGGGTTTTGGGGACCAAAACCAGANGATTTATTTCGAATACGGAAAGAGTTGGAAGTCGATGCTGNAGANTTAANAGAAATAATTGCAAAACCAGATTTTCAAATNTGTTGGGGATCCCTTGAGGGAGANGAGGTTAAAACCGCTCCAAAAGGTTTTGATAAAAACCATCCCAACATTGATTTATTAAAGAAAAAACAATATACTTTCCTTAAAAAACTTACGGATGAAGAAGTTTTTGATAAAAACTTTATAACTCTAATAGATGAACACTTCCAAATGATTCGACCATATTTTGATTATATGAGCAGTGTGCTAACAACAGATCTAAATGGGGATAGTTTACTACGCCACTAAGTTTTTCTATTCCATTATTAATTTAACTCACCATCATTTAAACAAAAAAAGTTAACATAGTTCACTTTTCCTTAATTTTAGTTGTTCTTTTAACTAATATTATTTAGAATAGTGAGAGGGTTTAATTGGGTGAATTGTTTGTAACTAA
>PAHA01000034.1 GCA_002711215.1 Flavobacteriaceae bacterium
ACTTTGATTGACCTTAGTGGTCTTCCAGAAAAAGATGATTTGGATGGAAAAAGTTTAGTTCCTCTATTAAAAAACACGACCCTGAACTGGGATAGGCCCGTACTCACTACCTATGGAAAAGGGAATCATGCTGTAAGATCAGGAATGTGGCGTTACATTCAATATCAAGACGGAGGGAGTGAATTGTATGACCATCAAATGGATCCCCACGAGTGGTTCAATTTATCAGACAAAGATGATTATAAGGATGTAATTGCTGAGCTCAAAACTTACCTGCCCAAAGAGGAAAAGTGATCCGAACGTATCAGGTTTATTTTTTGTTTTTTAAAATATCTTCAACTTCTGCCCAAGGAAGCACCCTTAATTTATTGGCCCAGTCATTGTACATTGCGATCATTTCTTTGGCTTTATCGGGCAGTTGTGAAATTAGATTATTTTGCTCTGTTCTATCGGTAGATAAATTGTATAATTCCCAATTATTGGGGTCTCCTTTTTCCCAATCTTGTACCAACTTGTAATTTCCCAAACGAACTGCTTTGTTGCCCTCATGTTCCCAAAATATGGGTTCGTCATGAATTTCCACTGTGGAACCTGAGAATATAGGGAGTAAGCTTTTCCCAGAAATAGGCTTGATTTTATTGCCGTTGTACTCTCTAGGGTGTTGTGTTTGAGCCAATTCTTGACAGGTAGCCATGATATCGGGTAAGAATCCATATTGGTTTATGGTTTGACCCTTAATGTTATCTGAAATTCCCTCTGGCCAATGCACAATGAATGGGGTACCAATTCCACCTTCATGAACCCAATGCTTGTAGGATCTATAGGGGGTATTTGAAGCATATGCCCAAGCCTTGCCGTAGCTTAATCTATACCCCTGTTTGGTTTCTAATTGTTCTTTTGGACCCGTGCCAAGCATATCAAATTCTGCACAGGCACCATTGTCATTCAAAAACATTATAATAGTATTGTCATGAATGTTTTTTTTCTTAAGGTAATCAACCAATCTACCAATATTTTGGTCCATTCGGTCAATCATAGCAGCATAAATGGCCATTCGAAGATCCATTTCCTCACATTTTTCTTCAGTTAGGGAATCCCATGAAACGATATTATCATAGCTTAATTTCCATGACGATTTGATCAATCCCATTTCCTTCATTCGATTGTAACGCTCCTCACGAAGGTTTTCCCAGCCATTTAGGTACTTGCCTCGATATTTATCGATGTCCGGTTTGGGAGCTTGTAGTGGCCAATGTGGAGCGTTATAGGAAAGGTACAGGAAAAAAGGTTTTTCTTTATTTTCGTTTTTTGTTTCTGCTATGAACTCCATGGCTTTGTCGGTGAACTTATCGGTGGTATAAAAGTTTTCCTCTTTGATGTCTATTTTTTCATTCCCTTCAAAGATGAATCTTGGTGCCTCAGGTTTAAAATAGTTTCCCGCACCCGATATGAAACCATAGAATTTATCAAAACCCCTTTGAAGAGGCCATTGATTTTTGTCAAAAAAGCTTAAATGCCATTTTCCGCTCATCAGAGTGGCATAGCCTGCTTGTCTCAAGACCTCAGAAATAGTTACAACATTGGAATTCAGTTTTCCTTGGTATTCTGGTACACCATAATTGTGACCATTCTCATCACTTGGAGGATTTGTCATGTGACCTATTCCAGTTTCGTGGGGGTAATTCCCTGTCAACAGTGATGCCCTTGTGGGGCAGCATCTGGCCGCATTGTAAAATTGAGTGAACTTAATTCCATTTTTTGCTAAAGAGGTTAGGTTAGGGGTATTAATTTCTCCTCCGTAGGGAGCTAAATCTGAATATCCCATATCATCTGACATTATGATGATAATATTGGGTCGCTCTAGCTCATGATCTTTATTTTTATTTGCTTCACATGCAACGAGGGAGATAGAAACAATCAAAATTAACTTTACAAGGAGACTTTTTTTTCTATTCATAATTTTAGAAATGATTAATATCTAAATTTTTGATTTTAATTTTTGAATATAAGAAAACCACTCACCCTTTCCTGTTCTATCTTGTCTGGATATGGCTTTCATTTCAGACTCAATGCCTAAATCCCCCTGTTGATCCATCCAAGACTGAAGTTGGGCCTCTAAACTTTTTTTGATTTCAAGATATTCAGCCAGATCTGCAAGATTGTTTTTTTCGTAGGGATCATTTTCCAAATTATATAATTCTTCAAAAGGTCTTTTTTTGTAATGTTTTACCCATTCTAATTGTTCTTCATTCACAGCATTTTTAAGCCATGATTGATATAGTAAAGAAATAGGATTTTGTTTATCCTCGGCTGTAAGGATATTGTAGAATAGATCATTGTGACTCAAATTTTGAATGTACTTATATCTATTGGAACGAACAGATCTAATGGGATAAGATTCTGACCCATTGATTATGCCTCTGGTAGTATGAATCCCATAAGTATAATCTCTATGTTTTTGGGTTTCCCCTTTCATGGCTTTGTAAAAACTTTTACCATCAAAATTTTTATTTCCCTTGGTATCAGGCATGCCGACATCAATTTGTAATGGACTTTGACCCACGGCATCCAGTAGCGTGGGTATAATGTCAACATATTGTGTAGTGGCCTTATTTCTTGTATTGGGCTCAATTTTACCTGGCCATTTGGCAATAAAAGCAGTTTTCAATCCTAAGTCATAGCAGGTCCATTTACCATAAGGAAAGGCGTAGCCTTGTTCGCTGGTAAAAATTGAAATTGTATTATTTGTTTTTTCAGCTTCATTAATTATATCCAGTGTTTTACCAAGCAGACTGTCCATATAGCTGATTTCACTATAATAGGAACTGAGATGGGAACGGGTCATGGGAGAGTCCACCATGTATTCAGGAATGGTCAAATCCTCTGCTTTGTATTGATTGGATCCCCTATTCCATGGGGAATGGGGCTGATTTTGAGCTATGACTAAAAAGAAAGGCTTATCGCCAGATACTATTGGTTCTATTTTACCCAAATCAATGTCATCTCCGTCAATGCCAGTGTCGTGTTGCACCCCCCCTAAATAGTTTATAGGAAAGGAATCGGCTGGACCATAATGCTGCTTTCCTATCAATGCGACATCATATCCAAGTTCTCCAAAGTAGTGGGCAAAACTTTTTACACTATCGTAAACTACAGAGTGATTTGGGTATGCACCACTTCTTACAGGATATAAACCAGTCATAAGCTGTTGACGGGTAGGGGCACACATTGCAGTTGAAGTGAACATATTGTCGAAACTCATCCCCTCATTGGCCAATTTTTGGATATAAGGCGTTTTTACTACATTACTACCATAAGGTTCACAGTCGTTCCAATTCATGTCATCGCCAACAAATATTAGTATATTGGGCAAAATATTTTTGTTTGCTTTTATATTATTTTTTTTTGATGTGCAAGACACCAATAAAAACAGAAACGAAAGCAAAATTATTAATCTCATTTAAATATAATTGTTGGTAGCAATTTAACATAATACGAATAAAAACTTTAATACCCTACGAAAACTATTTCATAATAAATTGAATGCTATAATGAGAATGAGAAAATTATTTAGTGTTTTTTTTCTAGTCCATTGCTTTTTTAGTCTGTTTGCACAAAAGAGTTCTGACAATCCAAATAGTCCAAATGTTATCGTATTTATGGTGGATGATTTGAAACCCAATTTGGGGATATTCAATGATTCTTATTCCAAAAGTCCTAATATTGATCAGTTGGGTAGAGAGGGAATGCGGTTTAATTATGCATATGCCAATCAAGCCGTTTGTGTTGCATCACGGTACAATTTTATGCTTGGGAAAAGATCTACTTCCACAGGTTTATATACGTTTGGGGTCAATTTTAGAGTGGTATATCCAGAAATGGAAACCTTACCTCAATTATTTAAAAAAAATGGTTATCATGCGGAATCAATTGGAAAGGTTTATCACGTTGGTCACGGAAATACAAATGATGAGGATTCATGGAGTATTCCCCATCATGGTGAAAAGGTTATAGAGTATATTGTTCCTGAAAGTGACAATGAAGAATTGACCAGAGAGGAAGCTTTATTTGAAAATTATAATTTGTATGTTAAGGAAGAAATAGATATTAAAAAACTTCCTAGGGGTGCTGCATGGGAGGCTCCAGATGTTTCTGATGAGGCCTATGCAGATGGTCGAATAGCGAGACACGCCATCAATAGATTGAGGGTTTTGAATGAAAATAAAAAACAACCTTTCTTTATGGCGATTGGATTCATCAGACCCCACCTTCCATTTAGTGTACCTAAAAAGTATTGGGATTTGTATGACAAGAGTCAACTTCCTTTACCAGAATACGAAATAGCCCCTAAGGGATCCCCCTCATTTGCTGTAAAGAGGGGGGGAGAGATCAATAATTTTAAACCTATTGATCCTTATAGTGTATTGCCTTTTGAGGAAGAACTTAAAAGAAATTTGATACACGGATACTATGCGAGTATAAGTTATATGGACAAGCAATTGGGCCGTGTTATGAGGGAGATTAAAAATTTAAGTTTAGATAAAAACACCATAATTGTGTTGTGGGGTGATCATGGCTGGCATTTGGGAGACCATGGTATATGGACTAAACATACTAACTATGAGCAATCTACCAGAATACCAATCATTATTAAGGCACCTGGAATAACAGAAGATGGAAGCATTTGCAATCAGACGGTGGAAACAGTCGATTTGTTCCCGACATTAGCTGATTTAGCTAATTTGGAAAGAAAAGTACCTTTTCAAGAACTCGATGGAAAAAGTTTAACACCATTACTCAAAGACCCCTCCAATCTTGTCAAAGATCATATTTATCACTCATATATACGACAAGATTATATGGGAGAAGCTATTAGAAATAAGAGATACAGGATGATACGATGGACTCATTTAAAGGAAAAAAATAATATAAAATATGAGTTGTATGATTATGAAAATGATCACCAAGAAAGGGTGAATATTGCAAAAAAAAATCAAGACGTAATCAATAAAATGTCTAAATTATTGGAATGTTACCCTACTCCAAAAAGAATGATCACAAATGTGTCCCCTTAAAAATATTTATGCAATCCTTGGGTTTATTTTACCTAAATAAAAAAACAATTATTTGAATTAAAAATTCTTACAACTTTAAAATTAACTTCCTTTAAGTATTCGATGTCTGAATTCTGGACGTTTCAACCATTCCTCAAAATAGGGCTGATAACGTTCATCTTCCATCCAAAAATGGGATTCAGGATTTTTTAAGACTTTCCCATCTTTATAATCTTTACCTTTCCTACTCAATTCTACAGTTTCATTCCATTGTATGAATTCCTTTTTCATTTGTTCAAAGAATATTGGATCTTCAGCGGCTAGATTTTGACTTTCAAAAGGGTCATTTTCCAAATTGTACAATTCAAATTCGTTTTTTTCGATACTGGAGACAATTAACTTATAATTGTTATCCAGTAATGCGCCCTGATCATTAAAACTAAAAGGTATTTTTTTGATACGTCTATCTAAGGCTGTATTGAAAATTGGCTTAAGACTAATTCCATCAATGGGCTTTAACAAATCATCATTAGGTAACCCTAAAATATCAACTATGGTCGGAAAAATATCCATGGTAGAGGCGGGATAGCGGGTAACTTTGGGTTGAATTACCGAAGGCCATTCTATGATTCCTGGGACCCTTAATCCTCCTTCATAGATCGTGCCTTTTGATCCTCTTAATCCTCCTACACTATTTGGTTTGACTTCAGATAAACCACCGTTGTCACTACAATACCAAAGAATTGTATTTTCTGCTAAATTAAAGTTTCGAAGTTTTTTTCGTAAATAACCCAAACTCCGATCAAAGGCTACTATTTCTCCATGATGATTTTGACTGGGTTCATCTAAATCTTGAAACTTCTTTCGATCTTGCTCACTGGCCACAAAAGGGTCATGGGGTGAACCATCCCATATGACTATAAAGAAAGGTAGATTTTGTTCACTTTTTCTTTTAATAAATTTTAAAGCTTCACGAACAATAATATCTGATGTATTTCCCTTCAAGTCCACGAAAGAACCATTTTCGCTCATCAAAGGATTTATATCAAAAAAGTTGGTTACTGTAAGCCAATGGTCAAAACCAAATTTTCCTGGACCGTGCGAGTCCTCTTTTAATACTGGTACTCCAGGGCCCCGTAGACCATTCAAATGCCATTTTCCAAAATGTGCTGTTGAATATCCTGCCTTTTTCAAGGCTACGCCTATTGTTTTTTCTTGAGTGCGTAGGGCATATCCATGGGATGGTACTCCTGTTCGGTTGTTTGTCCTTCCAGTGAGAACACTTGCCCTAGTTGGAGAACAAACAGGAGCAGCTGCATAAAAACGATCAAAACGAATGCCATTTCCTGCCATTTTGTCTAGATTAGGGGTATCCAAAACAGGGTGATTATAATAGCCCGTTTGTCCCCAACCTTGATCATCCGTCATAATTAAGATAATATTGGGTTGCTCCATTAGTGGTATGTTTTGACACGAAATCAAAATTAAAGTTAGTAGAGATAGTAAAGCTTTCAAAAGGTTAGGGATTTATTTTTTATATGAACATAAAGTATTCAATCAAATTACTTTTAATGACTAATCACTTAATCTATTGATGAAAAAAGTTTACAAAAGATCAAATAATTGATAGGATTTTAATTTATTCTCCAATTTACTGAGGTTTTTAAACTTATTAATTGTTAAAAGAATTTATCTTATCAAAACGTTTGCATTCTGTTTATATTTATTTTGATTATAATCTATTTATTTTAAAATAATGTTGAAAAAAATCTTATTTATTATATTTATAATACTTTACATAAATTGTTCAAGTGGAGTGCAGTCTTTTTTAGAAAGTAATATAATATCTAAAGAGATTTCTACACTAGAAAGTGAATCGGACTCTTCCTCTTCTACGATTCAACATTTTCAAATCAGTCAGAGTTGGTCTCAAGAGCCAGGAGGATATATTAGAAAAGTGTTTTACAAATACCCTGAAAACGTTGATAGAATTCACCCTGTTGCCATTGTTTTGCATGGTAAGGGTGGGCGTGCTAATGAATTCATTAATGAGTTTAGTTATCTCACCAACCATATACTAATTGCACCCCAGGGATATGAGTTTAGTTGGAATATTGGCAAAGAACCATCTAAAGCCCCAGACCTAGATTTTATTTACAAAATAATTAACCACTTGGATAAATTAGAAAATATTGACAAGGGTCAAATTTCAATTATTGGTTCATCAAATGGGGCGGCTTTCATAAATCAATTATTAATAGAGCTTAAAACAAAGGGCTTCAAAACTGCAGTTTGTTTATTCAGTCAATTGAACACATTACAATACAGAGACGAATCATTTTGGTCAAGGACTGATGGGTCCTCTCAGGAGTACGATGTAAAGATGACACCCCCCACCGATAGAAAAATTTTAAGTTTCGCGGGAACAGAAGATCTTGTTTGTCCTTATTATGGAGGTATTGGTGTTTTGGATTACAATTTTCTAAATACGGAAGATGTTGCTTTTATTTGGGCGAATGCGATGGGTTACAGGGGTAATCAAATAAAAGCACCTTCTTCGGAATATGAAAACATATACAGATTTTCATATTTAGAAGGTCAAGTGGTTCATTATAAACTTGAGGGGGCAGGTCATGGTTTTGATCCATTTTTTGAAATACCAAAAAACATCATCAAAAATTTCATTGAAAACTAGAATTTAAATCTTGCCTCGATTGAATGGCAGGTTTAAATAATAGATTTTGGCTTTATGCTTTTGTCTTTTTTAATAACTCCATACATATCATCATAAATTAAATTGAAAGTAATCTGGTTGCTTCGGTTTTTTTGTCAAGGAGACAGATCATTAATAGCGCCATTGTTGGATAAGTTACTGATCAAGTCATTGGCAACAGCAGATTGTACTGTTTTAGACACAAGGCGTTTCCATTTCTATCAACGATAAAGTTTAGATTTTCTATAATTTTAAAAGTTATAGATGAATTTGAACCTCAAATTGAGCCAATTCGCAAAATCCCATGACATATTTGCTATTAATTCATGATGTAACGATAATTGTTTAATTTATAAGTTAATACTGTTGTATAATTAGTACCAGTTAGGAATTGTCAACTGACTTTGTTTATAAATCTGGATATTGGGAGTAATTTCATTTAATTACAATAGTCAAAGTAGGATTCATTACTACTTCTTAATGTGGAAGTTTCATTGTCGTTCTCAGATGTAAAAATAAGATTTTCTCCAGAAGGAGTAATTTTTGTTTGTTGTATTCGCTCTCCCTCAAGAACAACTTCGTAGAATAATTCATTAGGTTCATTTATTAGGATATTATAAATTAATTCAACTCCAGATATGTCATTTGTACCTTCTTTTAACTGCAAACACTCAAATGCCTCTCCCTCGTTATCGGCTGAGGATGTCTCGTTTTGATCTAAGTATTGGTTCCAAAAATAAGTCCCATTAGAAAAGGTTAATATTGCTGTAGGATCATCAAATTTCCACGAAGTACCATCATATATTTCTAAAAAAGTTTGTCCACTGTTTATCGAATTGTCTATTGCAGAAGTTGCTGTTCCCAAGTCGGTTGATGTAGAAACTGTATTATCAGTTCCGTTTTCTCCCTGATTAGAATTTGCCTCAGTTGTCGTTATATTCTCTATTGTTATAGTACCATTCAAAATTACTTCAGGATCAGCTAAATTTAAAATTATTTCGTAGTCAAAGCTTGCGACAGAATTCGAAGATGGAGTCCCCTCAATTGTTATTTGGTCGTTGTCAAGACTGACCGTTACTCCCTCGGGAAGATTTGATGAGCTTACACTTAGTGTTTCAGTACAAGTTGAGCCAATAGTAACATCGATAGTTATATTTTGAATCGAATCTCCAAGGCTTATAGTTTGATCGGCATTATTTGATGTAATCGTAGTTTTAATTGTACAGGGTTCAATGTCTAAAGTAGAGGATTCTAATTCTGCAGTGGATGAACCTGAAGTGTTAGCCAAAGGATCTGTTGCCTCATCATAGGTTAGATCCCTATCAGCTTCTAATTGCTCGTCACACACTCCGGTAAGAACAATGTTAAAGGTTAAAAAGCTCTCCGTTAAAATAAGCTCAGTTAGGATTCCAATATTTGTAATCCCCTGATACAAGCTTATTGTATTCTCATTTTCGATTGTATATCGACCTGTTATAGTTGAAGTTTCGGTAATTATAGTAAATGTATTATTGGATCGGAATATGATCTCATTAACCTCACAATCCGCTGCTTTACTGGATAAACGTTTGGTCCCAGGGCCTTTCTTTCTGATCTTCCATTTTCCAACCGTATTATTTTTATCGGTATTGTCAGGGTCAATAATCGGGAGCTTTACCTCAAATGTGGCAGTTACTGTTTTTGATCCGTCCATTTCAATCTCAAGGGGGTTTTCGTAGCTGTTTTCTTTTGTGTAGTTTTGAGGATATTCCCAATCATAAAATAAAAAATCACTTTGTGGGGTAGCGGTAAGCCTAATTGTTTTACCTGATTCGTATTCCTCAGTTTTTCTTCCCGAATTTATAACCTGTTGGGTCACCTCTCCATTTCCTACAGTATTGACAGTTAGGGTGTAGATTGACCTTATGAAATTGGCATTTATAGTTTGATTAGAAGTTACTTTTATACTTATGGGGTTACCAGTAAGGCTAGTTCCAGTCCAACCTGAAAACTCAAACCCCTCTTCAGGAATTGCTGTTATTGAAACACTTGTATTTTCATTATACTGACCTCCAGNGGTACTAACGCTTCCACCTATTGAGGCTGAAACAGAGACTGTATACTTTTNTTGAGCCAACGGTGTATTGTCGTCACTTTTACTACAAGCTANGGTCAATAGGTATAGAACTAGAAGTAATATTAGCTTTCTCATTAAAAAAATATATACTACAATATACATATTATGATAACACTAAAATATATAAACCTTTTTAGTGCCGTTNTTGATTAAGATTAAAAAAACCAANCCATAANATGTCAGGAAAATNAACTGTTAAAAAAAAATTGTTAAATTTAANTTATAAAAAATATGTAATGAGCAGTAAATTTTTTGGTAATAGCAAGGTTAAAGGNCCTATTAATAATAAAAACAAAAAAAAAATCAAGATTGGTGGTTCCATGAAATCAACAACTGCAGTACGAAAAACAGGCAGGGGTAATTAAAACTCCTATAATCCTTTAAAGTANTTATTCTATTGTATCTTACAGCATCCAGTCAAGAATAAACTNATTATTAGTTAAAGTAAATCTAGATTAATTNTCTCACCTTAATATTTTTTTAATAAGGGTTTACTTAGATGGTCTTGNANACAAATATATCTTATTCNAAATTTCCCATAATCATTCATTGATTTATACCCCAAGTAGNNATAATCTNTATACTTACTGANTTTACTTTTTTCAGTGAGTAGATCTTATTCNGTTCCTNTTAATTTAAACTCACTCATAATTAAATTATTCAATTTTACAGGNCCATAATTTTTTTATGATTAATTAAAATGTGATATATCTTCGAATTTCCCAGATCGTTTGGAGTATGATTTACAGCTGGTGAGTATAAGTTATAAAAAGACNATAAATAATTTATGTTCAATNATATCAAGCTTAAACAATTTACNTGTGATATGAAAGTGATTAAAAGTAACTCCATTAAAAATCTATAATTTATTTTTGTAACTCATTGTAACAATATATTTATGAATATTTTAAAAGAATTTAAGGAATTTGCCATTAAAGGCAACATGATTGAAATGGCTGTTGGGATTGTGATTGGTGCTTCATTTAACTCTGTGGTGGATGTACTGGTTAAAAATATTTTACTTCCTCCTCTTTCACTTTTGTCTGAAGGGGTTAGCTTTCAACAAAAAAAAATAATTTTAAGGGCGGGTAATTCAGAATTAAGTGAAGTTTCAATTGATTATGGTTTATTAATTAATACACTAGTGGATTTCATCATAGTAGGATTCACCATATTTATAATTGTAAAATTTTTCAACNCATTAAAAAGAAAATCTGAAGATATAAANGAAGAAACTGTTGAGACACCAAAAAATATTGTCCTATTAACTCAAATAAGAGATTCATTAGAAAAAATATTAAAAACAAATTGATAATGACAAAAGTTATTCTTGATTATAANCAAAATTTGATTACTTGAAATACCAANAGCCTAAACTTTTTGTAATTGTTAATTACTGAGGGTTTTTTTCGAATTTTAAGACTTACAGGTGTTATCAAGAATTGGTATATTGTTTTTNAAATCAATTACATGAAAAAGCTAATAATACTTATTTTATTAATTGTTCCTCTTGTTTCTTTTGGACAAGAGAAGGAAAGAAAAACAAAAAAAGGAAAAGTTTATATTANTNATATTGGAAATGATGTTTACCAATCAAGTATAANCGGAAAGANTGGATTTAGTGGACAAAATNGGTTTTTACAAAGATCAAATACNGAAAAATTGAAAACTAAAGCGTTAGGAAAAGCTGAAGANTTTGCNAAAGAAAAAAATGCAGAATTAGAGGTTATAGGNTTTGAAAAAACAGAACAAACNANCAGCCCTTTCCCTAAAGCAATCCTAAAATTNAGATTGGTTTACGATTCAAATAGANTTTANGAATCTAATGATCAAAATAAAATTACAATTCCAAGAACTAAAACCGATTTAAAAAATAATCCGCAGTCTGTTGTAAAGATTCNCTCGTCTGAAAAGGAAAATTTTAAAGACAAAGCAATTAAAGAAATTAAGCAACTAAAAGAATTATTGGACTCTGGTATTTTAACTCAAGAGGAGTATAACAAAAAAGCTGCTGCATTAAAGAAAATTATTTTAGGGAATTAANTAATGGATTATGTTTGGAATTCATGCTTTTATACTNCTAAAATTTATAGTTTTATATTATGGATTTTGAAAAAATTAAAAATNCTGTTTTAAATACAGTTGATTCAATTGCGAAAGGTTTAGGTGTTGAAATGAGAGTCTTAGTGCTTATATCTTTTTTAGTAGGATATTTATTGGGACGATTTTAATAAATCCTTGCACTTTATTTGTAAAATGAAAAAGAATCTTAT
Organism: Flavobacteriaceae bacterium; assembly: GCA_002711215.1. GTDB lineage: Bacteria > Bacteroidota > Bacteroidia > Flavobacteriales > Flavobacteriaceae > UBA8316. The sequence goes on from PAHA01000034.1 coordinate 12,157, forward strand.
GCGTTAAAGAATCACAAGGNNGAGCGTTGAAAATAATTCAAATANTATTGAATTTATACCCTTTTGTAGGTTTTGTTATATTAGTAATATGAAAGAGTTTCTACTTCTTTTATTNATAGTTCCTTTATTTTCTTTTGGTCAGAAATATTATGTTTCAGCTGAGGGTGGTTTAAATGTGCGTGTAGCGCCNAATTTAAATTCAGCTAAAGCTGGCTTATTATTGCANAAGCAAATAGTTACAATCAAATCATACATACACTGGCAAAAAACTAACAATAAATGATACTNATAAACAAACTGGTATAACTAAAGAAATTACTGGGGAGTGGGTNGAGATAAATGGTTTTGATATAATAGGATATGTATTTGATGGATTCTTAANAAAGTATGAGGGAAATTTAAATGATGAGATATCAGAATCTGAGATGATATACCCTTATGGTAAATATTGTCATGAGGGAATTAAAGAGAAGGGAGAAGCTGAGTGTTTATCAATNCAATTAAATTGGTCAAGTGGAAAAGGTGAATTTTACTTTGCAAGNAAAAATGGCGGTGTGGCAGAACCAGGTGAATNGATTGAATTATTAAAAAGGGATNGTAATAAGATTTACTTAAGTAGAGGTTATTTTGGTTATGAAGATTCAATTGATGATTACAAATATTTTTTTATAAATAATTTCGAAATAATAGCTCAAAAAAATTACATCATAATTACAAATTATTATGGGAAGGGTAATTCAAAAAGATANAACTTAATGTAACGATTTCAACAATAAATTTTAAATTATTCAACATTTATGTTCAGACTACTTCGTTTTGCCGTCAAAAACTATCNTTACGCTGTAATGGGTTANACGCTATTTAAGGCTGCAAAAAATAAATTCAAAAAGAAAAAATGTTGTTAATTAAAAAATTNTTTACAGTAACTAACAATGTTAACTAAATATATTATATAATATAANTTTACATATTACCTAATTACTGATTTGCCANTTTTTNACCACTAAACCTCTGCAAAAACTCCCCATTATAANTTTTTTNTGAAAACTTTTGATGCCCTATTTACTGACAGNAGTAGGGTGGGTTTTGCAGAATTGNTTTTTAATAGNNTCAATTGAGTAAATATTTAGATATAACCAAAGCATTAATTATATTTAATCNTTAAAAATTTNATTNAATGAAAAAAGTATTAGTAACCGGAGTTTCAGGTTTTTTAGGTCATCATTGTGCTTTAGAACTATTAAAAAATGGTTACTATGTAAGAGGTTCAGTTCGTGATCTTAATAAGAAAAGTGAAATATTAAATGGTCTAAAAAAAGAAGTTGACCCTGGTGAAAAATTAGAATTTGTTAAACTTGACCTTCTGAATGATGATGGGTGGGAAAATGCTGTTGAAGGCTGTAAATATGTTTTACATGTAGCTGCGCCTTTTTCTGTTAAAGAACCAAAAAATGAAAATGAATATATTGAACCTATACGTGAAGGAACCATGCGCGCCCTAAAATTTTCCCAAAAAGCAAAAGTTAAACGAATTGTTTTAACATCCAGTGCAGTTACTATGATGGGTGTGGCATACGATAGCAACCAAGATACTGGAATGGTCGATTCTAAAGATTGGACAGACCCTAATTCAAAAAATATTAATACTTATATTAAAGCAAAAACTCTTGGTGAAAAAGCTGCATGGGAATTTTATAATAATAAATCTGATGATTTTTCAATAGAGATGGCTGTTATGTGCCCTGGAGGTATATATGGACCTTCCTTAACTGGCAATATAAGGGGATTTTCTCTAAGAGGAGTTCATCAAATGTTAACAGGACATTTTAAAATGTCAATGATTCCACCAGCAGGGATACCAATGTCTGATGTAAGGGATCTTGCAAAACTCCATGTGCTTGCGATGACAGAAAAAAAAGCTAATGGTAAACGATTAATACCAACCACATCAAGAGCATATTCATTTATGGATATAGCAAAGATACTGAAGGAGAATGGTTATAATAAGGTTAGAACAAAAAAGGCACCAATATTTATGATAAAATTAATGAGTCTTTTTGATAGGGAAGCTAAGGGAATGGTTCCTATAGTTGGAAACACTGTTAGCTCTAATAACGCAGAGACAAAAGAAATTTTTAATTGGGAGCCAATTCCTTTTGAAAAAACAATCTTAGATTGTG
>PAHA01000035.1 GCA_002711215.1 Flavobacteriaceae bacterium
CTCTTTTTTCTTGGATGTTAGAAAAAGTTTTATTTATAATCTTCAAAACATTAAAGCAGATTATGGATATATTTATACGACAATACAACTTGAAGATAAAAGCGTATCGTTAGGTTTTGGCAATTGTTTATACAATTTTTGCAAAAAAAACAAATCAATAAATTATTTAACAAAAAATTATCTGGATATTTGCCAAGAAGCTACATTAAAACCGAAATTATATTATACAAATTTTGAAGTAATTAAATTAAAATGGATAAAAAAAGATCTATATACAAAAATTCTTAAATATATAATTAGAGAAAAAGGAATATATAATTTCAGATGGGGTGATGCACTAATAAGATATTATTCAATTAAATTAATTGGGGCTGATGTGCTTCCTCTTAGGGGTTGCTTGTATAAGCATCAAAGCATTTTTGATTCACGCAATTTTATAAAAAGAATTTTTAGTAAACTATATTTTAAAATTAATAGTAGTTTTGGTAGAGATGAATTTGAGATAAAAACTTCAAAATTAGATAGATTTTTTCTAGATATAAAAAAATTATAAATTATCATATGCTTGATCAATATGAATACTTAAATTATTTGTATTTGAAAAAAACAAATTATCTAATGATAAATGGGATAATAAAATAGAATTAGATTGAATATTTATAGCTTTATAAATTATATTCCATTTTTTTTCATCAGTATTTGAAAAAGGCTCATCAATAATTATGAAATTGGAATCTACTAATAATGATTTTAATATGAATAATCTTCTCATTTCTCCGGCACTAAATGTTTCAATCCTTCTAAAGGATATTTTTTCTAATGACTTCTTATCATTAATTTCATCAAAAATAGAATCTGATAAATCCTTAAGTTCTTTTTCAAGATTNAATAAAGTATTTAAATTTATAAAAAATATATCAAAAAATTCTTTAACAGTTCCTCGAAATAANGGTAATGGAATTAAAGAAATTGAAATTTTTGAATTATNAAAATCTTNAATTTNATTNNTAGCGAACTTGTTAAAAAACAATTGAGTTTGATTTTGTTCTAAAAGTTTACGAACAAGAGTTGTTTTTCCTGAGCCGCTTGGGCCAAACATATTTAATATCATTTATTGCACATTAATAGTTATACATTCTAGATAACTCCCTTACAGAAGGCACCCCAAATTGTAGTTGCGTAATAAAGTAAACTGATCTAGTAAAACTTGGAACTAATCTTGATAAAACTATTAAACTTGTTGCAGAATTAGCAAGTGATGTTTGTGTTATGTTGGTAATTAAACATATAACGCAAGTTAAAATAATAATAAAGGAAGCAGATTCTGTATATATTTGAGTCNTATTTGATNTTACTNTTTCTTGACTTAAAATTTNATTAAAAGGNAAATTTATNTTTGAAAAATAGTCAACNAATTTNTCAGGATATTNTAAAGCTGATAGCTCAATNGCTATTTCNGAAATATTATCNATTGTAATTANCCTTTTCTCAGTATANTTTAAAATATTTNTTCCCAATCTTCTCAAATTTCTTGATACAANTTTTGAGAANACAATCAAGATAANAAAAACTGGTAAATTAAATAATAATATTTTTATTCCAAATATATTTAATAAAATTATGATTCCTCCAAATGCAAAGAGTAATTCTGCAACTACGGAGAAAAAGGGAATATCAAAATTTATTGCGGCTAAATTAGAGGAATTAATAATTTTTTCTTTAAATAATTTCAAATCATTATTAGTATTAAAATNCTGATTGATTCTATTCTGAATAAAACTATTTACAAAATACTTTTCATCTCTTGATTTTTTTAAAAAGATTTTCGTAAATGCATACTTTCTCAATAAAAATACAAATATTGTTCGAATGNCTATAAGAGTAAAGCAAAGAATTATGAATGGGAAAAAGTTACCAACAAATTTATCTGAAGTAATCTTACTTAAGACAGAGGAAATAAAGAGAATAACAGCAATATCAAAAAAACTAGCTAAAGAGTATGCGAAAACAGATTTCCTTATAGAATAAATCCTTTTAAAAAAAATATTATCTCTAAATAATAAAAAGTTTTTGATCATAATATTTCTACAAATTCTCTAAATTGCACCAAAGAAATTGGATAATTTATAAATACATCAGTGTNTATGATATAACGATATTATCTCATACTTCAAGCTTTAAAAATAGTAAATGTAATTGTGTAAATTTTTTAGTTTATAACCTAATNAATTCCTCATATCTTTCAATGTAATATAATAACAATCTGAGAATTAAGATATTCATGAAGAAAAATATCCCATGGATAATAAGTAGAAGAAGTGTTTTAATTGCAGCCATAGTAGATTTTTTAATATGTACTTTTTTATACAATTTTATTTACCAATATGAATTTGAAGCTTCACCAAATCAATTAGTTACAAATACCCTTGCTTTTTTTTGGATAATTGTAAGCTACATTTTGGGAAGATATGAAAAAACTAGAAAGATATCTTTTGCAAATATTAGTAAAATCTTTATAAAATCAATATTTTTACTTTTTCTTTGCAATTTCATTTACCTATTTATAAATTGGGGCTATCCATTATTATTTTTATGGAATGATGTAATTATTTTTAATACTGATTTAAAAGAGTTANGTAATTTTTTTATAAGATCATCCATTTATATTGNAATAGTTAGTACTATATTCCAATTTAATTTTGGAATAATAAATAAAAATATTTATGATCAAAAAAAAGATTGGGTTTTTTATGGTACTAATAAAAAATATAGAGAAATTATGAAAGAGACATTAATTAACAGAGGAGAANTTATATTTTGGCTTTCTAATAAGAATAATATTAAATCTATTGATATTAATAATTTTCAAGGAATAATTATTGAAGATTTTTTATTAATAAATCAACAAAATATTGATCAAATTTTCAAACTNAAACTAAAGGGAATAATTATTGAAGATTTACTAAATTGGTTTGAAAAAAAATTTCACCGTGTACCAACAAGCCTTATTGAAAACAAATCCCAACTACTAGAGAAACTTAAGTCTACAGAAAATAATTATCAAATAAGAGTTAAAAGAATTGGTGATTTATTAATTAGTTTCTTAATATTATTTCTAACTTTGCCAATATCAATNTTAATATCTTTGTGTATTTATTTAGAAGATGGAGGTCCAATTATCTATTCACAAATAAGAACTGGATATAAAGGNAAAAAAATAAGAATCTATAAATTNAGAAGTATGATTAAAAATGCTGAAAGGANTGGAGCACAATGGTCAAATAAAGAAGATAAGAGGATTACCAATGTTGGTAAAATAATAAGATCGACTAGACTGGATGAACTACCCCAGATTATTTCTGTAATCAGAGGACAAATGAGTTTAATTGGACCAAGACCAGAAAGGCCAGAAATTGAAGAAAGACTTTTAAACACAATTCCTTACTATAAATTTAGAAATATATTAAAACCTGGAATTAGTGGCTGGGCGCAAGTTAATTATCCATATGGATCGAGCGTTGATGATACCAAAAACAAATTAAGTTATGATATTTACTACATTAATCATATATCTTTTTTATTAGATATTCTAATTCTTTTTAAAACAATCAAGACGGTTTTTAACGCCAGATTAAATAAGCAAAATAATTAAATAGTTTTATTAAATACCACTTTTGATAAAGATAATTTCAAAAATTTATATTTTTTAAAAAGGNAGATTCTTTATTAGGATATAATTTATTTAAATTCTTAATAAGATAAGAAATTAATTAAACAAAACAGTTTTAAACTAATTATTAAGTTATGAAAGTAAATAATATTTGTTGTATTGGTGCTGGCTATGTAGGGGGTCCAACCATGGCGGTTATTGCTGATAAATGTCCTAATATTAAAGTTGAGGTGGTAGATATTGATAAAGAAAGAATCCAAAAGTGGAATGACAAAAATTTAAAAAATTTACCAATTTATGAACCTGGTCTAGCTGAAATAGTAAAAAGATGTAGAGGGGTAAACTTACATTTTTCTAATTTAGTAAAAGAAAAAATTAAGAATGCTGACATGGTTTTTATTTCAGTAAATACTCCTACTAAAAAAAAAGGTTTAGGAGCAGGTAAAGCTAGTGATCTAAAATGGGTTGAGGAAAGTGCTAGACAAGTTGCAAAGTACTCAAAAGGCCATACAATAGTTGTTGAAAAAAGCACCTTACCAGTAAGAACTGCAGAAGTTATACAAAGTATTCTTAGATCAACTGAATTAGATAGTGATAGAGGAAGCAAAAGTTTTAATGTTTTATCTAATCCTGAATTTTTAGCNGANGGAAGTGCCATCATAGATTTAGAAAAACCTGATAGGGTTTTAATAGGAGGAGACAACTTAGAGGCAATGAATTCTCTAAGTGAAATCTATACCAAATGGGTTCCTAAAGAAAAGATACTTTTCACAAATATTTGGAGTAGTGAACTTGCAAAATTAACTGCTAATGCATTTTTAGCCCAGAGAATTAGCTCTATTAATTCAATAGCTGCTTTATGTGAAGCAACAGGTGCAGATGTCAGAGAGGTTGCAAGAGCTATTGGTACTGATAGTAGAATAGGATCAAAATTTTTAGATTCAGGACCAGGTTTCGGAGGAAGTTGTTTCAAAAAAGATATTCTAAATCTTGTATATTTATCACAATACTTTGGTCTTGATGAAGTCGCTAGATTTTGGGAAAGTGTTGTAAACCTAAATAATTGGCATCAAAACAGAATAACTGAATTAATTGTAAAGAAACTATTTGGAACAGTAACAGGCAAAAAAATAGTAATATTAGGATTTGCTTTCAAAGCAAATACAAACGATACTAGGGAATCTGCAGCAATCCAAATATGTAAATCTTTAATAGATGAAGGTGCAGAAATCACAATACATGATCCTAAAGTTAATGAAATACAAATAGAAAAAGACTTACAAATGAAACAAATAAAAGAATTTAAGAATGTTAAAGAACATAGACTTCTTTACAAAAATGGGAGTTGGAAATTTAGTAAAAGTCTTAATATATTTGATGAAGCACATGCAGTTTTAATGCTTACTGAGTGGGATGAATATAAAAATATTGATTGGGAAGATGTATCAAAAAGGATGGTNCAACCCGCTTGGGTATTTGACTCAAGGTCAATAATTGAACCNAGTAAGATAAGAAATACAAANCTTAATNTATGGAGAGTNGGNGATGGNACGGATCAATAGANAANTNGTATAAGTATNTTATTTATAAATTANTAAAACAGANNTTNTCAATTNNAANAAAATAAAACACTAATGATTTANTAGANAAAACTNTCTCAAAATATTTAAATCTTGAANTTTTNTTATTNATTTAANATATTTTTTTGCCATCTCCAGCCATCCCTACACATATCTTCAATAGTTTTCTCAGGCNTCCAATNTAGAATTTTTGAAATCTTATTNGTGTCTGCTAAAGATAAAGCAATATCTCCATCTCTTCTATCTGCAAATTCGTAATTTACTTTAANTTNNTTAACTTTTTCAAAAATGTTAATTAAATCTAATACACTTTTTGATTTACCTGTACCAACATTAAGTATTAGTTTAGATGATGTGTTTACAAATAAATAATCAATTGCTTTTTTATGAGCAACTGATAAATCGATTATATGTATATAGTCTCTATGACAAGTGCCATCTTTAGTTGGCCAATCATTACCATATATATATAATTTATCTTTTAGACCTGCAGCCACTTTACATATCAGTGGGAAAATATTTTGTGGATTGTAAGAGGGAGTTTCACCAATCAAACCAGAATGATGGGCTCCTATAGGATTAAAATATCTTAAGTATCCAACTTGCCACTTTGATATTAAAGATTCAAAAAGATTTTCTAGGATACGCTCTACAGTGAATTTTGTTTCTCCATAAGGATTAATGGGTTTTAAACTTGAATATTCTTTGAAAGGGATTTGACTTGATTTCCCATAAACTGTCGCACTACTACTAAATAGAATTGTTCTGCACTGATTTTTATTCATTACTTTCAAAAGATTTATTGAACCGCAGACATTTGTATCCCAGTAACTAAGAGGATCGTCAATAGATTCTCTTACAGCTTTTAATCCTGCACAATGAATTACCCCATCAATAGATTTACCATTTTTAGAGGCTTCTTCAAAAACTCCATTTAAAAAATCCTCATCTCTAATATCTCCATCAAAAATATTTAGCCTATTGATATCAAAATTAGCCTTTCTTTTAATTATTTTTTTTATAGAATCAAAGACTTTTTTTGAACCATTTAAGAAGTTGTCAACAATATATATATTGTAATCTGCTTCCAACAAAGTCAAACAAATATGACTTCCTATAAAACCAGCGCCCCCTGTAATTAAGATATTTTTCATTTTTTTTTTAAATTTTTTTCAAAAAGTTTAATGAAATTTTATTTCTATAGAAAAATAATTTTCATATATTTATAACTAATAACCATAATAATCTTTATACCATTTAGCAAATTTGGAAAGTCCTTCTTCAATTGTNATTNTTGGAGCGAAATTTATCCAATTTTTNAGATTTGAAGAATCAGCAAAAGTATTAACAACATCTCCTGGCTGAATNGGGTGAAACTCTTTTATAGCTTTTTTCCCAAGATTAACCTCTAGAATTTCAATAAACTTTAAAAGTTTAACAGATGTACTATTACCAATATTTAAAATAATATGAGGAGCTTTTGAAGAGGCTGGATCAGGATCATTGCTATCAAAAGAATTATTTGAGCTCGCTTTTTTATAAGAGCATTTAAATATTGAATCTACCACATCATCAATATAAGTAAAATCCCTACTCATCTTTCCATAATTAAAAACCTTTATAGGTTCAGAATTAAGAATTGAATTAGCAAAAATCATTGGAGCCATATCTGGCCTACCTAATGGGCCATATACTGTAAAAAATCTTAAACAAGTAGAAGGGATTCCATAAATATGGCTGTATGCATGTGCAATAACCTCATTAGATCTTTTTGTGGCAGCATATAAACTTACAGGATGATTAACAGGATCACTCTCGCTATAGGGAAGTTTTGTATTTCCTCCATAAACTGAGCTACTTGAAGCATAAATGAAATTTTGGACCGAAAAAGACTTTACTAACTCCATTATATTTCCAAAACCAACTAAGTTAGTTTGTATATAAGAATTAGGATCTTTTAGTGAATATCTAACTCCAGCTTGAGCTGCTAAATTAATGACTATTTCCGGTTTATGTTTATCGAAAACTTTGTATAAAGAATCATAATCTTCAAGGGAGGTTTTATAAAAATTCCAATTTATATTTTTTAAGGATAAATCCTCTATTTCTTTTAATCTTTTTCTTTTTAAAGAAATATCATAATATGGACTAATATTATCAATTCCTACAACTATATCTCCATTCAATATTAATCTTTTTGCTATTGCAGCACCAATAAATCCTGCAGCTCCAGTAACTAAGACATTTCTCTTCATATTACATATAGTAATATTNTGTGTAGTTTTTTTCTTAATTTTTATTAAAATTGTATTGTTAAAATTTTTCTAATATTTCTAATAATAATAAATATTAAATAAAAAAAAATGAACAATTCAAAAATTTTTTTAATATTTTTCTTAATTACAAATTCAATTTTTAACCTATCTACTAAAAGTATTTTAGCAAATCAAAAAAATAATTATACAATTACTTCAGATACTCAAACACAAAGTGANGATGGAATATTTGAAGCTTTTGGGAATGTAATAATTAATAACGAAAGTAATTTAAGTGCAAAATCCGATAAGCTCATTTATGAAAAAGATCAATCAAGAATATATCTAAAAGGTAACGTAAAGATTGAGAATTATGAATCTGAAAATTTCTTAATTGAAAATGTTATAGGGGATGAATTGATTTTGTTTACAAATAGAAGTGGTTTCGAAATTAATTCCAAAAATGGTAATAGAGTAAAAAGTAATTTAAAGTTTTAATCCAAAAAAGAAGAAATGTTTTTTCTTCTTAAGCTTAATTATTTTTAGTCTTTTAAAACTGACATTATTTGTTTAGTTTAAAATTTTAGTTTAGAATAGTTGTCAAATAATAGGTATGCATTTTTGAAAATTAAACATGCAACATTTATAAGTTTTTTAATATTAAATTGTTTACAAACAAATACTCTCGGACAAATAAAGTCTCATAATCAAAAAGATTTAAGTNATATAACTGTAAAAAGCAAAACTAATACAAATTTATCAAAGAATGGAAATCTTCAATTAGAGATTAATAAATTTATTTATCTATTGGCAAATAATATAAAAGATTTTTCAAATAAAAATCCAAGTCAATTAAATAATTTGCAGATAATCTCTGATAAGCAATTACGTACTCAAGATAATATTATAGCCGAAGGAAATGTCGTAATTCAGAATGGAAATTCTATCCTAGTAGCTGATAAATTTGAATATAATTTGAGATTTGAGAAAATATCACTCTTTGGAAATATAAGATTCATTTCTAATGAGCAATTTTTTGAAGCTTCTGAGTTAGATTATGATTTAACAAATCAAAAAGGATTTATTAAAGATGTTTATGGATCAATTAACTTTGATTCTTTAGAAACTCTTAAAATAAGTAAAGAAATAGATAATACAATTAATGAAGAAATATTTGAAGATACAAAAATTAAAAATGTAAAATTAAATAGTACAAGTAAATTAGGATTTGAAGAACTTGACTTAAAAGAAGAAGGAACTTTAGTTAAAAAAGTTTCCTCCCAGAAATTTATATTGGAACTGAATGATCCACAAGAATGGAGATTTAAAACAAATAGAATTGATATAAATAATAATGAGTGGTTTTCAGAGAAATTAATATTAACAAATGACCCATTTAATAAGCCTCAACTAGTTATTAAAAATAATGGTTTTAGAATTATAAATTTGGACGGAGAAATTATTATAAAATCAAGATGGAGCACTATAGTTTTAGATAATAAGTTATTTATTCCTACAGGTCCAAGAAGATATAAAATTGATGAGGATTCTCTTTTTAGATGGGGATTTGGTTATGACAAGGATGCAAAAGATGGATTCTTCTTAACAAGAAATTTCGATCCGCAATATTTCGGAAATAAAAATAATGCAAGATTAAATATAAAAAAAGAATTTTATTTACAAAGAGCATTAAAANATAAAACCTCCAGTTTTAGTAANAAAAACGAATCAATACTTGCGGCAAAGTCCGAAAGAGATATTGAATTTTTAGATTATTTTGGATTAGANGGCAATTTTAAAACAAATTTTAAAAATTTNAATTTNAATTCTGACTTTTCTCTCAATTCTCTTGAATTAGATAAATTCAAAAAAAGTTTTATTAATAAATCAGAAATTTATACAATTTTATATTCTAAAAATGGACTTAATTCAAAAAAAGAAACTAAATTTTCATTTTTTGGAAATTATAGGGATAAGGTTTGGAATGGCTCTCTTGGTGAAAAAGAAATAATAAGTGCATATGGATTNAAAATAATAAAATCAAATAAATGGACAGACAATAANGTTNATAAATCCTCAACCATTGCAGCTAGCTATGGAGACTATCAGTCCTCAGATAGAGTAGACTCTCTAAAAATTATTAATANGGAAAGATTAAATATCTTTTTAGAAAGGAGCCATTCATACCCTGTATGGAATCCAAAAAAAAATAACTTTATTAATAATGATAATATTTATAGTCCTGAAATAATTCCAAAAAGATTAAATATAAACGCACAAACAAAAGTTGATCTTTATAGATATGGCGATAATAATTATCAAGATCTACTNATTTTTAAGGTAGGTCCTGAATTAACTTTAGGTGACTTTAAAAAAAAGATACTTGACTATACTAANNTTAGTATTTATCAAAAAANAACATTCGCAAATGGTACTAGCCCCTTCGGATTTGATCAATCAGCAGATAACAATACAGTTGAATTTAATTTCAAACAACAGATAATTGGACCTTTAACTATAGACTATAAAACTGAATATAATNTTGACGTAAACTCTTTAAAATACAAAAAATTCTTTAATACTAAGTATGACTTAACNTGGAATAGAAGAGCCTATTCAATAGGTTTATANTACAATCAAGAAACAAAAACTGGTGGATTAAACTTTAAAATAAATAGTTTTAATTTCGAGGGTTATGGAGAAAATTTTTACTAGAAATCATNTAATAAAAATATCTACAANTAATTATGAANAATTAATTTTTTGATTAATTTTATATTTNGTAAAAAAGATTCATCTTCTTTGCAGATTTAATGTAATCTTAGAAGTATATAGANGTATTTAATGAAAAAGGCATTAATAACNGGGATAACAGGNCAAGATGGAAGTTACTTAGCAGAATTTCTTTTAGAAAAAAATTACGAGGTTCATGGNATAAAAAGAAGATCTAGCAGCTTTAATACTTCAAGAATTGATCACCTATATCAAGATCCTCATGTCGACAACTCTAAATTCATTCTTCATTATGGAGATTTAACAGATAGTACAAATCTTATAAAAATAATTCAAAAAGTTAAACCTGACGAAATTTATAATTTAGGNGCTCAAAGTCATGTTGCAGTNAGTTTTGAAACTCCNGAATATACTGCTAATAGTGATGCNATTGGGACTTTAAGAATACTAGAAGCAATAAAAATCTTAGGATTAGAAAAAGAAACTAAATTTTATCAAGCNAGCACAAGCGAATTATATGGACTNATAAAAGAATCGCCACAAACAGAAAATACACCTTTTTATCCTAGGAGCCCCTACGCAGTAGCAAAACTATATTCGTATTGGATAACAGTCAACTATAGAGAAGCATATGGTATTTATGCATGTAACGGTATTTTATTTAATCATGAAAGTCCAAGAAGAGGTGAGACTTTTGTAACTAGAAAAATAACTCGTGGACTCGCGAGAATAAATTCTCGTCTAGAAAACTGTTTATATTTAGGCAATCTTAATTCAAAAAGAGATTGGGGTCATGCACAAGATTACGTAGAAATGCAATGGAAAATGCTGCAGTTAAATAAACCTGATGATTTTGTAATTGCAACAGGAAGGATGGAAACTGTTAGAAGATTTTGTGAGTTAACTGCAAACGCCTTAGGTTGGAATATTAATGGAGAAAAGAATGGTATAGTTTGGGAAAATGAGGGTATTGAGGAAGTTGGCCGTAGATCCGATACTGGTGCAATTGTTATCCGCATTGATCCAAAATATTATAGACCTACTGAAGTATATGAATTAAGAGGTGATGCCACAAAGGCAAAAGAAATACTTGGCTGGAAACCGAAAATCTCCTTAGAAGAGTTAGTAGATGAGATGGTCAAATCCGAAGTCCTAGAATTGAAAAATTTATGATGGAAATTAACGAAAAAATCTTTATTGCTGGAAGTAATGGATTGGTTGGTGGTGCAATAAAAAAATTGCTAACCAACCAAGGATATGGGAATATAAAACTTGGAGGAAAATTACTTTGTCCTCAAAGGTCAGAATTAAATCTTTTAGAGTTTGAATCTGTAAAAGATTGGTTTAAATTAAACAAACCTTCAATAGTTATTATTGCAGCCGCAAAAGTTGGAGGTATATTAGCCAACTCTTCGAAACCTTATGAATTCATTTTTGAGAACTTAAAAATTGAGACAAACATAATTGAAGCATCAAGATTATATGGTGTAAAAAAACTTTTATTTCTAGGGAGTAGTTGTATATATCCAAAATTCTCAAAACAGCCTATCAAAGAAGAGTATTTGTTAAGTGGTGAACTTGAGCCAACTAATGAATGTTATGCTATTGCCAAAATAGCAGGTATTAAACTTTGTGAAGCATTAAATTCTCAATATGGATTTAATGCTATCTGTTTGATGCCATGCAACCTTTATGGTGTTGGGGATAACTACAATCCAAAGACCAGTCACGTAATACCAGCCTTAATTAACAAGTTCTATAACGCAAAACAAAAAAAAGAATCTAAAGTAGTATGTTGGGGAACGGGCAGCGCCCTTAGAGAATTTTTATATGTCGATGATTTAGCTGAGGCTTGCATTTTCACTTTAAATAATTGGTCAATTTCAAAAAATGACTCTTCAAAAAAAGTAGCTTGGTTAAATGCAGGGAGTGGAAATGAAATTTCTATAAAAAGACTTTCCGAAATAATTGCTGATTTGGTTGGATTTAAAGGCGAAATTGCATGGGATAAAGACAAACCTGATGGTACTCCAAGAAAAATTCTTGATAATAGTAAAATAAGAGCACTTGGATGGGCTCCTAAAATAGATTTATATACAGGATTGAAATTATCAATAAATGACTTTGAAAAAAATTATTTAATATTAAGTTAATTTTATACAATAATTCTTTACTAAAAAGTAAAGTTTAGATTAAGTATTAAAATAAATAATATATTCAGTGCTAATTAAAAGCTTTTGCTCTTAAGCAAACATATTGAATCTAATTTAATAAATGAACAAATGAAGATTTTACATGTTTACAAGAGATCTTTTCCAGAAAGCATGGGTGGAGTCGAAAAGTTTATTGATACTTTATGTAAATCAATTTCGGCATTTGGAGTAAAGAATGAAGTTCTTTCATTATCAAGAAGTCCATCTAATCATCCCATAAAGTTAGAAGGTTATAATGTTCATCATGCTAAAGAGGATATATATAAAGGCAGTACTGGATTTTCACTACAAGCTTTTTTTAAATTCAAGGAATTATCACGTGATGTAGATATTATTCATCATCATTACCCTCATCCTTTTGGTGACCTTTTGCAAATTTTTAGTTTTACCAATAAACCCTATATAGTAACTTATCATTCAGACATTTTAAGACAAAAAAATCTAGAAGTTATCTATAATCCGCTAAAACATTTTTTTCTAAAGAGATCACATAAAATAATTGCCACTTCTCCTAATTACTATGCCACAAGTGAAATTCTTCAAAGATACTCTTCTAAAGTTGAAATAGTTCCTATTGGTCTATCAGCTAAGGATTATGAAAATCCCACAAAAGAAAAAATAGATTATTGGAAAAAGAAATTAGGTATGAAGTTCTTTTTATTTGTTGGTGCACAAAGATACTATAAAGGATTAAAAGTAGCACTTAAAGCTATTGAGGATACAAATATTAAACTGATTTTTGCTGGAACAAGGGCAGCTGACAAAGAACTTTCTAAATATGCGAAATCAAAATCAATTACTAATATTAAATTCTTAGGGAAAGTCTCCAAAGAAGATAAATGTGCATTATTGAGCGCATGCTACGCTTTTATTTTTCCATCAAATCTAAGGACCGAAGCATTTGGTATTGCATTACTAGAAGCCGCTTACTTTGGCAATCCCTTAATTTCCTGTGAAATTGGAACTGGAACTTCTTTTGTAAATAAACATAATGAAACTGGTTTAGTTGTAAAACCTGGCTGTCCTAAAGATTTAAGAGATGCAATGTTAAAACTGCTTGATAACAAGGAGTTGGCAATAAAAATGGGGGGAAATGCAAAAAAACGTGCCGAAAACTTGTTTACCGCAGAGAAACAGTCAAAATCATATTTTAAAATATACTCTGAAATATTAAAAAGTTCAGAGAAATAAAATCATGAAATTTCAAATAGTAAAAATAAGGCTTGCTAAGCACGACCATACTCATCATTAAATCTTATGATGTCATCTTCATCTAAATAAGGGCCACTTTGTACTTCAATTAACTCTAATGATAATTTACCAGGATTAGATAATCTATGTTTGCTTCCTACTGGAATATGAATACTCTCATTCTCAGTTAATAATTTGTTAACACCATCCATATCTACTTTTGCAGTTCCCTTAACTACTATCCAATGTTCTGCTCTATGGTGATGCATTTGAAGAGATAAAGAAGCCCCAGGTTTTACAGAAATCATCTTTACTTGCCATCTATGTCCCTGCAACATAGATTTATAGTTTCCCCAAGGCCTAAAAACTTTACTATGAGAATCACACTCGGGAATCTTTTTTTCTCTAAACCTATTAACTATTCTTTTGATTTCATGTGATTTATTTATATCGCCTACGAATACAACATCATCAGTTTCAACTATTACACTATTATTAATGCCCAAAACGACAATTAGCCTATTTTCGCTTCTTATGTAATTATTTGAACTTTTTTCCAGATAAATATTTCCCTTCAAATGATTATTATTTAAATCTTTTTTAGAACTTTTCCATAAGGAATACCAACTTCCAATGTCACTCCATCCTTTATCTATAGGAATAACTATACCCAAATTTGTTTTTTCTAGAACAGCTTTATCTATTGAGATGCTTTCACATTTTGAGAATGAATCCTTATCAATTCTTAAAAAGTCTAAATCTTTTTTGCTTTTTTCATAAGAATTTTCTATATATTCAGCATTGGGGGCTGACAATTTTTTAAATTCTTGAACTATTACTGATGCCTTAAACATAAATATTCCACTATTCCAAAAATATCTTCCATCATCAACAAAATTCTTTGCATCCTTTATATTTGGCTTCTCAAAAAATTCTATTATTTTTCTTCCTTTTAAGTTGTCGATATTAGTTCTTTCATTTACTTTTATATAACCATAACCCGTCTCAGGCCTATCAGGAACTACTCCAAAGGTGACTAAATTTCCCTGTTGAATATACTCCTTACCACATTCTATAGCTTTGAAGAATTGAGATTCATTTGAAATAATATGATCGGATGAAAGGACAATTAAAAGTGCTTCTTTATCTTTTTTTAGAGCATGTAAGGCTGATATTATGATTGCCGGAGCTGTATTTCTTCCAGAAGGTTCTAAAATAATACTTTCTGGTTTGACTTTAATTTCTCGACATTGTTCTGCAATTAAAAATCTATGTTCTTCATTACAAACAACTATGGGATCTAAAATACTTTCAATAGGGTCTAGCCTCTTAATTGTTTTTTGCATTAATGATAATTCTGAATCTCCATGCAATGGCCAAAATTGTTTCGGATAACTTTTTCTTGAAAGTGGCCATAACCTTGAACCGCTCCCTCCAGAAAGAATAACTGGGAGTAATTTTGAATTTCTTAGCGAAGTCATATCCTTTATACTTTCTTACTTAGTATTTTAGAACCAATTTTAATATAATCCTTCAAAATTACAGCATTTTTATACTAATATTTAGTATTACAAACTTTATTTAAAAGTGGAATTTTAAATATATAAATTAAAGGATTATGTTTGGTTACATTTTTTAATCACATAAATAAAAACATTAATATCAATAAACAATATGATTTATAATGAATTATAATTTCTAAATATAGGTTTATAAAGTTAAGAATTAAAAACTATATTTATAATAATTTCTTGATATGGGTAATAAGGATATATTGATTATCTCAACTGCAGATTGGGATAATCCTATACAGACAAATAAGCAGCATATTTCAAAAGAATTAGCCAATTTAGGCCATAGAATTCTTTATGTAGAGTCTCTAGGAATTAGAAAAATTAAGATAGGTAAAAGAGATTTTAAAAGGATAATAAAAAGAATAATAAATATGACTTTAGTTGTTAAAAGAAAAGATAAAAATATTTGGGTTATATCACCTATTCTTTTCCCAGGAGCTACAAGCAAGTTAATTCTTTTTATAAATAAAATTATACTTAATTCTAATATTCAAGTTGCAAGAAAAATTTTAAATTTTAAAAATGATTGTTTATGGACTTACAATCCAATGACTTCCTTATTTATAGATACGAGAAGATTTAAAACCTCCCTATATCATGCAGTCGACTCGATTGAGCACCAACCCTTTATGCCAAAACAACTAATTAGAGAAGAGGAAAAAAAGTTAGCCTATTCAGTTGATGTAATATTTGTAACCTCACAAAGCATTTTTAAGAAATTGGAGAAATATAATAAAAAAATACAATTTTTTGGTAACGTTTGTGACTTTGATCATTTTTCAAAGGCACCAAATCTTTCTTTTGAAGAAATTCCTAATGATATCAAAAAAATCAAAAAACCATTGGTTGGTTTTATTGGTTCAATATCTGAATATAAATTAGACTTTAAATTAATAAGAGTAATTGCAAAAAAACTTAAATATGTAAATTTTGTCTTTATTGGCCCAACTGAAGACTCCCTTGATAAAAACGAATTAAATAATCTACAAGAAATAGAAAATATTTATCTATTGGGCTATCGAAAATATAATTCACTCCCAAATTATTGTGCTTATTTTGATATTGCATGGCTACCAATAGTTCACAATAAATATACAGATTCAATGTTCCCCATGAAATTTTTTGAATATTTAGCTTCTGGACTGCCTGTCATTTCAACATCTATAAGTAGCTTAAAAGATTATAAGGACTACGTCTACTTAAGCAATAATTATGAAGAAATAGCAAAACAAATAACATTATCATTGAATAGTAAAAAACATAATATAAAAAAAAGACAAGATTTAGCTAAATTAAATACCTATAAAAGAAGAACAAAGTTAATGTTAAAAAATTTAAATTTATAATAAATTGAGATTTTCTTCTAGGAAACTTAAAGTCTTCTCAAAAATAACTTTACTTGAATCACCATCACCAAATGCTTTTGATTTCTGAGACATTATTTGATATCTCTTATTATCTTTTATTAGAGAACTAAGTTCTTTTTCAATCTTATCGGGATCAGTACCTACTAAAGAAGCATTACCTCCTTCAAAAACTTCAGGTCTTTCAGTACAATCTCTCAAAATCAAAAGAGGTTTCCCTAAAGTAACTGCCTCTTCTTGAACCCCCCCTGAATCTGTTAAAATTATTAATGCATTTTTCAAAATTAAAATAAAATCTATATAGGGTATTGTTTCAACTAAAAATATATTTTCATAATGGCCTAATATTTTTCTTATTGGTTTTCTTACTAATGGATTTTTATGCAGTGGCAAGATAAGTTTTACATTTTTATTTTTATCCAAAAAATTTAGAATACCTTTTGCTATATTTTCTATTGGAGCTCCCCAGTTTTCTCTTCTATGAATAGTTGTTAATATATATTTATCAGTATTTATATCAATTCCATTTATAATCTTTTTATTTTTAATATTCGGAACTAGTGAAAGCGCATCTACAACAGTATTTCCTGATATATAAATATTTTTATTTATCCCGCTCTTTAAAAGATTGTTGTATGAAGTTTTTGTAGGTGGAAAATGAAGAGTTGCAATTTGAGAAATCATTCTTCTATTTGCTTCTTCAGGGAATGGAGAATAAATATTATTTGTCCTTAAACCTGCTTCGACATGAGCAATTGGAACTTTATTAAAAAAAGCAGAGAGTGCCCCTGAAAAGGCAGTATTAGTATCACCTTGTACAAAAACCATATTAGGCTTTACCTTGCCAATATAAATATTGAGATCTTTCAAAATTTTTGATGTTATTTCCTCTAACGTATTTGTCGTTTTAATTATGTTAAAGTTTGCATCCTCTTTTAAATTGAAAAAATCCATTACTGGTCTTATCATTTCATCATGTTGACCGCTTAAAACAATTTTCACTGAAAATAAATTTGATTTTTTAAATGCAAGGATTACAGGGGCTAACTTTATAGCCTCAGGTCTCGTTCCAATAAGAAATAAAACGCTATATTTATTCATAAATTTTCTTAATTAAATAATTTCTTTGATACAAAATATAAGCCTAATTTTACTTATGGTATGCTTATAAGTAAGTTAATTATCCATTAACTTATGTTATTAAATGTAGAATTTCAGTATTACTCTTTAGAAAGTTAATAATATTTAAAACA
>PAHA01000036.1 GCA_002711215.1 Flavobacteriaceae bacterium
CCGTCATTATCATCATCTGTATCTGCATTATCACCAGTACCATCGCTATCACAATCAAGCCACTCAGAACCATTACATGGAAAAACATCAATCAAATCATTACGTCCATCACCATCTGTATCAGCAAGTAATGGATTAGTATTGTTCGTTCCATCAGCGCAATTACCGATCTCATTTACGTCTGTAACTCCATCATTATCATCATCAGGATCTATTGAGTTTCTAAGACCATCACCATCTGTATCAATAAAAACATCAAGCTCGGTAGCTGATGAATATTGAACAGGTCCACAGCTGGGGGTTACCACTGCTCGAAAAACATAGTTGTCTATAGATGCGCTTGAAGTTATCGATAAGATTCTACTAGTAACATTATTTGCAAAGAAATCTGAATTAGATAAATTGGTCCAGTTGGCAACTGAGCTGGATGTTTTAGACTGCCATTGATATGAAAAAGAACCATTGGAGGTGGTAGCTGTAACAGTTAGTGATAAACTTCCAGTATCCTGAACAGTTTTAGTTGCTGTATCACTTGTTAAGGAAATGTTTGGTACTTCAAGATAGTCAAAAGCGCTATTATTGTCCGCGTCTCTAAATGTGTTTAGGTAAATTACAATACCATGACTGAATGAGTTATTGTTTGCATCTATAGTAACTTTTCCGTCATCATCAGTTTGAACAGGAGAGGTTCCAACTACTCCGTCATTGTCTGGATCGGGGTAATTATTTTCTATTGTATCTGGACATCCATCACCGTCAGAATCTCTGTCTAATCTGTTGGGAATTCCATCCCCATCAGTATCACCATTTCCTTCTCTAGAGTCAAGTATACCATCGTTGTCATCATCTTTATCAGCACCTCCATCAGCTAGTTGATCCCCATCAGAGTCATCAGATACCTCAAATAAAATATTATCAACATTAGCATTTGGATAAACTTTNCCNCCNGTTGATGTACCGGAAACGGTTACGGTATACAAACCGTAATCTGGCAGACCTGCTGATGGCGTTGTCAAAGCCCAATCATAATACCATATTGAAGTGGTTGATTGCGTTAATGCTGTGAGAGTTACAGTTGTGCTACCCCTAATAATGTTAATTAGTGGGGAGCTAGCCATTGGCTGACTGAAAGTAGCAGTAATTCTAATNTTATCGTAAATCGTTAAACGGTCGTCTGAATCNGTGTCTGTAAGAACTACTGTTGGAACAGTACTGTCGAGTGTAAAATCTATAGGNGATCCAATAAGTGTTGTNGACATGTTGTCGGGATCAGTTACTTGCAATCTTGCTGAATAATTACCATCGGATACTCCTGAATTACTTACATCCCAAGTATAATACCATGTAATCCTATCAGAAGTAATCATTTGTCCACCACTAACTGCATCCTGAATTTCAATAGTGGGGGATACAGTAACTGCGCTTTGAAAAACTGCAGTGAAAACTACTTCACTTGCTGTTTGAAGTTGGTCATCTGAATCGTTATCTGAAAAGGAAATAAGTGTAGGAAATGCAATATCACTATCTGTCTCAAAAACACTACCGTTATTTGAAAANGATAGACTAATCCACACAAATAAAAGGATTACACTCCATTTTAAAACGAATTGATTTTTAAAGACGCTAAGTGATTTATTAATCAATTGCCTCCGTATTTAAAGTTTCGATTTCCATTTCTTTATTTCCAGAATTACTTAATTTATATATCAAATTAAATTCAACCGTACCTCTTCTTAATGCAGTTTTTGCTGAACTAATTGGGAACTCGTAACCAATTCCAAAATTGTATTTTTCTGTTTTATTTAGTGTGAAATATCCACTTATGTAATCATTATTGGTGATTCCAAATCCAAGCTCAAATTTCTCTTGAAAATTGAAACCTAGGAGCAGCGAATATAAAACAGGAGCATTTTTAACTTGACGAAATAGAAAATGAGGTATTAAAAGGTTATTACCCATTTTGATTTTACTCCCACCCACCAAGTAACTGTGGATTCTGTCAGTTACTTTTGTAGTAATCCCATTTTCAGCTTTAAACCTTTTAAGGCTTACTACATTAGGTATAGAAAACGAGAAGAAGTGTTCTACTTTTTCTCGCACATCAGAGTAGTAAAAACCAACACCAATTATATTTCCAACATATCCCCTTACGGCACTCAAAAATTCATTTGGTTCATCAGTTACCCTCACGAGTTCATCTACATCAAAATTATAAGAGTACAAGCCTGCTCTCGCCCCAAGATTTAGTTTTTTATTTACATCTAATAATAATTGATAACTGTAGTCGACAGAAAAGGAATTTTTATTCTCAATAAAAATTTTATCTATTTCAATGTTGTAGCTCCAAGTCACATTCTTTTTAGTATTCGTAATGTATCTGATCGAATTTGTCTTAGGTGCATTTTTAATCCCTATCCATTGACTCCTGCTTCCGATTTGAATTAGAGAACCATTTACACCAGCATGAGCAGGGTTAAAGTGAATGAGATTGTCTTTAAAAAATAATAGCTGACTCCTTTGTTGCGCCAGACATTTTTGTATATGACAAACAAACAATAAGAGTGATAATAAAATATATAATTTAGCCAAACTATTTTATTTGATTTTTTTGTTACGGATATTTATCAACTAAAGTTGATTTAAATAACTGAAGATGGAATCAGTACGCTTCAACTTCATTTTCTTGCGAGCCCGGTGACGGTAACTGTCTACGGTACTATTTGATATATTCATTAGCTCACATATTTCTCTGTTAGAATAATTAAACTTCAAATACATACAAAGTAAAACTTCCCTTTGAGTCAATCCTGGTGATTTTTTCAAGAGATTTTTGATAAACGTCGGATGGTTATTGTTAAAGTCCTCAATAAATGGCATGGTTTTATAATTTAATTCTTAAAATTAATTTTATTATATGATAAAAACTTGACAAAAACTAGGAAAAATTCTTAATGCAGTAGTAATGCAGTATGATTTACTGCAATTTGGACAGAATCAAAAAAGCTTTTTTTTTGATCCTTTAAAAAAAACATAGTAGTCCAATATAAACTTGGATTAAACCCATGAATATTTATTAAAAAAGTAAATCCAAAAAAAAGCGGTAAAACTAAGTTCTACCGCCTTTAAAATATGAATTAGGTGGATTCGGTTACTGTTTTGACCATGTGTAAGCGGCGCTATATAGTTCTCCGTCATCATCTAATTCTTCGATGTTCATAATGAAACTAGAATCTGTAATTTGAGTTAAAACTACGTCAAATGTTTCACCACTTGGGGTAGTGACTATAATTTCAGTTTGCTCATCATTTGTCCACGCCCATTTTCCTGCTTCGATATAATATGGAGAATTATCGGAAAATTGCATAAAGAGGTAAGTACCAAATGTTGAGAGCTCTAGCTGAATAGAATCCAAGGGGGTGCAATCTTCATCAATTGTTTCAGTTTCCTCACCTGTTGTATGATCGTAAGAATAGTCAATGCATGGTTCTTGATATACCATGTTTAAATCCCATCCATCGCTGTCAGTGTAGGCAGAGGCTAAAAACAATCCTACTGCTTTGTAATGATTTGAATTTATGTCAGCATCGAGAGTTCCATCCATTGGCTCATCTTTTTCAGCAGAATAATCTTCACTTAAATCACCTGAACATGGAATTGAAAAAATGGATAAATCCTCTAAAAATGAAAATGTGAATGAAATGTCAAAAACACCATCGGTTTCAACCACTTCAATGTTTGTAATTTCGGCAATTGAGTACAATTCTCCGCCACTGTAAGAATTTAATATAACTTTAGTTACTTTATCATTTTCTTCCTCAAAGGTGTAGTCTCCATGAATCGAATGAATTGTTGTGTTTGGATCAGAAATGTTGATCAAAAAGCTGTCGTCTGTAAATTCTATTGAAT
Source organism: Flavobacteriaceae bacterium (assembly GCA_002711215.1). GTDB lineage: Bacteria > Bacteroidota > Bacteroidia > Flavobacteriales > Flavobacteriaceae > UBA8316. The sequence goes on from PAHA01000036.1 coordinate 3,907, forward strand.
CAAAGCTACAGTCAGTAATATTTGATGATCTTGAGCTGTTTGAACTGGAAGAAAATTCCCACCTGCCGAAAATAGTTGTTTTTGCCTCTTCAGCTGTCTGCTCAGAGACTAAACCGCTACCAAAAACATTAGTCATAGCTGAGGCAACCATTCTTGGATCTTCTACATCTGAAGTTGAACTACTTACTGTATCTTTACTACAGGATAGTGTTAAAGCTATAATCAAAGCTGTTAATGAATATCTTTTCATTTTTTTTTTATTTAAGATATAAAATAATTTTGTTTAAATAGTTTTTTAATCAATTGAATATAACAAACTTATAAAAAAATGTCTCCAAATAAAAAAAAGTTTAAAATAGCAGGTTGGGGCGAAGTTTTATGGGATATTTTCTTGGANGTAAAAACATTGGGAGGGGCTCCTGCAAATTTTTGTTTTCATGCACAGCAATTAAAAGCAGAGGGCTACATATTCAGTTGTGTTGGTGAAGACGAGTTCGGAAAAGAAGCCAAAAAATTATTTAAGGATTTTAAATTAAATACTACTGGTATTCAGGTTAGTAAACATTTTCCTACTGGTAGTGTCATTGTCAGTTTAGATCAAATGGGTAAGCCTTTCTATGAAATAAATGAAAATGTTGCTTGGGATCATATAGTACTTGATGCATCTCAAAAAAAAATAGCTCAGTCTCTTGATGCCATTTGTTTTGGAACCCTTGCTCAGAGAAATCCTAAAACACAGCAGGCCTTATTCAAAACCCTAGCTATAACACCCCCTCATTGTCTCAAGGTTTTTGATGTAAATTTCAGACAAGAGTACTACAATCGNGAAATGGTAAAAAATAGTTTGGAAAGGGCTAATATTNTAAAGATGAATCAGCAAGAATTTGAGGAGATAAGCATTATGTTTTCTCTCTCCCAAAATACCGAAAAAGGAATCTTGTCATTAATTGAAGAATTTGATTTGAAAATGGGGATAATTACCTTGGGAGAAAAAGGATCAATAATGGCCACCAAAAAAGATTTTATTTTTCATATTCCAACTTCTAAAATCGATATAGTGAGTACAGTAGGAGCCGGGGATGCCTTTACCGCTGTTGTTGTTATGGGTTTGCTCAATCAAATGCCANTAAACCGAATAATTAGAGAGGCCTCTGATTTGGCTGCACATGTTTGTGGTCATATTGAAGCTTTACCTTACAAATAAAAACCAAAAAAAAAATGAAAATCAAATTAATTATTTTAGTGTCAATATNACCATTTCTATTTTCNTGTCAGAAACATGAGGTTTTCAAACCTCCCAATGTGATATTGATCATTACAGATGATCAAGGTTACGGTGACTTGGGTCTCCACAATAATCCCAACATCAAGACACCCTCGATTGATGCATTTGCAAAACAAAGTGTTAGATTCAACAATTTTNATGTATCTCCCGTATGTGCGCCTACCCGATCCAGTATTATGACTGGTAGGTATTCTCTTAGAACAGGTGTAAGGGATACCTACAACGGTGGAGCGATCATGGCCTCCTCTGAATTTACCCTTGCAGAAATGCTCAAGCAAGTAAATTATTCTACAGGTATATTTGGTAAATGGCATTTAGGAGACAACTACCCTTCAAGGCCTAGCGATCAAGGCTTTGATGAATCACTCATTCACTTAGCAGGAGGTATGGGTCAAGTTGGTGATTTTACCAACTACTTCAAAAAAGANACNAGCTATTTTGACCCCATACTGTGGCACAATAATCAGCAAAAATCCTATAANGGATATTGTTCCGATATTTTTANGGAAAATGCTATCAATTTTATTGAAAAAAATCAGGAGCAACCTTTTTTNTGTTATTTGTCGTTTAATGCTCCGCATACTCCCTTGCAGGTTCCAGAAATGTATTATGATATGTACAAAAATATTGATCCTAACCAAGGAATAGATGCTGAACTTTTACCCTCCTCTCCAATGTCAGATGAAAATATAGATGATGTTCGAAAAGTATATGCAATGGTTACAAATATTGATGACAACCTCAATAAATTGTTNCAAAAAGTAGAAGATTTGGGTATTGAAGAAAACACCATCATCATTTTTATGACTGATAATGGTCCTCAGCAGCTGAGGTATGTCGCAGGTATGCGAGGACTCAAGTCAAGTGTGCACAGAGGTGGGATTCGAGTTCCCTTTTTTATCCGNTATCCTGCAAGATTTAAGGGAAATATGGAAATTGAACAAATGGCGGCTCATATAGATCTACTACCTACACTTTCTGAATTATGTAGTGCGCCCATGCCTCAAGANAGAAAAATAGATGGTAGAAGTTTTCTTCCCGTCTTGGAGGGAGATGTTCTNCCCGAACGNANTTTNTTTTCTTATTGGACCAGAAAGTTTCCAGAACTATATAATAATATAGCCCTGCAGCGAGGAAAATACAAACTCGTGGGAAAAACAGATTTTGATGCTACCATCCAAGATTTTGAATTGTATGATCTTGAGAAAGACCCTTTCGAAAAAATAAATTTAGTAGAACAAAATACTAATAAAGCACAATCTTTAAAATCAGAAATGGATGGATTTATTTCCATATTGAGCAGTTCGCCCAACTTGATGAACCCACCGAGAATATCAGTAGGAACCCCCTATGAAAATCCGGTTTATCTCAATCGCAATGACGCGGCAGGGCAAAGAGGTGTTTGGGATCAAGAACAGCTTTATTCCTTTTGGAAAGTTGCTATTCAAGAAGGGGTTTATAATCTCAAATTTAAATTTTTAAAACCTTTAATAGCAGACGGTGAAATGCATTTGGAATTGGGTCAAAAGGTGTTTAAAAAACACCACGTCAAAGAAACCGTGAATGAGTTGGTTTGGGAGAGAATTTCTTTACCCCAAGGGCAATTCGATTTTAGGCCTTTTTACACCAAGGAAAGAAGAAGCAATTACTTCCCTTTTTGGGTCAAAATTGAAAAAATAAACTAAAGGAAATATTAGACTAAGGCCAAATAGATTGTAGCTTATTCACTTCAAACTTATCGAATAAAAATGTTTTATCTGATTTGATAAAAATACTTTTTTCATCAGAAGCAGGAACAGCATAGGAGGAAAGCACCGAAAACCCGTCGTCAACAAAAACTTCAATGGTAGTTCTGTCCAATAATACTCTAATGTTGACTTCTTTTTTATTTAATGTGGGAAGTTCTTTCTCATTAAAATAAAATTTACCTTTTTCAAAATTGATCTTTAGTCCCCGAATCTTAATTTGAAAAGTGAGATTTTGTTTGCGAACGAATTTAGCGTAAAGGTCAATTTCTTCAAATTGCTCACTTTTTAAATCCTCATTCAAAGCCTTCGATTTAATTTTTTCAAACACGAAGCTTCTTTCATAAAGATTTTCGATTTCTTTTATTGGCCATCGAAAGAGTCTTACACCCTCTGCAGTTGTTTTTAATTTTAAGGAAGCTGGAAAGGACATTTGTTGGTTAAATGGCATTTTATTGTCTATATATATATTGTTGTCAGTTGTTCTTAACCACCCGATTATTACAGTTCTGTCATCGGGACTGTTGTTAAAAGTTTGTGCTGCATAATAGGCATTTCCCAAGTCACCCAAAAAACTCTTTTTATCAGTGGTTAATGTGTTGCCATCGAAGCTTCCAATCTCGTAATCAAAACTGGCATCGTAGATCAACCATTTTTTATTATTTAAATCACCATCTACAGCAAGCTCAACCATATCCATACATTCATAGACCCACTTTCTGTCAAAATCACTTAATTTTTCCCAGTTATTTAGGTTAGTAGAACTAAAAAAACGGACTTTTCCCAAATCGTTTTTCTTTTTCCTATCTGCTTTTTTAATCCACAATACCAGTATCCATTTTTGGGAAGGTACATGCCAAAAAATCTTTGGATCACGTTCTCCCCTACTAAACCCTTGGTTAGGAATTTTGGGTCTGCCCCCATCAATAAGTTTAAATGTTCTCCCGCGATCTACACTAAAGGCACCAGCTTGGTAAAATAAATCTTTATTATCGTTTTGAGCGTGAGTAAAATAGGCTACAATCGCCTTGTTTTCCTCTGTGTTTTTGCCCAAGCTGTTTGGATAATCCACTGCTGCTGTTCCAGAAAAAATCGTACCATTATCGTAAGGCATTATTGCATGGGGTAATTGTTCCCAGTGGACCATATCTTTACTTACGGCATGTCCCCAAGTCATATTGCCCCAATGGGTAGCTTTGGGATTGTGCTGAAAAAATAAATGATATTCACCTTTGTAATAGACCATCCCATTTGGATCGTTGTTCCAGTTTTTAATTGAGGAGAAGTGAAATTGGGGACGTAAAGATTGATTGTATTTGATATCCGAATAAGAATCAAAAGTTTGAAAACTATCTATCATTACTCCTTTAGAGTGCTGAGCTTTGCCAATCACAAAAGCGAATATTAAAAGGTATCTCATATTTTAATATTAGAAGAAAAAAATTGGAGGAAACAGCAATGATTAAAACCTCAAAGACATATTTTGACAGAAAAATAATTTTTTTCTTTATGTTGATTTTTTTATTAATTTATAAATAAAGATTCAACAAAAAAAAAAAGAGATAACTTTAATGAGATATTAGGGTTTTTAGCAAGGATTTAACAGCAGCAGGATTATCAATATAATATTCAGCTTGGGTCATTTTTTTTCCAACCTTTACATTTATGGATTGGGGGGGGAGGTCGTTGAACATAAACTCATCTGTGACATCATCACCAAAACAAATAATAAAATCAGACTCCTTATCTCCAATAATTTCTGATACAGCGGTACCTTTGTTATAACGACTGCTGACCACCTCAATAACTTTATCTCCGTCTAAGATATTTAGATCGTCAGATATCAAACTGTTCAAAACTGTTTTTAGCTCGACCACCCTTTCTAAGGCCAATTCTGGATCTGTTTTACGGTAATGCCAAACCAAGCTGTTTAATTTTTCTTCAATTAAAGTACCTGGAGTACGATCGGTAAATGTTTCCAAAAGAGGTAAAATGTCGTCTTTCCAGTTTTTGTACTGAGTTTCTTTACACACCCATCCTTGATTTTTGTGTTTAATAAAGTGACCGTGTTCTGCAACTAAGGAAATTGACAGTTTACCAAACCATTTTTCAATGAAATGTTGGTCTCTTCCACTGACAATGGCCACTTCAGTATTTGGTAAATCAACCAGATTTTGAACAGTTTCAATTAAGGATTTATCTGGGATAGCCAATTCAGGATCCTGATTGTATCCCACTAATGTTCCGTCATAATCCAAGAAAAACATTCTTTTTTCGGATGACCTGAATTTTTTGAGGATTATTTCTTGAATTTTATCATTAATTTTTATTGCGTAGAACTCTTCTGTATTATGGTTTTTATTTTTTAATGCCATCATGAATTCATTAGCCCAATGCTCTACTGAATATCTCCTGAGTCTTTTTTGCATACTCATGTTTCTTTTTTTCTGCTCCTCAGCGGGCATTTTAATAGCCTGCAATAATGCATCTGCCATTTGGTTGAGATCAAAGGGGTTGACTAATATAGATTCATAAAGTTCTTTTGATGCACCTGCCATCTCACTGAGAATCAGAATACCATCTCCTTTTACTCTGGTGGCGACAAACTCTTTCGCAACCAAATTCATTCCATCTCTAACTGGCGTAATCATTGCAATGTCAGAAGTCATGTAAAGGTCAATTAAGTCGTCAAAAGCCATCGCCCTGTAATAATACCAAATGGGTGTCCAATTTATTGTAGCAAATTTTCCATTTACACGTCCAACGATCTCATCAGTTTCTTTTTTGAGTCTTTGATAATCAGAAACACTAGATCGAGAGGGAACAGTAAGCATGACCAATCGAACCTTCTCCAGGTATTGCGGGTATTTAGTCAAAAAGAGTTCAAAGGCTTCAATCCGTTTCACAACACCTTTAGTGTAATCTAGACGGTCTATGGAAAGAATAAGTTTTCCTTCATCAGCTACTTCTTTGTGCAATTCTAATTGTTTTTTAAGGTCAGACTTTTCATCCGTTGCCATGTCAAGATGGGATTGAGCTGCGTTTCTAAACTTTTCATAATCAATTCCCATTGGAAAGGTATTGACTACTACTTCACGTGTTTCTAAATTTACACGGTTAAAAGAGACTTCTTTTCTCAAAATCCTTTTTACAGAACTTAAAAAATGACGTTCATAATCATAGGTATGAAATCCAACTAGGTCAGCACCTAGAATTCCCTCCAGTAAGGCTTCTCTCCAAGGAAAAATTCTGAAAATTTCAAAAGAAGGGAAAGGTATGTGTAAGAAAAAACCTATTGTTACATCAGGTCGAGCATCCTTGATCATTTTAGGACAGAGTAGGAGTTGATAATCGTGAATCCATACTGTATCGCCTTTTTGAATGTTTTTAATAACACTATTAGCAAACTTTTGATTTACTTTTATGTAAGAATTCCATTGTTTTTTGTTAAATACGGAAAACTCGATAAAGTAATGAAAAAGGGGCCAAAGGGACTTATTAGACAGGCCATAATAAAAATCTTCTATTTCCTTACTATTTAAGGATACAGGAGAATAGCCATCCTTTTTTAGTGATTTTTTTAATGGAGCCCATATCTTTTTATCAATGTCATCATCATTGATACCCGGCCACCCTATCCAGAGTGATTCTTGCCCCTTGTGAACTGAATTCATACCTGTTGCTAAGCCACCACTAGTGGAGGTAAATTCAAAAGAATTATCTAATTTCGTTAATTGTATCGGTAATCTATTAGATACTATGATATTCTTGGCCATAATTCTATTGAATCAAAAATCAAATCCTAAAATATGCATTTAAAGCAATCGACCCCGCTTGAAGACAACCTAAATTACGGAATAATAGGAAATTGTAAATCTTCTGCACTTATAAATGAGGATTCCTCAATTGAATGGTGTTGTTTGCCTCAATTTGATTCTCCATCAGTTTTTGGAAAAATACTCGATGAGAAAAAAGGGGGTTTTTTTAAAATTGAATGCGATGTTAGCTATGAAATCACTCAAAAATACCTTGATAAAACAGCCATTTTAATAACACGTTTTGATAATGGGGAAGATGCTTTTCAATTGGTTGATTTCATGCCTCGGTTCCAAAAAGACAGTGGTGTATACTATGCCCCACCAGAGGTTTCAAGATTGATAAAAGTGCTTAAGGGAAACCCTGAAATTAAAGTAAATTATGACCCCAAACTTGAATATGCTCAAGGTGACACCAAAACTTATGTCAAAAACGATTTTATCATAAGTATAGTAGATGATGAACGCTATGATACCCTTTCACTTTACACGGATCTAGACAAAAAGTCTATACTTAATCGTGATACGATTAAATTAGATAAAGACTACTTTTTAAAAATATCTTACAATGAGAAAATAAAACCATTTTCTATAGACGAGGTCAAATTTGAGTTTGAAAAAACAAAGGTATATTGGCTTAATTGGTGTTTTAAAACCCCAACTTTTGACAATGCTTACAATCATCAAATACTGAGAAGTGCCATTACTCTTAAATTACTCACTTTTGAAAAAACGGGGGCCATTCTTGCAGCAGCCACAACCTCTTTACCAGAAACCATTGGAGAGGTCAGGAATTGGGACTACAGATTTTGTTGGATTAGAGATGCCTCCATGGTTATCAAAGTCATCGCAAAATTGGGTCATCAAAGAATTGTTAAAAAATTTATAGAGTTTATAATTGATCTCATTCCTGATAAGGATGAGAAGTTACAAATTATGTACGGGATCAATGGTGAAAAAATGCTAACAGAAAAAACCTTGGATCATCTATCGGGATATAGGGGCTCTAAGCCTGTTAGAATTGGAAATGCAGCCTTTATTCAAAGGCAAAATGATATATATGGTATTTTGATGGATGCTATTCATTTTCAAATTGAAAAGTACAGCGATGAGACTGATAGACATGAAGAGTTATGGTCCATCGTCAAATCTATTGTTTGGGTCGTAGAGCATAATTGGAAACAAGCAGATAAGGGTATTTGGGAATTCAGAAAAGAGGACCGCCACTTTACTTTTTCGAAGCTTTTATGTTGGGTAGCTGTAGATCGAGCCATCAAAATTTCAGAGATTATTCAACTTGGAAAATCTGCTAAAAAATGGGAGGCTTTGAGAACTAATATTTATAATGATATTATTGAAAATGCTTGGAATGATAAGGTTCAGGCTTTCAGCCAATCTTATGGAACAGAGCATTTGGATGCATCTGTTTTACTTATGGAACCATATGGCTTTATTGATGCAAAAGATCCTAAGTACGTAAAGACTGTAAACGCAATTGAAAAAGAGTTATCCCATGAGGGGCTTCTTTTTCGATACAAAAATGACGATGATTTTGGAACGCCTAGTTCTTCATTTACAGTATGTACGTTTTGGTTTATAAACAGCTTGTACAAAATTGGTGAAAGAGAAAAGTCAAAATTAATGTTCGATCAACTATTGTCCTATAGCAATCATTTAGGATTGTTTAGTGAGGATATCGATTTTAGATCCAAAAGACTTTTAGGGAATTTTCCACAAGCCTATTCTCACTTGGCATTGATTGATACTGCTTTAAACTTCTCAAATTGAATCAATTTTAAATGACTTAAATAAGATTTTGTAAATTTATTACTCAATATATCTTCATGAAAAATCAATTAATCAAAATAATTATTTTATTTCTCCCTTTCTCGCTTATAATTGCTCAAACCCCCAATAACCCTTGGTCTGTTGGAGTTGGCGTAAATACAATTCAAATTATTGATGAAACCGTGGAATCAAAATTTGGTGTGGGCCCAACAGTCTCCCTAGCCAGATATTTAGGAGCAGGATTTTCTTTAGGAGCTAATTATGGAGTAAATAATTTTGAAATATATAATAATAATACAGATTATACTTCAGTCAATGCTTTCTTAAAATTTAACATTAATTCAAAGAAATTTTCTCCACATTTACTTGCCGGATATGGATTATCTGACTTTGGAAAAAAATTAAATTTTGAGGGAGTATTCAAGTCTATGGGTGCTGGAAGAACATTTTTTGGTGGGGTCGGATTTGATATTTCAATTTCAGAAAAAATTTCATTGAACATAGCATCAACATACAGATGGTCTGAAGAAAAAGGAACATACAAACACNTACAACANNTGNTAGGNTTAAATTATAATTTTGGTCAAGGNGATTCTGATAAAGATGGAATACCAGATAANAAAGATACTTGCCCTGANGAACCNGGCCTAAAGGAGTTTAACGGATGTCCNGANACTGANGGNGATAAAATCCCAGATAATAAAGATAACTGCCCAGAAGATTTTGGTGCTGAAATCATGAATGGTTGTCCAGACACTGATAATGANGGAGTTGCTGATAAAGACGATGAATGTCCAGACGAGAAAGGTCCAATAGAATTTAATGGATGCCCTGATTCTGATGAAGATGGCGTTGCAGATAAAGATGACNAATGTCCAAAGGAATCAGGAGTACCAGAAAACAAAGGCTGTCCTNGGGCAGATACTGATGGTGACGGTGTGAGTGATAATGAGGATNCGTGTCCCGAGGAAGTAGGATCGTCTGAGAATAGTGGATGTCCAGAGTTAGCCACAGAAGTCGTGAATACTATAAATGAGTTGGCTACTAAGATTAATTTTGCGGCTGGGACTTATAAAATTCAGGGTAGAGCAGTTCAAGAGGCATTNAATCAAATAAAAGCNTTATTGGATAATAATCCTGAAGGAAACCTAATTATAGAGGGACATACTTCAAGTGATGGAGAAACAGAAACTAATTTNGATCTTTCTCAAAACAGGGCTTCGGCCGTAAAAGCATTCCTTGTTAATTTAGGGGCTAACCCAGACCGCCTCAAAACTGAAGGTTATGGAGAGGAAAGACCAATTTCTGATAATGATACACCAGAGGGTAGGGCTTTAAACAGAAGGGTACAATTTAGAACAGAGTTTTAGTAAAAAATAATGGGGAGCCCCTATTNTATTAATTATTTTTTAAGCCCTCAATCATTTCCTCAGGCCTAGCTGAAGAGAATATATAACTTCCAGAAACAAGAACATNAGCACCACTCTCAACTAATTGCTTAGCATTTTTATTTGTAACACCTCCATCGATTTCGATNTGGGTNGCCGCTCCATTTTTGCTGATGATACTNCTTAGTTTTGTNACTTTTTCATAAGTAGATTCAATAAAACTTTGGCCTCCAAAACCAGGATTTACANCCATTAAACAGACCAAATCAATCTCATTGATAATCGGTTCCAATAAATCAACTGAGGTATGAGGATTCAAAGCAACACCAGCTCTCATGCCATTGTGCTTAATAGACTGAAGGGTACTATTAAGGTGGATAGAAGCCTCGTAATGAACNGTNAGGATATTGCTTCCTAGCTCAGCAAAAGTTTCGATATAGCGCTCAGGCTTNANGATCATNAGATGTACATCTAATGGCTTATCGGCATGTAAAGCGACAGACTTAAGTACTGTCATACCAAAGGAAATATTGGGCACAAAAACCCCATCCATTACATCAATATGGAACCAATCCGCTTTACTGTTGTTAACCATTTTACAGTCACGTTCCAGATTTCCGAAGTCCGCTGCCAACAGTGAGGGGGCAATGATGGTTTCCATTATGAATTATTNAATTTAACCCAAGTAAGTTTTTAATATTTTACTCCTCGAGGTGTGTTTGAGTCTTCGAATGGCTTTTTCCTTGATTTGTCTTACCCTTTCACGAGTTAAATCAAATGTTTCACCGATTTCTTCTAAAGTCATAGCGTGTTGGTTTCCCAATCCGAAATACAATCTAACAACATCAGCTTCACGAGGGGTTANCGTTTCCAATGCCCTTTCTATTTCAGTTCTCAGGGACTCGTGTAAAAGGGTTTTATCGGGATTAGGAGATTCACCACTATTTAATACATCGTAGAGGTTAGAGTCTTCTCCCTCCACTAGAGGAGCNTCCATGGATACATGTCTACCAGAGTTTTTAAGNGATTCTTTAACATCGTTGATGGTCATATCCAACTCNTTAGCAATTTCTTCTGCGGAGGGAGCTCTTTCATGCGCTTGCTCCAAAAAGGCATAAGTTTTATTGATNTTATTGATGGAACCTATCTTATTTAATGGTAACCTTACAATTCTTGACTGTTCTGCAAGAGCTTGTAATATAGATTGTCTGATCCACCATACAGCATAAGAAATGAACTTAAACCCTCGTGTCTCGTCAAAGCGTTGGGCTGCTTTAATTAGTCCNAGATTACCTTCGTTGATCAGATCGGGTAGCGTCAAACCCTGGTTTTGNTATTGTTTGGCTACAGAGACAACAAATCGGAGATTGGCTTTGGTCAGTTTTTCCAAGGCAATTTGATCTCCTGCCTTTATCCGCTGAGCCAATTCCACTTCNTCCTCCGCTGTTATCAAATCTACCTTTCCAATTTCTTGAAGATATTTGTCTAAGGATGCAGTTTCACGNTTAGTTACCTGTTTTGTGATTTTNAGTTGTCTCATGAAAAAATTNTAGNTTTATATTATNATACGTTTAAAAATCAAAAATGTTTCACCTAAGNCATTATTTATTCATTTCTAGGCTTTTTATTACGTTCGGGTCTTGGCAATAGTGCCTTTCTTGAAACCTTTTGTTTTCTGGTTTTGGGATCAATTCCAAAGTATTTAACCTCAAAAGTATCGCCAATGTTAATCTCATCAGTTACTTTATCTATTCTGTCCCATGAAACCTCAGAGATNTGAAGTAAAACCTCATTTCCAGGAACAAACTCCACAACTGCNCCAAAGTCAAGTATTTTGACAACAGTAACATTATAGATTTCACCTGGGGATGGTTTAAAAGTGATGTTATTTATTTTCTCTATCGCTGCGTCAATTTTTTCTTGATTTACCCCGAGGATTTCAATAATTCCTTTTTCGTCTTCTTCTTCAATTACAATAGTGGTATCAGTCTCTTTCTGCATTTCTTGAATGACTTTACCTCCTGGTCCGATAACAGCACCAATAAATTCTCCAGGTATAGTCAAGTTAACCATTTTAGGTGCGTGGGCTTTAACGCTCTCATTAGGTCGGTCTATGGTTTCCAGCAATTTGTCAAGAATATGAATTCTTCCTACTAGGGCTTGCTTTAATGCTTTTACCAAAATTTCATAGGACAATCCCTTAATTTTGATATCCATTTGACANGCAGTAATTCCTTCACTTGTACCGGTAACTTTGAAATCCATGTCTCCAAGGTGATCTTCATCTCCNAAAATATCGCTCAAAACTGCAAATCGATCTCCATCAGAAATCAACCCCATGGCGATACCAGAAACTGGTCTTTTCATTTTAATTCCGGCATCCATCAATGCCATAGTTCCTGAACAAACTGTAGCCATTGANGAGGAACCGTTGGACTCCAAAACTTCACTGACTACGCGAACAGTGTAAGGGCAATCGTCTTGGATCATTCCTTTCAGCCCTCGTTGAGCCAAGTTTCCNTGGCCTACTTCCCTTCTAGAAGTTCCTCTAAGTGGACGTGCCTCTCCAGTACAAAATGGAGGGAAATTATAGTGTAGATAGAATTTTTCNTCACCCTCATAGGAGGGCATNTCTATTTGATTTGCCTCTCTTGAAGTNCCNAGTGTNACCGTAGCCAATGCCTGAGTCTCTCCTCGCGTAAAGATTGAAGAACCGTGNGTAGAGGGNAGGTAATCAACCTCACACCATATCGGCCTGATTTCGTCTGTTTTTCTTCCNTCAAGACGGATGCCTTCACTCAAAACTAATTCGCGAACGGCTTCTTTTTGCGCTTTTCCNAAATATTTACTGATTAAATCTCCTTTTTCTTCAAGTTCNTCTTCGGAAAAAGAGGCTTTTATTTCATCTTTTAATTGACTAAAAGCCAAACTACGTTCAGCTTTNCCTGTTCCCTTTTTGGCAATAGCGTAACATTTGTTATATGCTGCATCGTGAATTTGCTTTTGTAGTGTTTCATTTTCCTCGGCTTGCTCGTATTCGCGAACCTGTTTTTTGCCTANGGCTTCTGCCAATTTAACTTGAGCGTCAATTTGGTCTTTGATGGCTTCGTGAGCGAACTTAATGGCTTCCACCATTTCTTCCTCGCTACACTCGTCCATTTCCCCTTCCACCATCATNACAGAATCTTGGGAGGCACCAATTATCATATCTATATCCGAAGCTTCCANTTGNGTCCTACTTGGATTGATAATGAAATTACCATCCATTCTGGCTACTCTAACCTCTGAAATAGGACATTCAAATGGAAAGTCGCTCAACTGTATAGCAGAAGAGGCAGCTAATCCTGCCAAAGAATCAGGCATTACGTTAGGGTCATGTGACATCAACTGAATCATTACTTGAACTTCATTGTGATAGTCTTTTGGAAATAGNGGACGTANNACNCGGTCTACAATTCGCATNGTTAANATTTCTCCATCACTCGGTCTTGCTTCTCTTTTAAAGAATCCACCAGGATATCTTCCNGCAGCAGCAAATTTTTCACGGTAATCTACAGTTAGCGGTAAAAAGTCAACGTGACCAGANTTGTAGCTNGANACTACNGTACACAATAGCATACAATCTCCCATTTTTACTACGACNGAGCCNTGGGCNTGTTTGGCTANTTTTCCTGTTTCNAGGGTAATGNTTCTTCCGTCTTCAAGACGAATTTCTTGGGTAAATGTTTTAGGTATCATTTTTTTTTAGTTGGTTGTAAATTAGTNTTGTTGTGTGTTGCAGCAACCAACGGAAAANTGATTNAGAGAATANAAANACTTTAATCGNGAATGAGATTATTTTCTTAATCCCAATTCTTTAATTATTGAACGGTATCGTTCAATATCTTTTGACTTAAGATAATCCAAAAGGTGGCGTCGCTTTCCCACTAGCTTTACAAGGGAACGCTCTGTATTAAAGTCTNTTTTNTTTTTTTTTAGATGGTTGGATAGGTGGTCAATTCTANNGGAAAATAGNGCAATTTGNCCTTCTGTTGATCCTGTGTNTTTTTTAGATTTTCCATGTTTTTTGAAAATCCCTTCTTTAATTTCTTTGTTTAGGTACATGCCAATATCGTTTCAATAATTTTTATGTAAAATATTTGTAAATATACTTGTAATAATTAAAANTACAATTNTATAAAAGATTTAATCTCTAATGGGTTGATTGAGGATCAAATCTAAATAGAGGTTGATCTTATNTTTAAGGTATTTTCTGTGACAAATAAAATCTAAAAACCCTTTTTCTAATAAAAATTCACTTTTCTGAAAACCTTCNGGAAGATCACTACCTGTAGTATCCTTTACAACTCTTGGTCCTGCAAAGGCAATCAAAGCACCTGGCTCNCCAATATTGATATCTCCCAACATAGCAAAAGAGGCAGTGGTTCCTCCAGTTGTAGGATCGGTACACAAGGAAATAAAAGGTAGTTTTGTCTCAGCCAATTCGGCTAATTTTGCAGAGGTTTTGGCCATTTGCATAAGAGAGTTGGCAGATTCCATCATTCTTGCACCACCAGACTTAGANATAATAAGCAATGGAAGGTGGTGTTTGATAGCGTAATCACATGCTCTTGCAATTTTCTCACCAACAACAGAACCCATAGATCCACCAATAAAGGCAAAATCCATGCAAGCAATAACTAATTCCTTACCTTTTGATTTACCAATAGCAGTCCTGATGGCATCGTTNAAGCCTGATTTTTTTTGAGCGTCCTTTAATCGATCTATGTACTTTTTTGAATCCTTGAAATTGAGAAAATCTTTTGATTTCAATTTCTCATCCANTTCTTTGNAATGGTTGTCATCATAGAATATTTCAAAATATTCCTTACTTCCAATATGAACGTGATAATCGTCTTCAGGTGAAACATAAAAATTGGAGGCCAATTCTTGNGTTTCGATTATTTTTCCNGTCGGTGTTTTGTACCAAAGTCCCTTGGGAGTATCCTTTTTCTCNTCGGTCTTGGTTTGTATACCNTTTTCGCTTCTTTTGAACCANCTCATAGAGGAATGGAATTAAATTTCTAAAAAAANTTNANTCAAACAAGTGTATTGACGTTNTTTAAGTCTTCAAAAGCTCTTGTAAGTCTTGTTTTGAAGGTTTCCTCACCTTTTCTCAACCATTTTCTAGGGTCATAATATTTTTTATTNGGGGATTCTGAATGTTCAGGATTTCCTATTTGTGTCTTTAAGTAATCTATGTTGTCCAACATATAGTCACGAATTCCCTCAGTAAATGCGAACTGAAGATCAGTATCAATATTCATCTTGATGACCCCATATCCAATAGCTTCAGTAATTTCNTCTTTTGTTGAACCAGATCCTCCATGGAAGACAAAATCAACACTATTATTTTTNACTCCAAATTTTTTAGAGATAAATTCTTGAGAATTTTTTAAAATTTTTGGAGTCAATTTGACATTCCCNGGCTTGTATACTCCATGGACATTACCAAAAGCTGCCGCTACAGTAAATCGGTGGCTAANTTTACTAAGCTCTTCATAAGCATAGGCCACTTCTTCGGGTTGGGTNTAAAGTTTAGAAATATCTATATCACTGTTGTCAACTCCGTCTTCTTCTCCACCCGTGACACCCAATTCAATTTCTAGAGTCATACCCATTTTTTCCATTCTGGTAAGGTAGTTTTTGCATAACTCAATGTTTTCNTCTAAAGGCTCTTCAGAAAGGTCCAACATATGAGAACTGTAAAGAGGTTTACCAGTTTGTCTGTAGAAAATTTCACCTGCATCAAGTAATCCATCAATCCATGGTAATAATTTTTTAGCACAATGGTCCGTGTGNANNATGACCGANGCACCGTAGTNTTTTGCCAATTCATGAACATGTTTAGCACCTGATACACNTCCTGCAATCGCCGCTTTTTGNTTTTCATTGGTCATTCCTTTTCCAGCCATAAACTGAGACCCTCCATTTGAATATTGAATGATTACAGGGCTGTTTAATTCTGCTGCAGTTTCCATAACCGCATTNACAGTATTACTCCCTACNACATTAACAGCAGGGAGGGCAAATGATTTTTGTTTTGCAAATTCAAATAAGTCTTGTACTTGATTACTTGTGAGTACTCCTTTNGGAAANTATTGATTCATTAAGTATAATTTTCTAAAACAAAAGTATCAAACTTTTTGAGTTTAAAATGGATAATTTATACCAATATTAAAAACTGCATTACTGATGGCAAAATCTGTTTGCCACCTGAAAGATTGAGGTAGGGAAGGATTGTAGGTTTTAAACCCTGTGTCCAATCGGAAAACAAAGAAATCAAGGTCATATCTCAAACCAAAACCAGTTCCAATNGCAATTTCACTTAAATCACTTAATCCGTCGAAACGATATTCGGGATCATCAACATTATCCAAAACATTCCAAATGTTNCCCGCATCAATAAATAAGGCACCATTTATTTTACCAATCAGAGGAAAACGATATTCCAAATTAAAGGTGAGTTTTAAATTGGCTTCATTGAATTCATTGAGATTATTACTGCTCCCAGGACCAAGTTTATAGGCCTTCCATCCACGATTGTCATTNGATCCGCCAGAAAAATAGGACCGGGTAAANGGAATACTATTATCATTGCCAAAAGGAATTGCTATTCCTCCAAAAGCTCTNAGTGCAAGCACCGTCTTAGATGACANTTGCCAGTGTTTAATATAATTTAATTCTGTCTTGATATATTGAGATGGGGTAACCCCTGCAATTTCANATTGACCATTTTCATTTTTTTCAANATTGGTAGATTTTATGATTTCATTCAGTAAAGTTCCAATCAAACTNAGTTTCCACTGTAGNTGAAAAAAAGNCTCATCTAAAATATTTTGNTGACTGTTATAATTCAAAACAAAAGAAGAACCAAAAATCAAGTTATTTGTTGTCAATCGGGTTTGTCTTTCCTTAATAAGATTTACATCCTTATAACCACTGCTCNCCTCAGTNAATAAGTTTTGATTATTACTAACCTCAGCGATGAAATTATTNGCTCCTTTGGGAATGGTAAGGTTTCCGTTTGGATCAATATTTTCATTGTTGGTNTTGTAAGTTTTTGCAATCTCGTTCAGCTTATCGTAAGAATTTCTGTAAACATTGAAATAATTATTAGTNTTTTGATTGTTGATGAATTCNAGATCAATTATTTTAAGATTGAGTTTAGCCAATGCATTTGGTTGCCAATTCAATTGATATCCCGCACCNAAGTATTGTTTGTCCAATCCAATATTTTGCTGAAGTGTGGCACTAAAAGTCACTTCGGTAGANGGATTGTAAGTTTTGGGAATGATACTTTTTAAATTGATNGGTAATAATATCCTTGGGAACCTCAGTTTGATATCCGCCCCNAACTCGTATAGATTAAATAGTTGCTGNTCAATAGAAGNGATATCGCTAGATGATCCAAAAGTATTTTTAANCCCTATTTCTAAAATCTCTGCACCTCTAAAAATATTTCTTATTCCAAAAGAGCTCCCTATTGAAAATCCAAAGTCTTGAATATTTGAATGAGAAAGGTCGAAATCAAAACCCATAGAAAAACGTTCTTTAGGATTCAAAAAAATATTCGCAACTAAATCGAGTTGATTAATGTTAATTGGANTGTAGGTAATGCTGGGGTATTTAAAATTNCTGAGATTAGAGATATAACGATAAGTTTGAGTCCTTTCCAAATCGCTGTAAGGNTTGTCTTTTTGTATGAAAATAANCTCCTCCAAAGCCTTAGGTTTATATTTCAGTTTCCCTTTGAAGTAGATAGTGAAATCATTGTGAGTAAGACTATCAGTATAGCTTGATGATTGACCTAATTGTCCTGGGTTNTCCATGNATATGTTTATTTTTGATACAGGGTGTATTTGATAGGGGACATTTATNAGGGTGTCATTTTCTCTTTTTTGCAGGTTTGTAATATCTACAACTACTGGAATTTTTGTATCCACGCCACTGCTGTCAATGGCNGCTGTAAATTGGATGCTATTTTGCTGAAAATTGTAAACCCCATTGTTTCTAAAAAAGTTTATTATTCTTGCCCGTTCTGCTTCAAATCTATTAATTTCAAANGGATATCCTTTTTTAATCAATCCCTGATCTAGNGANAATTGGTAAAGGGAGTCNAAGGCATGAGAACTTATTTTTTTACTCAAAGAGTCAATGGTGTATTGGTTTCCCGTTTCAATAAAATACTGGACTGTAGCATTACGATTAATATTCAATATATTTTTTGATTTTACCTCTGTATCAAAATAACCTTGATTTTTATAAAATTGTTTTAGGCGATTGATGCTTTTTTGGGTAGAGATAGAATCTAAAAAAACAGGTGCCTCTCCGCTTTCCTTCAACCAATTGTTAAAACCTGACTTATATCTTTTCAATTCACCAACTTGCTTGGGTGAAAGCAATTTNTCTAATCTTTTTTTTCTTTTATNCNTCCTGTACAACCAATTATTGAAAATAGAGTCAGGATTGGACCCCGCCATAGTATATATGTTTCTTTTTAAAGGAATCCCAAGGAACTTTTTATTGGGTTGATCAACGATCAAAAATTTTATTTGATCATTGGANACATCTTGCTGATTTTTAAAAATGATATTTTTTTCTAGAAGATAATTCTCTCCAGCAATTTTTTTAGTACTGCTGCATCCATAAAGTGTCAATATCAAAATAAAGATAATTGCTAACTTTAATGGCATGAAATTTTTCATGTAAACAATATACTTCAAAATTACGCTTTTTGGATGTTAAGCAAAAATCAACAAAAAATTATACGTCAACTATCGAAAAAAAAATTCAGACAAGAGAGCGGNTTATTTGTCGCTGAGGGCGAAAAATTAGTTTATGAATTATTGGCNTGTGGNTGGAAAGCAGATCAAATTTACTCCATTAATCCTCTCGAAAATGTCCCCCACACACTTCTTGATTACTCTGAGTTAAAAAAAATATCACATTTGGTCTCTGCCAGCCCAATTTTAGGTATTTTTCATTTGCCTCATAATAATCACTACAACTCTAATGATCCTGGATTTTCAATTGCTTTAGATAATATTTCTGATCCNGGAAANNTAGGGACNATTATAAGGCTCTGTGATTGGTTTGGAATCAAAAAAATTTACTGCAGTTCAAATAGTGTGGATTGTTTTAACCCAAAAGTAGTTCAATCTAGTATGGGATCAATTGCAAGGATTCATTGTCATTATGTTGATTTGATGGAACTGATCGAGAATTTTGATTTTGACNTNTATGCAGCTACTTTTGGTGGAAAATCAATTTACAGGGAAACATTTTCACCCAATGGTCTGTTGGTTATGGGTANTGAATCCCATGGNATTGGTAAATCATTACTTGANAAAATTAAGAATCAAATAACGATNCCNAGCCTTTCAAATAANACNGGNCCTGAAAGTCTAAATNTCGCTACTGCCACTGCCATAGTTTTGAGTGAAATCTTTCGACCTTNAAAGAATCTAAATCACTCGAAAGTAAGGTTGATAGCAAAACCCCGACTTACCATNTTGACAATATTTCCCGTCCAAGGACTTGGACCTGNGGCATTAGNATTATCAGGNATTAATTCATTTTCCAAGGAGAATATACCNCTTATTGAAGGAGAAAACTTAAAGTAAAATAGGTAGAAATCAAAGCCTAGCCCGATTTCGTAATTTATGTTTTGCGGTTCTGTCCTGAATACATTGCTAAAATTATCATCAATNTTTTTATGGTTACTCGATAAGTTAAAATCTGTTGAGACTCCTGCCATCAGGAATGGTCTGAANTTATTAATCCTTGCGGCACTGAATTTNACCATTAATGGAAGATGAATATAAGTTGATTTTATTTCTCTTAATCGATCGGATTCACTGGTAAAAACAGTTTTTTTAGGATATATCAAATCCCTTTTAGAATAATATAATCCAGGCTCAATCCTTATATTTATGAATTTATTGACTCTTAAATCACCGATCAAACCTACATTGAAACCCATTTTTGGAAGTACTATGATGTCATTTCTTTCTTGTTTGTAATATTCTCNNTNATAGGAAAACTTNAAGTCNTAGGAATTAANACCNACAAAATAACCATAATGAAGAAAACGATCGTCAAAAGTAGGAAGGTTGATAATCTTCTCTCTGATTGAGGGGTATTGGGCATGNATACTANGGTCCTCCAAGCCAATCAGAGCAGTAATGAGTATAATTAGTTTATGATNTAGGTTTNTTTGCACGATAAATGGNAACTACCCCAAATGTTTGTGGAATATCTTCTACATCTATAAACCCAATTTTCTTTAAAATATTGTTGAAAGCTTTACTGAAAGGAAAAGTATTTGCGGAGTCCGATAAATATTGATAGGCGGACTTATCTTTAGAAAAAAACCAACCTANAANAGGCATGATGGAATGAGTGTACAAACGATAGAAATGTTTAACTAGNAATTTTTGAGGAACGGATGTTTCTAGTATGACAAGATCACCTCCGGGACGNAGCACCCTGTGAATTTCCGNAAGNCCTTTATCAAGATTTTCAAAATTTCTTACCCCAAAAGCNACAGTTATTGCATCAAAATAATTTTCTGGATAGTNAATGCTTTCACTNTCGCCAATTTCCATTTTNATTTTTTTGTGTAACTGGTTTTTTTTAACCTTTTCTTTACCAATNTCCAACATNCCCTTGGAAATATCTATTCCGATAATTTCAGAGGCTTGGGTTTTGATAAGGGCAACAGCAAGATCTCCTGTTCCTGTGGCAACATCTAAAATTTTTTCTGGTTTTTTTTGGACTAANATATCTACTACNTTTTTTCTCCATTTAATGTCTATNCCTNCTGAGATAATNCGGTTTAAAAGATCGTATTNGGGAGAAATACCATCAAACATTTGACGTACTTGTNTTTTTTTTGAGCTCTTATGGTTTTNNTANGGNACNACTTGTTTTTTGNACATATGCAAAGATATNATAAATGCTCCCTAACANTGATTTAATCAAATTAAAAAAAGGACCCCAAAGGTTTTCTTATATTTGTAATAAGTTTTCGANCTTAAAATATGAAAATAATAATTGCAGGAGCAGGAGAAGTAGGTTTCCACTTAGCTAAATTACTNTCTTATGANTCTCTTGANATCACTTTAATTGACCTCGAAAAAGATCGATTGAATTATGCAGAGGGGCACCTAGACATTAAAACTTTCAGGGGAAATGCTTGTTCTCTTAATGTTCTTAAGGAATCCAATGCTGCGGAATCAGATTTACTAATTGCTGTTACAGCTCACGAGTCAGTAAATATTACTGTTTGTGCACTGGCNAAGCAGTTGGGTTCNAAAAAAACCATTGCTCGTATTTCAAACATAGAATATACNAGTACTGACCAATCCATTAGTTTTGAGGATATCGGTATAGATGAATTAATCTCACCTGAGGAGCTGGCTGCCAACGAGATTCAGCAGTTGTTGGATCAATCTGCATTCAGTAANAGTTATGAGTTTGAAGANGGCGCTTTNACAATGATTGGAACTCAGTTGGGTGCCGATGTTCCTTTTATAGGAAAAACAGTAAAAGAATCAGCCTCTGTTTTTTCTGATGTGCACTTCATGCCNATTGCNGTTCAACGNAAAGGAACNCAATTTACCCTGATCCCAAGAGGGGACACGCTTTTTGAGGTTGGAGATACTGTCTTTTTTATTACACTTGAGGAAGGNGTTCAAGAAATTCAAAAACTTTCTGGAAAAAGTAACAAACCTATCAATAACGTNATGATTCTTGGNGGNAGCAAAATTGGAATNAATACCGCAAGAGAACTCTGCGAGAAAAAATTCAGGGTGATATTGTTGGAACAAAATAANTTNAAAGCAATGGAAATCTCGGAGGAATTACCAGATTTAATGGTTATTCATGGGGATGGTAGAAGCTCNGAATTGCTTGAAGAAGAGTCGATAGAGTCAATGGACGCCTTTATTTCTGTTACAGAAAACTCTGAAACCAATATCATGTCTTGTCTGATGGCNAGCTCCAAAGGAGTGGAGAAAACCATTGCACTTGTTGANAATATGGATTATTTTCACNTATCTCAAGCCATTGGAATCGATACATTNATCAATAAAAAACTACTTACTGCAAATACNATTTTCAGATATATCAGAAGGGGAGAAGTNGTAGATATGACTACACTTAATAATCTCAATGCTGAAATNTTAGAGTTTGTGGTCAATACAGACTCGAAAGTGGCCAATAATAAAATTAAAGACTTAGATTTCCCNAGATTAGCTACAATCGGTGGNGTAATTAGGGAAGGTGANGGCNTTATTGCTTTAGGGGATTATACCATTATGCCTGGTGACCGNGTTGTAGTTTGTGCAATGCCACGAGCAATCAAACGCGTTGAAAGTTTATTTTTATAAATTTTTAAATGTCTAAATTCAACGTTAAAGTCATTCTTCACATTACAGGCATTTTATTGCTTTTTAATGGNNGTCTAATGCTTTTAGCTGCTGTTACCAGTTGGTTGATGAAAGATGGAGTNACTTTTGAGATGACCCTGTCTGCNTTTTTGGTTATGNTTTTTGGAGGATTTATGATGTTGGTTTCAAAGAATCATGAGNCNCAAATTCAAAAAAGAGAGGGATATCTNATTGTTACACTNGGTTGGGTATTGATGACCGTTACAGGAATGACCCCNTTTATTTTGACAGANACAATTGAGGATTTACCTTCCGTTTTNTTTGAGACCATGTCGGGCTATACTGCCACGGGATCAACGATCTTGAACGATATTGAAGCTTTGCCTGCTGGAATTCTTTTCTGGCGTAGTATGACCCACTGGATTGGTGGGATGGGAATCATTGTTTTGGCCATAGCTATTCTTCCATTGCTTGGTATTGGAGGGAT
Source organism: Flavobacteriaceae bacterium (assembly GCA_002711215.1). Lineage (GTDB taxonomy): Bacteria > Bacteroidota > Bacteroidia > Flavobacteriales > Flavobacteriaceae > UBA8316. The sequence continues at coordinate 26,849 of PAHA01000036.1, forward strand.
GCAGCTTTTTTCTGCCGAAGCCCCTGGACCAAATAGTGACAAATTACACCCTAGGATAACCGATACTGCTAAGCGGTTATGGTTGATCTATGTTTCCTACACCTTGGCAGAAACTTTACTTTTATACATAGCTGGGATGTCCTTTTTCGATGCTATTAATCACGCTATGAGTACTATGGCCTCAGGTGGTTTTTCGACGAAAAATGAAAGTTTAGCGCATTGGAATCATTTACCCTGGGTACATTATATTATTATCGTTTTTATGTTTTTAGCGGGATCAAATTTTGTGTTGAGCTATTTTGCTTTTACCGGTAAAATCATAAAGGTGTTTCAAGACAATGAGTTTTTGACTTTTACTAAATTCATTTTTGTCTTTTCCATGATTGTATTCATCGTTTTGATTACCCAAGTTGATCTTAGCAATGATTCATTTGATCATCCTGAAGTTTGGGGTAAAGTTGAAAGTGGTTTAAGGCATTCCTTTTTTCAGGTTTTGGCGATTATTACTACCACTGGATTTGTAACCGCCGATTACACCGCTTGGACTCCTTTTATGACCATTTTCTTTTTTGGACTTATGTTTCTTGGTGGTTCTGCTGGAAGTACTTCTGGGGGGATTAAGGTCGTTCGGCATTTACTGATGATCAAAAGTGGTTTTCTAGAGTTTAAGAGGGCTCTGCATCCCAATGCCATAATCCAATCACGATACAATGGTAAAGTAGTTAGTAAAGAGATTATCAGGAATATTTTGGGCTTTTTCATTCTTTACATGATTTCATTCATCGTTGGCAGTTTGGTTTTTGGTTTGATGGGTTTGAATTTCGAAAATGCTGTAGGAGTAGCAGCCTCATCGCTTGGAAATATTGGGCCCGCTATTGGAGATTTTGGTCCTTCTAGCAACTTTAGTCAATTGCCACCCTTAGGAAAATATTGGTCCTCTTTCTTGATGCTAATGGGTCGCCTTGAATTGTTTACTGTATTGATTTTATTTACCCCGTTTTTTTGGAAGAATAATTAATAATCGTATTTGTCTTTCCACCTCAACTTTAGAAATTTCCTAATTTGATTTTCTTTGAAGTTTTCACCGGGTTCATAAAGCCTTAAACCCTTTAAGTCATTTGGTAAAAATTCCATGTCAATGAAATTATTTTGGTAGTCGTGAGCATACTGATAATCTTTACCGCGGTCTAGTTCTTGCATCAGTTGATTTGGCGCATTAAGAAGTGGGAGCGGTACGCCTAGGTCTCCAGTTTCTTTAACCTTTTGTTGCGCTTTATTTATAGCGGTGTAAGAGGCATTACTCTTTTCTGAGGTGGACAAATATATAGCACATTGGCTCAGGGGTATTCTGGCCTCGGGGAAACCCAATGCATTGACTGCCTGAAATGTGCTGTTAGCTAAGACCAGTGCAGTGGGATTGGCATTACCAATATCTTCAGCGGCCAATATCAACATTCTCCTAGCGATAAATTTCACTTCTTCTCCACCCTCAATCATTCTTGCCAGCCAGTAGACTGCAGCATTGGGGTCACTGCCACGTATGGATTTTATGAAAGCAGAAATGATATCGAAATGAAGATCACCAGTTTTATCAAAAAGAGCCATTTGGGTTTGAACTTTCTCCAATACAAGTGTGTTGTTTATTTTGATGGATTGTGAACTGCAATTGATCACCAGTTCCAGTGTAGATAGTAACTTTCTGGCATCTCCACCGGAAATCTTTAATAAAGCATCGTCTTCGAGAATTTCAATTTTTTTATTTTTTATCTCAATATCGTGATTAAGTGCATTGGATAAAATTTTTCGTAATTGTATTTTATTTAAAGGACTGAGTACAAAGACTTGGCACCTTGACAACAATGCATTGATAACTTCAAAACTAGGGTTTTCGGTNGTGGCTCCTANTAGTGTNACGNTTCCTTTTTCAACAGCACCGAGAAGTGAGTCCTGTTGAGATTTACTGAATCGGTGAATTTCATCGATAAATAAAAGGGGACTTTTGTTNGGAAACAAACTTGCTGTTTGATCTACTTTTTGTATNATTTCTCTTATTTCTTTNACCCCAGAATTGATAGCAGAAAGTTGATAAAAAGGTCTNTCTTTATGNACGGCTAACAATCTCGCCAAGGTGGTTTTTCCNGTACCTGGGGGGCCCCAAAAAATCATTGAAGGAAGATTTCCGCTCTCCAGAATGGGAGTTAATCTGCCCTTTGGACCAATNAGATTTTCCTGCCCAACATACTCTTCAAGACTTTTCGGCCGCATTCTTTCAGCCAATGGGGTATTATTCATNATTTTAGAGNTTTTAAATAANTANACTGTCNNTGCACCTCATAAAGCATTATTCCNCAGGCTACACTGACATTTAGGGAATCCATTTGGTCGGACATGGGAAGTTTGACAGAAGCGTCTACTAATTTTAATATTCCTTTTTGAATCCCTTTGTCCTCTGATCCCATTATGAGNGCAATGGNTCCGTCAAATTCAAACTCATAAGCTGTTTTTTCAGATTTTTCATTNACTGCNACAGTTTTTATTTGATGAGCCTGAAATAAAAATAAAGCATCTTTAAGGTGATNTACTTTGACTAAAGGAACAGAAAAAATNCCNCCTGAAGATGTTTTTACCGTATCAGAATTTACAGGGGCNGAACCCGTTTTAGGTAAAATGATTCCTCTTACATTGANCGCTGCAGCTGTTCTTANTATGGCACCTAAATTTCGGGTATCAGTAATNCCATCTAAGATTAAGTAAACTGCTTTTTCATCTGTATTTTTTTCAATCAATTCCTCCAATGGNANAAAATTGATNGGNGCAATACGTGCCACTGCACCTTGATGGTTTTGGTGGGCAAATCGGTNCATTCGCTGANANGGAACGTAACTGAAAGAAATTCCNTTTTCGTGAATCTTTTGTTCTAATNGTTTNAATAGTNGTCCCTNTTGTCCTTTGAGCAACCATATTTTATCAATGGTTTTTTCTTGAACGATGGCCTCCATAATTGCACGAATACCGTAAATTTCTTGAGNAATTTTCATCTTCGCAATTTANAAATTACTNGACAGAAATCGAGAATTATTTTATTGAATAAACAATTGAATNCGAATTGAGTGNAGCAATTAACGATTGCTATTAACTGAGTCGTCAATNAAAAGATTAGCGTCGATTTCTTTCTGTGGAATTTTAAGGAAAAACTTTTTATCNTCGGGAAGAAGATTGGCAGANCTGCCAATTCGATGATTCCCTGTTCTTGTGATGCCCCTGCGCAGCCTTTTGGCATCAAACCATTCTACTCCCATTTCACCATAAAGTTCTTTTCTCCTCTCAACTAATATTTCNTCGATTAAGGCATCTCCTGTATTTCCTGACGGTTGNGCATTNGGGTCCCTGTTTTGTTGCAANNTAAATAACATACNAGAGGCTTCACTTTCGTTNCCCAATCGTGCTTTTGCCTCTATTTCNATTAACATCATCTCAGGAGATCTGATAATGGGAATGTCTGAACTAAAGTCGAAAGTGAATTTTGAGGAAGCNCTTGCGAAATATTGATTTCCATCACCCACATTATAGAGATCTACAAATGTATTTCTTACATCTGTAGTGCTGAATAGGGANACAAATTCTTTGTTCCAAAAAGCCAAACCATATCCATCGTTTATATTATCAGTAAATGCATGGGGAGCGATGTAGAAATAATTGGTTTGGTCTGCGCGCTGAGGCATTGCCCATATCCACTCACTNNCACTCATATCATCAAAGCCTAGTGGATAATCATTNGGACTTAGACCAAAGCCTTCTCTTGCAATGGCAGCCGCATCTGCTGCCTCTTGCCATTCACCCATCACAAGTTTGACTCTCGCCATAATAGCGTAGGCTACATTTCGGTTGATGTACGATTTGTCAATTCTATTTTGTGGTGCGGTTTCCACTGCTGTATTTAAATCTTTTATTATAAAATCATAATGCTCTTTCAAAGTTGACATAGCTTTACCATCAATAGCAGGCTCCTCATAAATAGGAGGAGCTGGTAAAGACAGGTCGTAGCTGTAGGTATGTTGAAATTCCATTGCCAACTGGAAATAATAAAAACCACGTAATGTATAGGCTTGACCCAAGAATTCATCTTTTTCTAATTCAGAAAGAGTAGTACTGTTTTTTACCCCTTTGATAAAAATATTTAATTGATTTATAATATAGTATGGGAATTCCCAGCTGAAAGTAGTTCGAGTGTAGGTAGGTTCTCGATTGTCATTTTCATAATCAAAAAGGTACCACTGATATCCTAAAACAAGATCATTTCCTTTTACAACTCTAGCGAAGTACATCGAATACAATCCCCCAGAGTCTGTTCTTTCAAATTGGCCACGGGTTTCTCTCAGAATACCAGAAATAAATGCCGTTACTCCATCACGTGAATCAAAAATCACTGCTTCATTTACTGATTCAGTAGGTTTTGGCTCATCCAAGTAACCTTTTTCACAACCGAAGAATAAGATATTGCTTAAAACAAGAAGTACAATGTGTAGTTTTTTCATGTTTAAAAATTTACAATTGGAGATTAACCCCAAGTGAAAAGGTTTTCATTTGGTGTGATCTGTAATTTGTCAAGCCAGAGATTGCCTGCTCGGGATCAATTCCCTTATGCGACTGATAGGTGAATATATTATCACCTTGTAGATATATTCTGAGTAGATATATATTATAATTTTCCATCCAGCTTTCATCAAATGTGTAACCGATATTGAGTCCCCTGAGTCGGATGTAGTTGTTTTTA
>PAHA01000037.1 GCA_002711215.1 Flavobacteriaceae bacterium
TAAGCGATCTATCAAACCATGCACCATTAGTATTATCACTAATCAATTCCCCACTTATATAGTAGTTAGTTGGAGGTACTATTTGTTGAAAGTTTGCCTGAAGACTAAGGTTAGTAGTGATTGTTATAGTGATGGTAGAGGATGTTTCGTCACTACCTTCCCAGCCCAAAAATTCATAACCCTCATTTCCAGTTGCAATTATTGACACCTCTGTTCCCTGTTCATATGTTCCACCCTGTGTTGAAATGGTTCCTCCCTCAGCAGCCGTTACAGTTAAATCGAATTTAACTGTTTCCGAATTATTGTCAGATGATGTGTCGGTTATATTGTCTGATGTGGTATCAGTAGTAATGTCGTCTCCTAAGCTTGAAGTCTGGTTATTAGGTGATGAAACAGTAGTAGATTCATCATCTCCAGATGAACAAGAATATATTAATAATAAGCTTATATAAATTAAGGAAAGATTTTTCATGTAATCAGTTAATTCGTTCATTATCCAATTTAAATATTTTTATTTGATATTTTGAAAAATAGTATATAATAGGATTTTAAAAGTAATTTGGGAATTCCGTACGTGATTTATTGTATGGTTTTAATACTGAAAAAACCCCCTCCATAGTAGAGCGTTTTTTTATTTCATTTAATATAAAACTTAATTCTGTTGTTTCAATCATTCTTAATACATAGCAGAATTAGTGCAATATTCAGTTTAACACACTGTATAGGATTCGCCATTTACAGCAACACTATGCAAAAAAAGAGTGGGTGTTCGCTTGTAGAAAGTGCCTACTAAAGGTCAAAAGAAATAATATTCATTACAAGTATGGTGGTACTTGTAAAAGCAGAATTTAACCCAAATTCTATTCTTTTTTAAGTATTGGGTTTTCATCTAGACAATCGTTCCACTCAGGGTCAATTTTGACAATGTCTGCCTCTAGTGGTCTTCACAAGTGAAAACAAAAGGAGACATTTTTTATATACAAGAAATAGAAAACTACCAATATATTCAGGTTTATTTAGTTTATAATTAATAATTTTAAATAGTGTAAAGTAAGTATGTAAAATCCTCTACTATTCGTACACGAGACCGTTACAGGCAATTGACCAAAACCTGAAAGAGAATATTATGCATACCCACGCTGATAAAACAAATGAGAATAAAAAACGATCGGTTTCGAACGGTGATTCTCAGATGCAGAGCGGTGGCCAGGTAACCTTTGAATTTGAGGATAATCTACCTGAAGCCGTTGCTCAAAGGAAACTACAAGAAATAGCGAATAACAGTCCGCAGGTTTCACAGCTGAAAGCTTTTCAAAATATGGCTAATAATATTCAATCCAAGCAATCTATTCAATTATTTTCTACTCCTATAATACAAAGAGTTGAGGCAGACGAAACAGGTGCCTATATCGGCTACACAATTGGAGGCGACACACCTACTTTTTATTTTGAGAATGGTCACTTTACCCAAGAACATACTAAACCAGACAATATAGGCTGGCATCCTAATAAATCAGATCGCCATTTCATTAAGAATATCAAAGAAGAATCACGAAATGAGTATGTAGAAAACCGAGAAGTTTGGGATCGGAATAAAAAATCTAAATTTGGATTAGAAATTGAAAGTGGTAAACATGATGCTAAGGAAGGAGAAGGAATGATGGTAGAAGGCGATGTCCACAAGGATAAAGATGGCAAAGAAAAGGTGCGTTTACATCCTTCACGAGGCCGCTTAATTTACCCAACAGAAAAAGATTACAAATATTCTGCATCAGATGCAATTTCAGTAGCTTCGAAAGGTGTACTGGCGAAAAATGAGGAAAAAACGGTGTCCAGTTAGCCATTTGTATTAATGATTAAAATATTCTCTCCGGAGTAAGTTGAATTGATATTTAAATTACATTTGCGGGCTGCTATTCACGTAGCAGCTTTTGCTTAAAAGGTATGATTAGTATGGTTGCTTCTCATATCTTTTTTGTTTTAGGGATTGGCAACTGACTTAATTCGAAGTTTAGGGGTTTGAAGCACCAGAACTTAAAGAGGGGGATATACCTGAGTTTAAAATAAAAACCCTCCACATGGGAGGGTAGGTTCTTACTTTTAGTAATAAATAGCGAAGCGAATTAATCTCACAATCTATTAACTTTTAATAATTAATCACTGAAAATTTGACTTAAGCTTATTATTGGAATAAGATTTTCTGGAGAATCTTTATAATCATTAAGTTTTTGATAAAATTCATTAAGTTCTAAATTAAAAATTTCACTGAATTTAGTTTTCCAATTATCCCTGTTTGGATTTGATTTCCAAAAATCTTCAAAAATTATTTTAAAAGATTCTTTTTCAGTTTTCCCTTGGTCTTGTAAAATTTTAGCTAATGATAAATTCATGAAAATTGTTATGTCTCCATAAAGTTCAAATACTGAGTTAAATCCGTCATAAGACTCATAATATTGAATATTTTGGATTCCTTCGTCAAATGATGTAGAACCTTTATTTAGGAAATTCCTGATATAGTTTGAATCATTTAAAAACTCTTTTAAATACAAAGACTCAATAGTGGCAGCTTGTCCCTCAATTAACCAAAATATATCTTGCTCAAACCCATTAGAGAGATACATTTGATAAACGTGAAAAAATTCATGTGCTACAAGAGCATATTTAAAACTATCATTAAAGTCCGTATTATGGATTTGAAGGGACATAACTAAATTTTGGTTAATGACTCCACATATACACTGATCAGTATCTCCAATAGTAGATAAATATGGTTTTATTTGTCCCTTTAACCACGAGTAAATAGAAACACCATTAATTTGTTGATTGTCTCTTGCATCTAGGTTATTAGAATTAATGATTATGGCTTCCTTCACCAAGGAGGTACCAATGTAAACCGATCTACAGCCGTATTGATTAACTCTAAGCTTTTGTTCTGCGGGTTATTTAAATTTAATTTCCACAAAGACTACTTGTTTTAACACCAAGGTCTGTATAAGTTTTGTGAATGGTTTCTAGTAAAGAATATTCTGAAAATGAATCTGCTCCAAGTCGCCAAATCATGATTCCACTCAAATTTTGAGATGCCAATATAACTTTATTAGCAATTGTTGGTCTACCATTATAGTATTTTTTTACAACGTTATCTTTTTCTGAGTTGGAAATATCAGAAGCAACCATTGAGCCATATGTAAATGATCTTACAGTTTTATATGAAAAATCGTAACCATAAAAAGGAACCCCTAAAGTGAGCTTAGAAGGGTTAGTTCCTACTGTGTTTTTCCAAAAATTGATACTTCGTTTTGCGTGGTTGTAAGAGCTATGTTGACCAGAAGATGGATTCGAAGGGCCACCAGTATAATCATAAACCATTAGGTTTATAAAATCCAACGCATCTAATGCTTCATCGGTGATAAGTGAATATCTAGTTTCTGATGGATAAGCTGCTGTTATACCTTTTGATTGTGCTTTAAGTGCATCTCTAAGTTCAATCACAAAATCACTGTAACCAGTTGTAACATACTTCCACTCTAGATCAACATCTACTCCATCAAAACCATTATCTAGCACATATGAAACTATTTTTTCAATTAAAATTGGTCTATCCTGAGGATTTGCGAGAAAATTTTTCCATGTGTTTGCCTTTTCATCTGATAACCAACCTCCAGCTATTGATATATAAATCTTAATATTTGAGTTTTGTAATCTAGCAGTATCCATCACATTTTTAAGTAAATCCCTAGAGTTCCCTGACAGAACCATTGTTCCATCGGTTTGTGGATTAGCAAACGCAATATTTAGGTGTGTAAGCTTACAATATTGAATTTTATCATACTCAGAAAAGCAGCAGGTTGAATAATATCCTACGACTCGGGCCTCGGTAGAGAATAAGTCACCATTTTCAATAACATCAACATCGTCAACACTGCTACATGAAATTATAAAAAAGAATAATACAAGGTATAATTGTTTTTTCATGTACTATAAATTTATAAATATTGATTAATTAGAAAAAATGTCAAGTCCAAACTGGACCATAACCAGCCTGATTTAAAAAAGTGTAAACGCAGATACACTTTCTGTTTGTACCCAAAAGGTAGCACTTTGATTCCCAACGGGTACCAATTGTTTTTTTAACTAATTTAATATTTAGGATATAAACATATGGTTCTACTCCGGGTGGGTAAAAAAATAAGAAACCCTAATAATTCATTATTTAATAAGTTAGGGTCTATTTAGTTAAACTGACATAAGAGTTGAAAACCAAAAATGATGAAATGTACTCCTTTGAAACGCTTTACGGTTGATTACAATCGGGTATTTACAATATTGTTGAAAATTGAACCAAAAGTATAACTGAGACCCAGTGATATTCTGTTTTCAAAATCAGTAGAGATTTGCCGTTGTCTTAGCAGCAAATCTTCAATTGAGGTTTCCCCTTTGGGCAGATTGATTTGGTCCCGAATCAATTGGAAGCTACCCGAGAGTCTGACCGAAAGACCACGCCAAACTCTAAGGTTCAAATTATTGTTAAGTGATAGTCTCCGTTGGTCTGGTTGATCTATAAATTGTGAAACAACCAAAAAAGAGTAAATATTTCCCCATTTTTCTCTAAACCTAACATTTAGAGTTAGCGATTGATTGAATAAATTTTGTTTGTTAAAACCATAAAGGGTCTCCACGAAATATTCATACAAATTGTACCCAATTTTATAAGCCAATGTAACCTCTCTTGTCAACACTTGCTTGTAAGGAATAAAATTGTATTCCAAAGCGGGAGAAAAATTAAAAAATGACTTATAGTTTGTATAAGTGTCCGTTTGAAATGATCCAAAAAAACCTGTGGAAAAATGATTTGAGATACTTCTCACTAAACTTCCTGTGAAGTAGCTTCTCTTTCTTTCACTACTGTAATTTTCTCCTTCTCCTTTAAAAAATTTTACTGATCTCCTCAAACCTAAATCTGAACGAACTCGCCATATTTCTGTAACGTGATCTATTTCAAATTCCAAATTGTATTGTTTCTCGTTGATACTTTTTTCATCCTGAAAATTGAAGGAACCTGAAACTTCAAAAACCCAGTTTCTCCATTGATCTTTGTCGAGTTCAATAAAAGTATTATGATTATTATCCAGGGTGACCTCAATTTTGTCTTGAAAAAGAGTGTTTTGTAAAAANAATACNATCCCTATTTTGTANGNTTTTAAAAGAGCATCTNTAGACTCTTTTAAGGTAAGGTTTTGANCAATATNTGTANTGACTTTGTTCTCTTTACTCTGAAATTGATTTTTCCCCTTAAATTCNAATGAATATTTTCTTCCACCACTGGCATTTTTAATATCAAAAATAAAAACCTCGATATCGGATAAAGTTCTGTCTCTAACGTAGTCGAATATTAGCGTATTTTGTTTGATATATTGNTGGTCACAATTACAGCTCAAAAANACTTTAATTTTTGGTNTTTGNGCATCCACAGNNANGNATNAAAATATAATATATATTGTAAATAATATTCTTTNCATAANGNTAANNGCAAAATTANTAAATATNCTNTTTTATAANCTTNAACNATGAAANNTTCTTTTTTCCAAANAGCTCCATCNAGAATTTAATAGAAANATAAATNANTNCGAAAACTTATCCATTGATNANGANGGATTTGAAGGAACNAATTGGAATTANNATTTACCCTGCTGTTNGATCTCTAAATGGTCTNTAAANACAATTNTCCTTNAAAGATTCAATGGGANTAACCNTCCCATTTGTTGCCNANATTCNGATTNCTTNANNTGAAATTNACCTTTTNGGTTAAACTACATAAACAGNAGGTCAGTTNAAAACAGCTAGAGGGTCCCATTTTTCATTGTCAAAATGGGTGTTAAAATTCNTTTGAGGAATACCNGGGGTAGTTCTCCCNTTNTGNATGGCNTCTTTAAANAATNAAATAAGTTCGCTTTCAATTTTGGGATGCTGACCGTAGAGGTTGTTAAGNTCTCCTGGATCATCTTTGAGGTTGTAAAGTTGAAATTTGGGCAGATNTTTTNTTTCTTTTTTCCGAGGTATNGGAAAGCTCCAACCCCCTGANTCGGNACAAAAAATNAANTTATAATTTCCCTTTCTTATGGCAAAGCTCCCATTAATGGAATGGTGGATNNTGAATGTTCTCTGGTACTTATATTCGGTCTCTTNAGAAAAANCTGGCAATANAGAAAAACTGTCCTCGCCCACTTGATCNGTAAGTTTTTCCCCCATTATATCTGCNCAAGTAGCCAGTAAATCTGTGGTGCAAATGGTTTTATAGCTANTGGANCCTGCGACAATTTTTTTNGGCCATTTTATAATAAAAGGAACCCGATGTCCTCCTTCAAAAATATCTGCTTTGTGACCCCTAAAGATTGCACTGGGATTATGACCTTTTGCTTTNAATACATCNAACTTTGCCGCNGGGGAACAACCATTNTCACTGGTAAAAACCACCATTGTATTTTCTGTAATTTCNAGCTCGTNNAGCAANCGATTTAGCCTGCCCATTCGNTAGTCTATCTGCATCACAAANTCAGCATAGGGATTCAGTCCACTTTTTCCCNTCCANTTATCGNTGGGCAAGATTGGAGTGTGNGGAGAGGGTAANGGTAANTAAAGGAAAAAGGGCTTTTCTTTTTCACNCATTTTNCTGANATAAGCCTCAGCTTTGTCAAATAAGTGAGGTGTAACNCTTTCATGGTCAAAATCATCGGCTGTTGGTCCTTCCCTCCACCNGTGATAATCTCCTTTTCGNACAGTGATATTTTTAACNNGAGATGTTATTTTTTCGTTTTNTACATATACGTANGGNGGCATATCCAAAGAACCACAATGACCGTAAGCATAATCAAATCCNANACTATTAGGGCTGTTGGTGATGTTTTTTGAAAAATCAATCCTATCAAAAATCTCACCATCATTAATAGNAATATTTACAAATNTNCTGTCTTTCATTGCCCAATCCCAACCCAAATGCCACTTACCGATAAAAGCGGTTTTGTAACCCTTAGATTTCANGAAGGAGGCTACTGTTGTCCTTTTTTGGGGGATCAATCCCCNNGAGGTCCCNAACAAAACANCTTTCTTGATGGGACTGCGCCAGTTGTATCTGCCAGTGAGNATACCATACCTNGTGGGGGTGCATACAGAAGAGGAAGTATGGGCNTCCATAAAAATTATNCCTTCACNTGCCATTTGATCCAAATGAGGAGTTTTAATTTTTCCCTCTTNATTNAAGACTCCCAAATCTCCGTAACCCAAATCGTCCGCCAAAACATANATTATATTNGGNGGAGTTGATATTGGCAGNTCACTGCAAGAAATAANCGTAANNATGAAAATAAATAGCAATGTGAAGTCAAACTTTTTCATNGTGTTTTGATTAACTTTATGTAGATAAAATNCTAANCATGGAAAATAAATGGGTACAAAATNAAGGTAAATTAGTCAAAACNTTTCAATTNAAAGATTTTAAAGAAGCATTAAGTTTCATTAATAAGGTGGGTGAAAAAGCAGAATCTATNAATCATCACCCCAAAATCGTCAATATTTACAACAGTGTTACAATTGAGCTTTGGACACACGATCAAAATGCTGTTNCTGAGTTNGATTTTCAACTGGCTGATGAGATAGATTTTCAATTANAGTAAAATTGAAAACNGCCATTTTGTTCATATTTTGATNTTTTTNNGNATTTTTGCTTGATTTTTTNGTCAANAAAACACTCTTTTNTNTNAAGAATACTTTTTTTANNAGNAAAACCATNTNANTTTTNGATNCTGTGACCTTTTCTANAAAAAATTATATTTANACATNAAGCACCAAACATGAAAAAAACGNTCTNATTATTTACATTNTTTATTTGTTTTAANCTTTTNGGACAAAAAGAAATATATGAAATTAGAAGTTATGAACTTTTTCAGTCCTCNAATNTCAATAATTTAAATACCTATTTCAAAGACCATTTTATACCAACNCTAAACCAAAATGGGATCAAAAATATTGGAGTTTTCNAAGAAGTTTCAGAGGATCTACCCAGAAAAATTTATGTNTTCATACCCTATGCAACNATGAAAACCTATGAAAAAACTNTATCNGTAATCGCCANNGATAAAAATTTGCAAAAAGCATCTGTTNCACTNAATCCNCGGAGTAANCCTGTATTCAATCGTTATCAAACTTCCTTATATGTTGCATTTGATGGAATGCCNAAACTGATCGAACCAGATNNTACTGATAGATTTTTTGAATTGCGCACTTATGAAAGNCACTCTGANGATGCNTATAGAAGAAAAGTTAAAATGTTCAATGAAGGAGAGTTANAACTATTCGATGAATTGGACTTTGGGTCTGTTTTTTTTGGGGANAAAATCGCAGGGGACAGAATGCCGTGTATGACATATATGCTTTCTTTTAAAAGCTTNGAGGAGCGAAATAAAAATTGGAGTCAGTTTNNGGTACATCCTACTTGGAAAAAGTTNAAAAGTGATCCAAACTTTAAAGACAGNTGCTGCTCCTNNATTACCCGTACTTATCTTNCAGAAATGNCTTACTCTCAACTTTAATTCATGAAAAANATATTTATAATTGGATTAATACTGNTTNATTCAGCATGTANAACATCAGAAGAGGCGCTACCCAATATCGTATGGTTGATTTCGGAAGACAATTCCACTCAACATATGCAATTGTANTATGAAGGAGGGGCTTCAATGCCCAACATAGAAAAATTAGCCGAAAAAGGTATCGTNTATAACAATGCCTTTTCTAATGCTCCTGTTTGTTCTGTAGCNCGNAGTACNCTAATTACAGGATGCTATGCGCCAAGATTATTTACACAGTTCCACCGAAGGATGGAGTTTGCTAACCTCCCCGAGNANCTTAANCCCTTTCCNTATTACCTAAAGCAAGCGGGNTACTATACATCCAATAGCCATAAACAAGATTANAACTTTATTTTACCTGAAGGGGTATGGGATGAATCTTCAANAGANGCTAGTTATAAAAACAGGNACAACGGACAGCCATTTTTCCANATACAAAGTCATAATGTTTCCCACGANGGGAGTTTACATTTCGATCAGAANGTAATTGATCAAACACCAGATGANGNTCTAGAACACATNAAAGTATTTCCTTATCATCCTGACACCAAAACNTTTAGATATTCCTATCAGCACTTCCAAAACCGACATANCATGGTAGACNAGNTAATGGGAGAATTNATAACTGATTTAGAAAANGAAGGGNTGATGGAAGAGACCATCATNTTCTANTTTGGAGATCATGGAGGNGCGNTACCTAGAAGTAAAGGATACGCTTATGAAAGNGGTTTACAAGTACCTTTGGTAGTTTACATTCCCAAAAAGTGGGAACATCTTTTCAATCATAAAAAAGGATCAAGATCAGATACTTTTGTTGAATTTGTGGATTTTGGACCNACCGTACTTTCTNTAGCAGGAATTGCAATACCTTCAAGTATGGATGGCACAGCCATACTTGGAAAATTTGCAGAACCNTTAAAAATCCAAAATAAGAACTCCGCCTTTGGTCATGCAGATCGTTTTGATGAAAAGTACGATTTGGTAAGGACCCTTAGGGTNGGCAATTANAAATACATAAGAAATTACCAGCCCTTTAACGTTGACGGATTATATAATTTTTATAGATANAAAATGTTNGCATATAAGGAGTGGAGATCGTTATATAGATNTGGAAAACTCAANGAAAAACAAGAACAATTTTTTGAATTCAGAAGTGCTGAGGCGCTNTATGATTTAGACCAAGACCCNCACGAGGTGAATGACCTTTCTTCAAGTNCAGAACATCAAGAAATATTAATTCAAATGAGAGATCANTTGCGAGAAAAACTTNTAGCCCTTCCAGACTTNAGTTTTTANCCTGAACCTTTTTTATTGGAAAATGCANTAAAAAACCCTATNGANTTTGGTCTAAGTCATCGAAATGAAATTCAAGAGTTNTTAGCNGTTGCCGATCTCAACTTATACAGTTTTGAGGAGGCAGAGCAACAAATAAAANAGGCTTTAGCAAATCAAAATCCCTGGAAGAGATATTGGGGGTTGATCGCATGCTCNTCATTTGGAATAGAGGCCAAAANNTTNCTCCCTAAAATCCNGGACNTTNTGAATAAGGATCAAGTAAATTTAGTCAGGTTTCGTGCACTAGAATACTTAATGTTGAATCAAAAACCTTACGATACTAAAATTATCAAAGAATTACTTAAAAGTGCCAAGTCAAAGACAGAGGCCAATTTGATGCTCAATTCTTTGGCTTTGATTAAAAGTTTAAACCCAACTTTCAAAATTGACTCATCAAAAGAAATTTTTCCAACCGAATGGTATGAAAAAGAGAATGATTTGGTCAACAGAAGGATGAATTATTTAATCTACAATCTCTAAATGAAATTTCATCAGATTTAAATCATGAGATTGGTATATTGTAGGATGATTATCATTGACAATAAAAAAGCTGAAATTAAAAGATTGAATATAATTGAATGGCTTAAACTATTATTAATGCAAATAATGGACTAACTAAATATTGATTCATGAAAAATTGTTTGGATTTAATATTTAGAGAGGTGGTTCTCATTATTTTTTTTTTTTACTAATTCCTATTTTTAATACATGGTTTTAAAAAATCAATTACTTACCCTTTTGCTTTATTTCACATTCAATAACACTAATGCCCAGAAAATCTTCACTGTAAATTATAAATCACAATCAGATATAAAGGTCTTTGTTGTAGACTACGAATCACAAGCTGACCTTAAAGTTTTTAAAGTTGAATACCAAAGTAATGCAAAAGGTAATAATGGTTTATGGCACTTTGTTGATTACAAGTCACAGGCAGATAAAAAAATATACTTTGTAGATTATAAATCTCAAGCAGATTTAAATATTTATTTTGTTGATTATAGAAACAGGTCAGGATGGAGAAATAATAACAAGAAACACTTACTCTACTAAATTCATCAAAAACATTTAATCAAAGCCATATCACCCTAAATAAGCTCAGAGACTTCTTACCTCTTAGAAAGGTTAAACTAAACCCCTAGTGATTCTCTATTACTTTATATTTAATCAAAAAATGTTTAAAATATTTTTTTAGATAATGCGTAATAAAAGAATTTTAAAAGTATTATGCCTATTAGTTTTGTGTTTTTTAAATATCTCACTTGGAGTTAAGTATTTTACAAATCAAAGTTGTTTTTTGGCTATTATGCCACCATATATTCCATATCATAAGTTTATGATTTATTTATCTGGGTTGCTTGAAATAGTTTTTGCCTTGATGATGATTTTCAAGAAAACAAGATTTTACAAATGTTGGGGAATTATTCTTCTATTGATTGCTATTTTCCCAGCAAATATTTATTTTTTTTATTCCGAGATTCCACAAAACATATTATCTATAACTAAGCATGAAGCTTTGATGATACTTCCTTATCAATTTCCTCTTTTATTATTTTGCATTTTGGCATTCAAAAAAAGAGTCATCAATCAGACTAGACCTCATATGTTTTCTTTTTTTCCACCTACAATATTATTTAGTTACTCTTTAGAGAGTCAGCATTTTATTGATTCTTTTAAATAAAATTAGTTCAGAATTATAATTAATAGTGAGATAACAATTATTTAATATGAAAGAAATAAATTTAATTTTCTTAGTCTTAGTGTTTCATCTTGCAAACTCTCAAAAACAGCTTTAGGAAAGGGGTCATTAACAATATCATTTATGCTTAAGTGTTATATTGGTGTAAAAATTGCTTAGAAGTTTATTTAAACACCGCTAAAGCTGACCCTACTTAAATTAAATATGGATTTAAAATCGCTTTAATTTTTTTATCTAACTTTGGATAACTAGTTTTATAAATATGAAATTATCTAAATATTTATCCCTTCTTGTTTCGGTTGTAGTACTAAGTGCTTGGAGTTTCCAACTCAATAGACCTTCTGTTTTCAGAGGAGGTACTTCCTCCAATATGTCTGAGGAATTCGCTGCATATGGTCTTACTGACTCTGTAATGATTATTGTTGGTGTTTTTAAAGTTACCCTTGCTCTTTTATTATTAATAGGTGGAATAAAATTCCCCAAATTAATTAGGCCTACTGCCGCTGGAATGGCACTCTTTATGATGGGAGCAGTGTATCTTCATATCAGTATTGGTGATGGTATCATTCCTACCCTACCCTCAGCTTTAATGTTATTGATCTGCTTGATTTTGACATTTAATCCAAAATTTATTCGTAATAAAATTCCCTAAATGAGAAAACTGATTACGGGTTATATGGCCTAAAGCACTTTACTGAAATGAAAGATGCTTCTCTTAATATCTTTGGTGCACCTTTGATAGTCTGCGGTACAAATCCCTTGACAGGAGCCTTTAGAAATGGATGTTGTGATACGGGACAACTAGACACAGGAACTCATACCGTTTGTGCTATAGTTACTGATACTTTTTTAAGCTTTTCTAAGCGTAAAGGAAATGACTTAACACGGCCTTACCCCCTTTATAACTTCCCAGGTTTGGTCGCTGGTGATCGTTGGTGTTTGTGTATATTGAGATGGCTCGAAGCCTATAAAGCTGGGGTGGCCCCAAAAATAATTCTTGACGCTTGTCACCAAAAAACATTGGATTATGTTAGTTTAGACATCTTAAAAAAATATGCTGTTGACTATCTTTAGTATACTTCTATTGTTTTCGGCAGCTTCGTTTTTGTTTTACGGGATAAATAGTTTTACTAGTAACTTTATAATTCAAGAGTTCTTGAGGTATGGCATACCAAAATACCGAAAACTTACCGGATGGCTACAATTGTTGGGGGCATTGGGAATTATCATTGGATTTTGGATAAATTATATCCAAATCATAAGTACTTTTGGGCTTGCTATGTTAATGCTGTTTGGGGTCACTACTCGTATACTGATTAAAGACAGTTTCTTAAAAATCTTACCCGCCCTTCTTTATTGCATACTTAATGCCTATTTATTTATTGAATTGATTCCCGACTCTTTATAATTCGCATCTTAAATCGAAAAAAATAAGCCCATCACAAATGGGTAAAGGATTACTATGGTTGGATTCCTAATATATTTTTAAGGTTATCCATGCCAAACTCATTTCCATAAAGTAAAGTAGAAAAACGTGCGATTTCAGCTGCGATAAAAATAGCGGCCTTAATCTCTTCTTCCGTCGCACCAGCTGCTTTTGCCATGTGTACTTGAGCAGTAATGCAATATTCACATTTCATGGCAACGGAAGCCGATATAGCGGCCAGTCTAGCTTCTTTCAATGCAATGGGACCTTCAGTGTAAATCTTATTTGATTCCGCGAAATACTCTGCTGCATCGGCAGCTATGGCTTTGGGATACATTTTGTTAAAAGGACTTTTTTTCAATAGAACTTGGTAGTCTTCATCTGAGGTTTGACTAAAGCCTACCGCACTGGTTAATAATAATAATAAAAATTTTTTCATTTAAAAATGTTAAGTGATTAAAATAAATTTAGAGAGTTCCTTTCTTAGATCCGAAATAAAACAGTCCCATCGTAACCAATCCTAAAATGATGACAGGCAGCGGTGCAGTTGGATCTCCTTTTAGAAAACCTATGAGGTCTGGTAAGGAAAAAAATCCCGCCAGTACGAAGAACAAGAAAGAAACTCTTTTCAAAGTCTCCAAGTCCTTGAATGAAGTTGCGCCAATGATAATAAAAATCATCCCCAAGGCAATTAGTCCCACGACTAAAGCAAAGGTCTCAAAGATGTTAATTGCATCGGCTGAAGGGTTGGCCCCAAAAGCGTCACTGACTAACTTCATTTTAAATTCCGGGGAAAATATTGATAGATAAAGGGGGAGTGCTTGAATAAAAATAAGACAGGAACAAGTCCAAAAAATGGTTTTAATCTTCATATTAAGATTGATTTATTTTTAAACCAAATTAGTAAAAAAAAGACTTCAAAAATGAAAAAATTATCTTCTCCTGCCCCTAAATTCCATGGCCTCTCCTTTTCCGAAACCATAGCTAAATCCGAAGGACCAAAACCTTCCATAAACCGAACGACTCCATATATTGAAATCATTTCTGAGAGTGCGATTCTCCGATACGCGAGTTACAAATAGATCTCTTACATTAAAACTAATAACCCCTTTTCCTTTTAAGAGTTTTTTTCGTGCTCCTATATTTATAAACTTACTGGGTGCTAATTGACCGTCAATGGTTTTGAAACCCGACTGATAATTCCAACTGAATTCTATATCTAAATCTTTTGGTAATTTAAACTTCGAAGTGAGTTCAGAAAACCAGTTGTCCCCCCTAAAATCAAAAGAATTTCCTTGCCATGTAGCTTTACGATCAAAGCTGTTATAATTTAAATCTCCGCTGATTGATATTTTTTTTAAAGGACTTATTTTACCATTTAACTCAATCCCATTGACCCTTTTGGTTCCCAAGTTTTCTGGTCCCCTCACACTGATATTGTCTTGAAATGTAGTAACAGACTCGATCGTGTTAGTGGTATGAAGTTGATAAAGACTCATACTAAAAGAGGAGATCCCTTTTACAAATATTGCTAAAAGTTGATATGAATCTGAATATTCTGATCGCAGATTGGGGTTTCCTTTTCTGTAGTTAAAATTGTTTCTAATATTAAAGAAAGGGTTCAAATCCCACAAACGTGGACGGTAAATCCTTCTTGAATAGCCTGCTTGTAATGACAGGGCTTTGTTGAATTTGTATGAGGTGTTCATTGAAGGAAACAAATTGGTAAAATTCTGATTGTTTTTTTCATTGGTATTGATTAAATTAGTTAGTGTTCTTGTATTTTCGGTCCTCAATCCCAATTGCAAACCCCACGTATCGGATTCATATGCAGTGATACCATAAAAACCGAAAACGCCCTGATTAAACTTAAAAATATTTGTAAAATGAGAGTTGATTACCCATTGTCCTCCAAGGTCATCTTTGATTTCAAAGTCATTACTCACATCGTTACTGGAGTATTGAAATCCCACTTCCACTTTCCATTTCTCTGCAAAAGGATAGGTATAATCCAATTTAAAAGTGTGTACCGCTTCCCGAAAAAAGGTACGCGTTTGTTGATCTTCAAAAGTGTTATTACCCAGTACTAATCGATTAAAAAACTCTGAGGACTGGTCTTTGCTAAATAGGTTTCCTGTAGCACTGAATATTAAATCGTGATCCTCATCATCTAGAAAGTCTCTTTTATAAATTAGCTCATATTGATATTTTGGATTGCCTGCCGTGGTGACCTCCTCCCGATTCCACTCAGAAGTCAATTGGGTATTATTTTGATACTGTTTGACGTTGGTTTTAGAAGGCTGATCTTCAGCCTCGTAAGCGTAAAAGCCAGAAAGGGTAATCACATTTTGAGGATTGATGTAGTAATCGGTTCCCAATATGATATTGTAAAATCTTTCTTTTCGATATTGCGTTCCTTCAGTTAAAACTTGAATATCATTCAAAAAATTATCGTTTTTGTTTTTACTGTCTCTTGGATAATTTCTGAATCCGTAACCTATTTGGGTAAATAAATTAAACTTTTCGTTACGTCTATTGAGACTCAACCCAATACTGTTGTTTTCTGGGTGGCCATAGTTAATGGAAAAAGAACCGTTCAAACCCTCCCTATCGTCTCTCTTGATGATTATATTTATAATTCCTGAAGTACCTTCAGCTTCGTACTTAGCAGAGGGATTTGTAATCACCTCCACTTTTTCAATAATTTCGGCTGTAATGGATCCCAAAGCATTTCCTCCCTCGCTGGTTAAGACAGAAGGTTTACCATTGATCAAAATTTGCACGCCAGAGTTGCCTCTTAAACTGACCTCACCTTCAATACTCACGGCTACTGAGGGAATATTATCCAGTACCTCAAGGGCACTAGCGCCGGAGCTACTCAAATCTTTCCCTACATTAAAAACCCTTTTATCGAGCTTGAGTTCTGTATCAGTCTTTTCTCCTCGGACTTCGACATCGGCCAACACTTCTAACTTTTGTACAAGATTGATTGACCCCAACTCATTTAGGCCTTCATTAAGTTGAATATTTTCCATCCTGATGGTTTCATAACCGATAAATCTGATTTCTAAATAGATGTCTTTTGAAAAAGATGAGACAGTAAAAGAACCCTCGTCAGAAGTGGTAACCCCTGTAATAGTCTCAAGCGTAGACTTATTCCCTAATAAAACAGTAGCAAAAGGTATCGGTTGGTTTGAGAATTTTTCAACAACAACACCCTTAATTTCAATAGCTTCCTGCTGAGCCAATACAGCGCAAAAGCCCATAATCATAAAAAGTAGGAAAGTGTTTTTTTTCAATGGAGTCTTATGTGAATTATAAGATAAGTCTTTTTTCGAAAAGTTTAATCGAGCTAGAACAATTTGAAACTACAAAAAATTTGTTTTTCATATTTAAAACCCAATTGCACTTCCGGATATTAATTATTGGGAATCTAACCCTCCAACTAAATTCTATACAAACAAATCAATTCGATTATATTCGTTTAGACTACAATAAGTCATTTTTCAAGAAGAGAACTTACTTATGAATAGTAAAAATAGGTAATGCAAAATTATTTTCCAGTTTTAAAGTGGAAACAAAAATACAATTAGACCTTTTTATAGGTATTTTTCGGTTGAAATTACTTCAGGTGTAATAATTATTCCTCAAGGAATGGACTATCTAGTAATTGGGGGGCTTCCCCAATATTGTGAAATTTAAGCCGCAATTTTCCTCAAATCATTTATGCTTTAATTGGGAATTCATGTCAGCTATGATAGTGTCCTATAACCAAAAATTCCCTTTTGGTAGCAACTGCTATTAATGCCATAACCGTTATCGACGCCAATCATTACATTTGTAATAGTCAACTTTTTTTTGTAAATGACAACTGTTTTGTATGGAAAATAAAGTCCCGAATTGAAAAGAAAA
Source organism: Flavobacteriaceae bacterium (assembly GCA_002711215.1). Lineage (GTDB taxonomy): Bacteria > Bacteroidota > Bacteroidia > Flavobacteriales > Flavobacteriaceae > UBA8316. The sequence continues at coordinate 16,994 of PAHA01000037.1, forward strand.
AGTGGTAATAAATTATTTGGTAATAGATGCTGGTCTCATAAATTAAATTGATCCCAATGCCTATAAGACAATAAATTATTAGATTAAAAACTTTCGGGAAAAATAAATTACAGTAATGTGGGTCAAAGACATTGGCCCACTAAGAGATATTTTCTTCAAGTATAGTATTATTAAAGTTATAGGAAAATGTTTTTTTTTTTTAGTTTAGATTTGGCAATTCGAGACATCGAAGGAGAAGAGATCCATAATATAGGAAAAAGATTTCCCGCCAAATTAAATATAAGCAATAAAAAAGGATGAAAGTAGAACAAATTTACACTGGATGTTTGGCACAGGGTGCCTACTTTATAGAAAGTCAAGGCGAGGCAGCGGTCATTGATCCGTTGAGAGAGGTAACACCTTACTTGGAAAAAGCGGAAGGAAAGAGGGCAGAAATCAAATACATTTTTGAAACCCATTTTCATGCTGATTTTGTGAGCGGTCACTTGACCCTCTCAAAAGCAACAGGCGCTCCTATCGTTTATGGCCCAGGTGCCAAGCCAGATTTTGAAACAATTATAGCTAAAGATGGGCAAAAATTCCTATTAGGAGACAGCACTATAATCGCGCTACATACCCCTGGACATACCCTGGAAAGTACTACCTATTTATTACGAGATAAAGACGGAAAAGATACCGCCATTTTTAGCGGAGATACACTTTTCATAGGAGATGTTGGCCGTCCCGACCTCGCCCAAAAAGCAGAAGATGTGACCCAAGAGGATTTGGCAAGTTTACTTTATGACAGCTTAAGAGACAAAATCATGCCCCTATCTGATGATGTGGTCGTCTATCCGGCTCATGGCGCAGGATCTGCCTGTGGAAAAAATATGATGAAAGAAACTTTAGATAGCTTAGGCAACCAGAAAAAAATGAATTACGCTTTAAGAAAGGACATGACCCGAGAGGAATTTATTGAAGAGGTAACAGAGGGTCTTGATCCACCGCCTCAATATTTTCCATTAAATGTAAAAATGAACAAATCGGGTTACGATGATATTGACAGCGTTCTCGAACGAGGAATGAATGCTTTGACCGCTGGAGCTTTTGAGATATTAGCTAATGAGACTGGCGCCATTGTACTCGATGTGAGGCACCAAAATGATTTTGTAAAAGGTCATATTCCTCAATCTATTTTTATCGGCCTAGACGGAGGGTTTGCCCCCTGGGTAGGGGCCTTAATTGGAGATGTGAGTCAACCCCTATTAATCATTACCCCACATGGTAGGGAGGAGGAAACCATCACCCGTTTGTCAAGGGTAGGCTTTGACAACACGCTAGGCTATCTAAAAGGAGGATTTGAAGCTTGGAAAAAAGCAAATAAAGAATTTGATTCAATCTATGGGATTAATGCTGTTGAACTAGAAACGTTGATCAAGAAGCAAAATGTTCCGGTATTTGATGTTAGAAAAGAAAGCGAATACCTCCCCATAAACATAAAGGGTGCCCACCACACCCCACTAGATTTTCTCTATGATCACTTGAACAAATTTCCAGAAAATGAGACTTTTTATATTCATTGTGCGGGAGGTTATCGTAGTATCATTGCAGCCTCCATTCTCAAAAAAAGAGGGATTCACAATCTGGTAGATGTGCAGGGTGGATTTAAGGCCATCAAAGAAACAGAAATCGAACTTACGAAAAACATTAAGTCGCCTTATAAAAAATAAAAATCTTTTTGACTTAAACAAAAGCCTATTCGAAATCACATCTCAAGCTATAACATTATGAAAAATTTATCATTGTTTTTAGGTTCAATACTTCTACTATTTGGTTGTAAAAATTCCCCTGCCGCAAAATCTGAAAAGACAAAGGCTCCAAATATCATTTATATTTTGGCTGATGATCTGGGTTATGGAGATCTGGGAGTTTACGGTCAAAAAAACTTTGAAACACCTAATATAGATCGACTGGCCAAAGGAGGAATGCGTTTTTTACAACACTACTCTGGTTCCACTGTTTGTGCGCCCTCACGGTCGGCACTGATGACGGGTCAACATACAGGTCATACATTTATTCGAGGTAACTCTGAAAGGGGCTTTACACTTGAGAATGAAGGACAATATCCCTTGGCACCCGAGGAAGTTACTATTGCAGAAGTACTCAAACAAGCGGGCTACAAAACGGGAGCGTTTGGAAAATGGGGATTGGGATATCCAGGTTCCAAAGGAGATCCAAATTTTCAAGGGTTTGATCAGTTCTATGGATACAACTGCCAGCGCGTAGCACACAATTATTATCCTACCCACCTTTGGGACAATCAGGTGAAAGAATTTTTGAAAGGCAATGATGGAAAAACTGCTACGACCTACGCTCCTGAATTGATCCACCAAAGAGCTTTATCCTTTTTGGAAAAAAATCAAGAGACTCCTTTTTTTATGTTTTACCCTTCTCCGATTCCTCATGCCGAATTGTTCGCTCCTGAAGAATACATGACAAAATACCGTGGTAAATATTTACCCGAAAAAAAATATGTTAAAAAGGAAGAGGAATATAGTGTAAAAGGTTACAATTCTCAGGAAGAAAGTCACGCTGCTTTTGCCGCAATGTTGAGTATTCTGGACCAGCAAGTAGGTGAAATTCTTGACAAGGTTCAAGAATTGGGCATTGCAGAAAATACTTTGATTCTATTTACATCAGATAATGGGCCCCACTTGGAAGGAGGTGGAGATCCTGACTATTTCGACAGTAATGGACCTTTGAGAGGCTATAAAAGAGACCTATATGAAGGAGGCATCCGCGTTCCTATGATCGCCTATTGGCCCTCAAAAATTGAACCCAACGCTACTACTGACCATATCTCCGCCTTTTGGGATTTCTTCCCTACTGCAGTAGAAATGTCGGGCATTGAAAAAAAAATGGATAATATTGATGGTATATCGTTTTTGCCCACCCTCTTAGGGAAAAAACAAAAAAATCACGATTACCTCTACTGGGAATTTTTGGAAAGAGGAGGAAGACAAGCGGTAAGGATGGTTCAATGGAAAGCAGTCAGGATGAATATGACCAAAAATCCTGAAGCTCCGATTGAACTATTTCAACTTTCTAATGACATAGGAGAGCAAAATAATTTAGCGGAACTGCATCCTGAGGTGGTACAAAAGATGGACAGTATTATGAGTCGGGCTCACGAGTATTCAGAGATTTTTTCATTTGAACATGAAAAAGAATAGGCTCCATTAATTTTCCAATTCTCCTAACATTTGTTCTCGGTAAGCATTGGGTGTAAGTTGGGTGATTTTTTTAAAATTCCTGAAAAAATTGGATAGATTATTAAATCCACTTTCAAAACAAATCTTTTTGACATCATCATCGGTTTCTAAAAGTAATTTAGTAGCGTGATTGACCCGATATTCATTCAAAAAGGCAGTAAATGTCTTGTTAGTGCTCCTTTTAAAAAACCGACAAAAAGACTGAGGTGTCATAAATACCTTGGCAGAGATATCTACAAGGGGAATGGATTCCATAAAGTGATCCCTAATGTAGTTAAAAATGGTTTTAAGCCTTTTATTTTCTGTTGGACTACTGATAAAGGCGTAGCCTTCGGCGTTGAGAATTTGCCGATCCTTCTGTTTTGCCAAATCGTAAAGTATCTTCAAAAAAGTCAAAAATGCATCTATCTTAGTTTCATATTTTAAGCCTTCCATTCGCATTCCGATATCATCCTTAACAGGCCCGCTGAATACGATTCCTTTTTTGGACAATTCTATGAGCTGATTTATTACTTTTAATTCTTCTAAACCCTTAAATGCATGCTCAAAAATATCAGGCTTGAACTGTAAGACGATCTCTTTTTGATTTTTCTCTAAACCGATCGTGAAACCCGTATGTGGAAGATAGGATCCAATCATGATCAAATCCCCATCCTTATAGTTAGAAAGATGTGTCCCAACCTGTCGCTTTCCAACACCAGTATTAATGTAAACCAACTCAACCTCCGGATGGTAGTGCCATTTGATTTTATTGGTATTTGGAGAATCCTTATTAAAATGGGCATATTTAAAGGAATGGCCTTTGTCGGATACTATATTTTCAAAATCAGGCTTAATCATAAGATTTTATTTTATGTAAATTAAAAAGATGTGTTTTATAAAATGTATTTATTGTAGGCCATTGAATAAACTATTATTAATTGTGTCCTCCAGCTAGATAGGTAAAAGCACAAATTCACCTATCTATGCAGACTTAGCTTAATATTTTAAGATTTCATAATTTAAAGAAACGTCAATAACACAGTACCCCCATAAAATTTATTAAATTAACTACAGCAAACGGTTAGATCGTTTTTTTAGTTAATTAAAGTCACTTGTAGTGGTTATTTTCTTGATAGGTGTCTTTTTTGTTGTTAATTTCTAATATTTTTCTAAAATGAGAAATTTCTGTTTTTAGCATTGAAATCTTTCTAAATCTTTATATTTACCTTGAAACATTCTCATTTAAAAATGAATAATACTGACAGAGCATCTATATTCATCGTATGCCTGTTTTATGCCGTTACACTATCAAGTGGGTATATTATTCATCGTACACTTATGGATGGGAGACAAAGTCAAGTTAAGCGGATAATCTTGACCATCAATAGCAATGAAATTAATTCTGATGACAACAGTACCGTTGTTTATGAAGATAACGGATATTCTCAAACCGTCAGAAAAGTTCATAATGCTAGCTCCATTGTGTCAATTTCCTCTATCTATGAACAGAATGGATACAAATTGGAATACATCAGTGAGTTTTTAAAAAAAGTGATGGATCAGGATGTGGTTGTTACCCGTATATGGTTTTCAAAAAAGAAATAAATGAGTTACTTTCTGCAAAATATAATTGTATACTCGATCATCGTTTTTTTTCTGCTTTTGGTGTATAAGGCCATTAAAGACCTGAAAAAATAGGCTCTTTCAGCTTAAAAAATGAGTTATGGTCTTGAAACTCATTATCTTTGAAAAAAAATTGAGTTGAAAAGTAAAAAGCCGGATCAAATTGTTTGGGACGAAGAACAAGGGGAGTACATTGCTCGCTTACTTCCATACGCTGCACAAGCCAGCGGACCTGTGATAAAGATTCCCAATATAGACTCCTTCAAGCAGAAAGGAGTTGAAAAAGTTTCTAAACAATTGCAAACGGAACTGGAGGAACTACAGAGTAAAATCAAAGATTTCGTGAAATCTGCCAGTGATACTCAAAAAGTATATACCGCTAAATTCAAATTTGAACCCTTGGTTGGTGAAACTTATTTTCTATACGAAGGAGAGGGAGAGGACTACCTCTCATTGATCTCTCCAGATCAATGGGAAAAAAAATTCCTTGGAGCATTTCGTTTAAGTTCCGAATACAAATGGGAAAGAATTGATTAGTGAATTACCGAAAATTTTGGGTGCCAAATCCCATTCCCTTTTTATCAAAAAACAAGCCTACTCCTAAATAGGTAAAATCTCCTAAGATGTTTTTGTAATGCGGAGGACTATTCTTCCAGCCAATAACCATGCATTGTGCTAAACTTTCAACTGTGCGAGTGTCTCCACAACCTCTTACATTTTCAAACCAGGGCGTCTGAGCAATATTTTCGGCTATGCCCGTAAATTGATTGCCTCTTCGTACCCAAGCCTTAACCTTAAGCTTTTCAGCCCGTTCCACCGGGTTTCTTCCCAAATGATCTACATGGGCGTAAAAGCTGTACTTGACCATGTTTTCACTATGGAGTTGTGCCAAATCCATCAAAGAATCTAGCAGTTTCAATTTAGATAACCCTTTCTCCACACGAAGGGCATTGGTTTTTTCAAATATCAATTGACGCATTTTATCAAGATCTCCTTGAGCAAAGCAGGGTTCAAGGGAAATAAATATCCATAATAAGGAAAAACACAAATTCGTGCTTCGATTTCTCATATTTTCAAAAATAACAATTATCCCATGGAATACCTACTTTTGTAAACTATGGGTATCAAAGAAACGCCAAGACAAAGAAAAATAGCTACAGCACTGCAACAAGAACTGGCNGCCATGCTTCAGGAAGCAATTCGAAATCAAGGAGNTTCNAACCTTNTACTGTCAATTACNAAGATTAATGTGACCATTGACCTGTCTTTNGCCAAAGTTTACCTGAGTATTTTTCCAAAAGATAAAGCAGAAAATTATTTAAAAGGTATACANGAAAACCATTCACAAATCAAACACGGNATNTCCCAAAGAATGAAAAATCAATTGCGTCGGATACCCNAGTTTTCTTTTTATANNGATGATTCACTGGACTATATAGATGGCATCGAAAAAGCTTTGAATCAGCNCGAAAATCCNATTNAGGNNACCAAGAGCCTTGCCAAAAGACAAAAAAAATAATTTATGCCAGTAGAACTGAAAATTGCTTGGCGTTATTTCTTTTCGAAAAGCGGNCAAACCGTGATCAATAGAATCAATTCGATTNCTATGCTTGTAATAGTGGTCGCCACTGCTGCACTGATGATAGTTTTGAGCGCTTTTGCGGGTTTGAAAGATTTTGGATTGTCTTTTTCCAATGTTTTTGACCCCGATTTTAGGGTCGTACCATCAAAGGGGAAAACGATTACCTTGGACAGCAGCCAGCTCCATCGATTGAGGGAGGTGGAAGAAATAGAGTACTTTAGCCCTATATTGGAAGAAAAGGTATTTCTTTCTTTTAAANATAAAAACCAAGTGGCCTACCTCAAAGGGGTGGGACAAGACTACCTNNACGTCATTCCAGCTGATTCGCTGGTGGCTGTTGGAGAATGGTTGATCCCAGACTCTAGTGTAATTGTAGCNGGCTATGGGATNGGNGCGGGNATGGACCTCGGCGTTTACGACTANGGTTCCTTNCTCAACATCAGTATTCCTAGAAAAAACCNAAATAGTAATTTAANNCAAANCCCATTTTATACCNAACAAGCCATGACTATTGGTTTGTATCAAATCAGTGAGGATATAGATAAAAAATACATCTTTAGCAACTTGGATTTTGCCCGTGATTTACTAAAATATCCCAAAAATGTTTTTTCCTATATCGAAATTAAGACTTCCAAAAAAGTCAATGCCCAAGATTTGAAAATGAAAATTCAAGAAATACTCGGTGATTCTGTTGAGATCAAGGACAGAGTTCAACTGAATACCGCCTTGTACAAGATGCTTAACACAGAACATTTAGCGATTTACCTGATCTTCACTTTGGTTCTCATCATTGCACTTTTCAATGTGGTAGGGGCCTTGGTGATGATGATTTTGGACAAAAAACCCCAAATGAATATTCTAAGAACGATGGGGATTTCCCAACAAAACCTCCGTCAAACTTTTTTTCTACTGGGTATGATGATTATTTTAATAGGGGGGGGTATAGGTATGATTTTGTCTTCTATTACGATCCTAGTCCAACAATGGATGCCCTTTATTTATGTTCCTGGAACTTCTCTACCTTATCCAGTAAAGTGGGAATTGGAAAATATGATTATAGTACTGATAACTCTGTTTGTTTTGGGTAGTGTGGCTTCTGCTTGGGCAAGTAGAGGAGTGAACCGATAGATCAAACCCATGCTGGCTCTTCCACTTCCTCAAAAATACGGTTGAGAGTGTCGAAAACCTCGTTAGGGTCAATAGCAGTAACCATTGCAATTCTGTAGGGTTTGAAATTTGGGATGCCTTTAAAATAATTGGTGTAGTGACGTCGAGTTTCCAAGACACCCAACACTTCTCCTTTCCAAGCAATAGACATCTCCAAGTGCTTTTTAGCAACATCCACTCGGTCTTTTAAAGTTGGTGGTTCACAATGGATACCCTTTTCAAAGTAATGTTTTACTTGATTGAAGAACCATGGATTACCAATACTCGCCCTTCCGATCATGGCACCATCCAATCCATAACGATCTCGCATTTCCATAGCCCGCTCGGGACTGTCCACGTCACCATTTCCAAAAACTGGAATGTGCATTCTAGAGTTGTTTTTTACAGCGGCNATAGGTTTCCAATCGGCATCACCCTTGTACATTTGAGCCCTAGTCCTTCCATGAATAGAAATGGCTTTGGCGCCTGCGTCTTGCAGTCGCTCTGCTACCTCCACAATCTTAATAGAATCGTGNTCCCAACCCAAGCGCGTTTTNACAGTCAAAGGCAAGGAGGTGTGTTTAGCCATTTCAGCTGTAAGTTTAANCATCAACGGAANATCCCTAAGTATGCCTGCCCCTGCACCTTTGCTGACTACTTTTTTGACTGGACAACCGAAGTTAATATCNATGATGTCGGGTTTAGANGCTTCANCGATCTCNACAGACCGNAACATTGAGTCCAAATTAGCACCAAAAATTTGGATNCCTACGGGTCGNTCCTTTTCGTATATATCTAATTTTTGGACACTTTTCGNAGCATCCCGAATCAANCCTTCACTCGAAATGAACTCTGTANACACTACATCNGCACCATTTTCCTTACACAAAGCTCGAAAAGGAGGNTCGCTGACATCCTCCATAGGCGCCANCAATANAGGGAAATCTCCTANCGATATGTCACCGATTTTGACCACTTNAANTTTTTTACAAAAGTAGTAAAATCCTTTGCTATATCCNGCTATTATTCTAANCCAAAAGTATTTNCAATNTTTTGGTCAATGTCAGNATCCCAAATTTCGGCGACTGATCCATCTTTGAGATAATAAATCCTAGGGGGAGAATCGCCTATCAAATCAAAAAAAATATTGACGTCNATNAAGGTGTANGGAAAATNAGATTGTGTTAAATTTTCAAAGTCNTCCNCGGTGGTAGATCCCTCCTGATAAAAGAGCANATACAGNTCTGGAAACTTCTCNTGTTTTNTCTTTAGNTCTCCTAATNCTGAAGCTGTCTCNTGACAGTGGTCACAATCCAAATTGAAAACGGCAATCAGGTTTTCTCCAGAGGTAAGATCTACCCTTCCTTTNGGCTCAAAATGGGTAAATGATTCAAAAGGAAAATCCTCATAATTGGGCATNGGTAATAANANCCACATACTCAAAATGGTGACNCCAGTGATNCCTATGGGTANNTTTTTGGAGATGCTTTTAGTTTGAGCAGTTTTGTAAATGACAAATGCAACNGNNAACATNACTANNTTTTTGATAATGGATTGCTCTGGNGTCATNGAGATCATCTCGCCGAAGCAACCACAGTTTTCAGTATCTCCTAAAGACCACAGCCAAATCAAATGAGCAGTAAANCCTCCCAACAGCAAGAAAGTAAATNGCATCAATTTCTTAACGTAAAAGGGTAAAAGTATCAAGAAACCTAGTGCNAATTCTAGTCCTATAAAAAANCGNGCCATATGTCCAGCAAAGAACCGACTNGATGCCAANCCNTGGTCCATTAAGGTNATTTCAAAAAATCCAGGACCCACTGCCTTGGTATAGGCTGAAAAGATAAAAGTGGCACCCAATATTATCTGCAATACTTTAGAAAAAATTTTCATTTGTTAAAGATTTATAATCTAAAATTAACTTTTCTGAGCTAAACAAAAAAGCAAGCTTTCAAAATAAGTATCTTTGGAGCAACAGAGGAAAATGTGTGGATGAAATACATTAGAAATTTTTGCATAATTGCCCATATCGACCATGGGAAAAGCACTCTTGCGGATCGCTTACTGGATTTTACGGGCGCTGTTACTTCAAGAGAAAAACAAGAACAGTTATTGGACGATATGGAATTAGAGCGCGAAAGAGGGATCACAATCAAATCCCACGCCATCCAAATGGAGTTAGAACACGAAGGGGAACAGTATGTTTTTAACCTGATTGATACCCCAGGACACGTAGATTTTTCATACGAAGTCTCTCGATCAATTACTGCCTGCGAGGGTGCTTTGCTGGTAGTAGATGCAGCCCAAAGCATTCAAGCACAAACCATTTCCAACCTTTATCTTGCTCTTGAAAATGATTTGGAAATCATTCCTGTACTCAATAAAGTAGACCTTCCCTCCGCAAACCCTGAAGAAGTAACCGATGATATAATCGACCTGTTGGGTTGTGATGCGGAAGATATCATTCCTGCTTCTGGCAAAACAGGCTTGGGAATCAAAGACATAATGGAAGCGATTATCCAACGTATTCCTCCTCCAAAAGGAAAANCCGATGCGCCCCTACANGCTTTAATTTTTGATTCCGTTTACAATCCTTTTCGTGGGNTAGANACCTATTTCAGGGTCATNAATGGCGAAATCAAAAAGGGACAAAAAATACAATTCATTGCTACAGGNAAAAATTACTTTGCAGATGAAATTGGAACACTTAAATTCAAACAAGAGCCCAAAAAAATAATTGGNGCAGGNGATGTTGGCTACCTCATCACAGGAATTAAAGAAGCCAAAGAGGTTAAGGTTGGAGATACGCTTACAGGGACAGACAATCCTACCCAAGAGATAATAGAAGGTTTTGAAGAAGTCAAACCAATGGTTTTTGCAGGAATTTATCCNGTCGATACAGAAGACTATGAAGAACTGCGCNCCAGTATGGAAAAGCTTCAGCTCAATGATGCCTCTCTAGTTTTTACACTAGAAAGCTCTGCAGCATTAGGCTTTGGTTTCCGCTGTGGATTCCTTGGAATGCTACACTTAGAAATTATTCAAGAANGGTTGGAACGAGAGTTCAACATGACTGTGATTACCACAGTCCCCAATGTGTCCTATCACGCCTNCACNAAGAAAAACCCNGANGAGATNGTCATGGTCAACAATCCCTCTGACCTCCCCGACCCCTCTTACTTNGACCGTGTAGAGGAACCTCATATTAAAGCTTCTATCATTACAAAATCAGATTTTGTTGGGAATGTAATGTCCCTTTGTATTGAAAAACGGGGNGTCATCACTAATCAGACTTACCTGACTACAGANCGAGTAGAGTTNAATTTTGATATNCCCTTAGCTGAGATNGTTTTTGATTTTTACGACCGCTTGAAAACTGTNTCAAAAGGCTATGCTTCNTTTGACTATTCCCCTATTGGNATGCGCCCCTCAAANCTGGTAAAAGTNGATATTCTATTNAACGCAAACCCTGTAGATGCNCTTTCTGCTTTGATTCATGCGGAAAACGCCTATACGATTGGTAAAAAAATGTGTGNGAGGCTNAGGGAACTAATCCCAAGGCAACAATTTGACATACCTATACAAGCAGCTATTGGTGCCAAANTCATTTCTCGAGAGACCATTAANGCGCTANGGAAAGACGTTACCGCAAAATGTTATGGAGGTGATATAACCCGCAANCGTAAACTACTTGAAAAACAAAAAAAGGGGAAAAAGAAAATGCGGCAAGTGGGGAGTGTAGAAATTCCNCAACAGGCTTTTATGGCGGNACTTAAATTGAACNATTAACNNCTTCATCAAACCATCACCGCAAATNNACACAACTCTACTCTTTACTNTANTAATTTTGATTTGATACCTTAAAAAGATACTTTTATGCGAAACCCTCAAAATGAATCGTATNNTAATTTTTATAATTTTCACTACACTCTGTTTTTTGCGATGCGATAGCCCTGAAGCTGTCAAACCAAAAAAACCAAACATTGTATTTCTATTGGCCGACGATATGGGTTATGGAGATTTTGAAAAGATTGGAGGCGCAACGGAGACTCCAAACTTGAACCGACTGGCCGATGACGGCGTTTTTTTTAGCAATTTTTATGCTGCAGGNCCCAATTGCTCTCCCTCAAGANCTGGANTGATGACGGGGAAAAACCCCGCCANGGTTGGTATGTATAGCTACAGACCTCCCAATCACCCCCTNCACCTNCCCAATGAAGAGGTAACCCTTGCAGAGCTATTAAAAACAANAGGCTATCAAACCGCTCATATNGGTAAGTGGCATTTAGGTGNATTGGGTAAAACGACAAAANTCAATCATCCACAACCCCACGAACANGGTTTTGATTNTTCCCTTGGAACTGANAACAATGCTGAACCTTCTCATNTCAACCCCAACAACTTTGTCCGCAATGGAAAAANACTNGGGGTAGTAGAAGGCTATTCCTGTCANATNGTTGCAAAAGAGTGTGTNGATTGGCTNAATCAAAAAAGTGANAATCCCTTCTTTTTATACGTAGCATTTCATGANCCCCACGCAAAGGTGGCNTCCCCGCCTNAGTTNGTTGAAAAGTATTCTGATCAGCCACTAAAAGATGCTAANTATTTGGCGAATATTGACCANTTAGATATNGCCATTGGNAAAATTTTAGATTATCTAGANCAAAATGATTTGATGGAAAATACAATTATCATGTTCAGNTCTGACAATGGCTCNTACCGTTTGGCTTCCAATGCTGGCTTAAAAGCCGTNAAAAGTTATTTATACGAAGGNGGNATAAGGGTTCCAGGNATAATTAAATGGCCAGAAATTAAATCTGACAAAAAAATAATTGACACCCCGGCTGGNCTAGTAGATGTGGTTCCTACCATTTGTGAAATTTTAGGAATTGATCCTCCANAACAGCTTGATGGTACGAGTTTTTTACCNCTTTTANANGATATGCCTTATCAACGAAAACGCCCNTTATATTGGTTCTTCTACCGCTCTCAACCCGANGTGGCGATGCGCNTAGGGGATCATATGATCTTAGGTTTNGATCGGAGTGATACAGTCCCNAGGCCCCANCAATTTTCTCAAGATGACTATGACTANATCAANNACATTAGCCTTCAAGATTACGAGCTTTATGACTTAAGNCAGGACTTATNNGAGGAAAACAATATTTTTGCAACTCACCCCNAAAAGGACTCNTTAAAAACACTTATTGATANTCAGTTGACAGAAATTAGAGNCAATATCTACCCTTGGGAAAATTTGCCATTGAAATTANAAAAGAGACAAAAAAAAACGAATTGGGTNCGNTACTAATGTTTTATTNTATNTNCCATTCTTTTAATTTATCCTCTCCNAAATTCATTTAAANANAGATTTAACANATNNCGTTAAANAATNAACCAAAAAATTAATGAGCNTCCCGTCATTTTNATTTTAGAGTNATTTAAAAATANANANTGNCTCCNNTAAAACTTANTGACAAAATTCATGGAANCCCTANNNTAAAAAAATGAAATTTNTCAATCAATGAAAAAATTTGGTNGGTGAAAATTGAATTTTTATATTAGTANATGAGTCCAGTTGCATTCAAAAAAATCTTGGTAGGTTTTGCCTTNTCACCTAATTTAAAGGCNAATATTTNNGAGGCTTTAAGGATGGCAANNTATTTNNGTGGAGAATTAGTTTTTGTTCATGTGGGACATAAAACNGNTGAAAAAGAATCNCGTTTTAAAGATATTNTTGCTTCCAGCCCCGTTCAATCTGAAAAAANTNCCATACACTGGAAAGTTGGAAACGCAGTGAGTGCCCTTTTAGANGCCAGTGAACAGTTCAAAGTANACTTGATTCTTCTTGGTGCCCTAAAAAGAGAAAATGTAGTAAAATTCTATCTGGGTTCGATTGCGAGGAAAATTACCCGACAAGCCAAGTGTTCCGTGCTTTTATTNATTAAACCNTCTGTTGAACGACACCCTTGTCAACACATTGTGGTCAATGGTTTTGACAGTCCNCAGACCAAAGACACCATTGGTGCTGCTTTTGTCGTGGCAAAAGCACTGGGAGCAAANAAAATATCACTAGTAGAAGAAATCAGCAGGTCGAAAGTCGCAATTNCTGTTGACGANGACAGAAGTTTAAGACGTGCTACNCTNCGTAAAGAGAGATTGAGACGGCAAGAACAAACAAGAGTAAAAGATGTAGTACGAAATCTTCCTGATACCTTGANNAATAATGTNAATTGGACAACCCAAAGTATNTTTGGTAGAAGGGGTTATTCAATTGGCCACTATGCCAAAGTGGTCCGTGCAGATTTNCTNATAATGAATGCNCAGGAAAAACTTAGTTTTATTGACCGTCTAATTACCAGAGACATCGAACATATTTTAGCAGAATTACCNACCGATGTATTAATNGTAAACTCAAAAAAGAGATGAATAAAGCCAACTCATATAANGAGTTTCTCNNGGGTTTACCCAAGAATATTTTCTCGGGTTTTGTGGTTTCCCTTATTGCTTTGCCTTTNGGNTTGGGCTTGGCCATTGCCTCCGANGCCCCTCCAATAGCGGGCATNATTGCGGCTATTGCTGGAGGTATAGTNGTCTCTATATTGGGNGGCTCACATCTGACNATCACTGGGCCAGGTAATGGNCTGGTAATCGTTATACTTTCCGCTATANTAGGNATGGGCGAAGGGGATTTGTACCAAGGTTATTTGTATACTTTGGCANCGATTATANTCTCCGGGTTNTTGCTGTTTGTTTTCGGTGTTTTNCGNTTGGGTGCATTNAGCGAATTCTTTCCCTCGACTGCCTTACAGGGNATGCTAGCGGCTATTGGGGTTGGCATTTTAGCCAAACAATTTCATGTCATGCTTGGCTTTACCGATGTCAAGGGCAACACCATNAATCAACTNCTACTGATCCCAAGCTCCATNAAAAATTTANTGAATAGCGCCTCCAATGAACTTTTTTTAGCGAGTGCTATTGGGGTATTNAGTTTAGCTTTTTTGTTTCTGTATGCCCGNATAAGAAACNATGTTTTCCANTTAATNCCAGCGCCCATGTGGGTAGTAATAGTATCANTCNGTGTGATGTATTATTACGAATTGATTTTAAAAACACCGGGGGTATTGGGNTCAAACCTNATGATTANTTTACCCGACAACTTATTGGCCTCTTTACCNAGTCCAGACTTNAGNAAGCTCCTTTCGTCTGATTTTATGGGTTATACCCTATCGATCACCNTNGTAGCAGTTATAGAATCNTTGTTAAGTATCAAAGCGGTAGACAAGTTAGACCCTTTAAAAAGGAGGTCCAACATCAATAAAGACCTCAGAGCCTTGGGAATCGCTACAGGAATCAGTGGTTTTTTTGGTGGACTCAATGTCGTGACTGTAATCGCGAGAAGCTCTGTAAATGTGAANAATGGAGGAAACAACCGTTCTGCCAACTTTTTTCATGCGGCATTTCTAGTCNTTTTTATTCTTTTGTTTGCCAAACAAATTCAAAAAATACCGATGCCTNCNCTNGCNGCNATACTNGTNTATACAGGCTATCGACTGGCCGCTCCCGANAACTTGCTCCGCATTTATAAAATAGGAAAAGAACAGGCNATTATATTCNTANCCACCTTAGTNGCNACNCTAATNACCAGCCTTACCANAGGNATACTATTGGGTATCNTAGCNACCCTTTTCGTNCANNTTATTCTCAANAAAAGCGGNGTNTTGTTTTCCCGTAACTGGCTTAAGCCCAATGTNNTNATGTACTTAGAAGANGAAACNGGAAACTATTATGTGAGNGTNAANAACTTTTGTAGCTTNTTGAANTTTTTCAAACTNAAATCTAAACTAGANGAGATTCCACCNNATGCACATGCNATTGTAGACTTCTCNCTTTGTGAATTTGTAGATCATACTGTTATGGANGGGNTAANCGATTACAGNCNNAGCTTTTCCCGCCAGNNAGGNTTTTTTGAAATNATAGGGCTTGACGTNCACGAGGCCAANACAGAGCACCCNTTTGCNATCAGAAAAAGTTTGCCAGAGNCTTNCTTTTTAAATTTTCAAATTTCATTNACCAAAAGACAAAAGNTATTACAAAAGCTTTCGACCANACTCGATTGGAATTACCTCCCNGACCCTATTTCAAANTATGANGACCTAGAAANGTTTTTCTACTTCAAAACNAAGTNGGTGAACTACAAATACAACAATTTGGAGAGTAAAAACAAAGAGTTCTTATTGTTCGATTTGTCCTACAGTGAGGGCGCTTTCATTGCAAAAGAAGAATTGAGATCAACCTTTTTACAAATCAAGGCCCCAATAAAAATGCCAGTATTTGCTATGGATAAGGAGAACTTTATGACCACTATTCTTCAGTTGTCTGGCTTGGACGACATCGACTTCAAAAAACATCCCGATTTTTCTAGGAGGTATTACTTAAGGGGCGAAGATGTTAAATCCATTCGTTCTTTTTTTACAGATGATCTGATTTTTTTCTTTGAGAGTCACCTCGCTTATTATATAGAATCCAGCGGTGAAAACATACTCATTCGCAGCAAAGAGAGGTTGGCGAGTATCCAAGAAATAAAACAAATGTTGGCTTTTGCCGAAGAACTTCTTAAAATTCTAGAGAATAAATAAAATTATCTTTTAATTTAGTTATAGGTGTACTTCTATTTTTATAAAATATCATAATGCAAGGTCATGAAATTTAAAATTATATCGGTATTAACGATTTGTGTTATTACAAGTTTAAGCGCCCAACAAAAAAGAACTATTGGCTATGTGGAGCGACTGCTTCCCGAAATGAATCACTATGTCTCTCAAGGAGCAGAAATTGAAATTCTTGCAGAAGGTTTTCAATGGTCAGAAGGCCCCGTTTGGGTGGACCGTCTAAACGCCATTTTATTTTCTGATGTTCCAAATAATAAAATTTACAAATGGGATGAAAGAGAAGGGCTGAAAGTGTTTCTCGACCCCAGTGGCTATACAGGTATTGTACCCCGAAAAAAGAAAGGAAGCCTCAACGCTGTGGGCAGAGATGAAAGTGGTTCAAACGGTTTAACTTTAAATCAAAATGGTCAACTCATCATTTGTATGCACGGCGACAGAAGAGTCGGAAAACTTGATGACTGGGAAATAGAAAGTTTTACAACCCTTGTTGGAAAATACAAGGGAAAATATTTCAATAGCCCCAATGACTTGGTATATGCCAAAAATGGAGATTTATACTTTACCGACCCCCCCTACGGTTTAAAAAAAGGAGATGATGATCCATTTAAAGAATTGTCTTTTAACGGGGTTTTCAAACTTACTTCTACTGGAGATTTATCCCTAATTATTGATAACTTAACCCGGCCCAATGGAGTAGCGGTTTCCAACGATCAAAAAACGCTTTATGTAGGAATTTCGGACTCCTCCAATCAAAGAATCATGGCGTATGATATAGTTCCTCAAGGGGTTAAAAACGCAAGGGTTTTCTTTGATGGTAATGAATTAGCTAAAACAAACAAAGGGAGTTTCGATGGATTAAAAATTCACCCCTCGGGTACTATATTCTCTACTGGTCCTGGTGGGGTTTTGGTAATTAGCCCCGGAGGAAATCACCTTGGCACAATCAAAACACAAGAAAGAAGCGCCAATTGCGCCTTTGATAGCAATTATCAGTATCTCTATATGACCTCCCATATGTACCTAACCCGAATTAAACTGTAATATTATGGAACTGCACTCCATAGCTTGTGGAAACTTCAAACTTGACGGTGGTGCGATGTTTGGCGTCGTGCCAAAAGCACTTTGGGAAAGAACCAACCCTGCTGATACAAAAAACCGTATTAGGATGTGCAGTAGATCTCTTTTGATTGAGGAAGGTAGACGGCTAATTCTGATTGACACTGGAATGGGCAACAAACAGAATGAAAAATTTTTTAGCCATTATGACCGATGGGGAACAGATAACCTTGACCAATCGCTCCGCGAAAAAGGGTTCCATAGGGATGACATCACAGATGTATTTTTTACACACCTCCACTTTGATCATTGTGGTGATGCAATAATCAGAAATGCCAATGGAACACTTGAACCCTCGTTTAAAAATGCTGTTTTTTGGACTCATGAAGATCATTGGCGGTGGGCTACTCAGCCAAATGCTAGAGAAAAAGCATCATTCTTGCCTGAAAATATTTTACCGATTAAAGAAAGTGGCCAGCTTCAATTGTTGAATGGAAACGACTTTATACTTGAAAATACAGCTTTAGATTTTGACATCATTCTAGTAAATGGACATACGGAAAAACAAATGCTACCCTTGTTGAAATACAAAAACAAAACAATAGTTTTTACCGCTGATCTAATCCCTACAGCAGGTCATTTACCCGTTTCCTATGTAATGAGTTACGACACACGGCCCCTTCTTTCTCTAAAAGAAAAAAATCGTTTTTTAAAATTGGCCTATAAAGAAGATTTCTTACTATTTCTAGAGCATGACCCATACAATGAATTGATAAACCTTCAACTGACAGATAGGGGGATTCGGCTAAATGAAAAACACACCTTATCAAGCTTTTTTTAAATGAAAAAACTCTTTTGTATAATGATTTGCTTAATTGTTGTTTCCTGTGGAACTATTAAGTTCGTGGGCAATCCTGTATATGCCCCTCTTGTCAGCTATGAAAAAAAGGGGCCTTTGAGCGAGTACCAAAAGAAATTCTGGCACCTATTGGACCTAAGAAAAGACAGTATTGCTGGAATGAGCGTCGAGAGAGCCCACGAGGAATTAATCAAAGGACAAAAAGGAAAGCGGATAATCGTTGCTGTAATTGATACTGGTGTTGATATTGAGCACCCAGGCCTACGAGATGTGATTTGGGTGAATCAGAATGAAATACCCAACAACGATATAGATGATGATCAAAATGGTTATGTAGACGACGTACACGGATGGAATTTTCTGGGAGATTCAGAGCTAGAAAATATGGAGTCTGTAAGATTACAGAAAAAGGAGGTGCCAGGGTCTAAGGCATATGAAAAGCTAGAGAGAGAGAGGCTGGAAAACATAAAAAGTAAAAAGAGGGAGTTGAATAATCTTAAAAGCTTGACTGATAGATTCCAAGTAACTGACAGTATCATTAAAGTCACTCTTGGAAAAGATAACTACACCCTTAAAGACATAGAAGATTTTTCCCCAAAAAGTTTTGCCCTAATGGAAGCTTTGATCTTTAAGAGGTTTCTTAATGAGAATCGATTGACTAAATCAAAGCTTCGTGACTACCTTAAGGGAGCGCAGAAGGGAATTAATATTCATTATAATATCAATTTTAATGGAAGAAAGGTTGTTGGTGACAATCCAGATGATATCAATGATACCGACTATGGAAATGGTAATGTAATCGGTCCCAAAAAAGAAAGTGCCAGCCACGGTACTCATGTTTCTGGCATAATTGCTGCGAGTCGAAGCAATAATATAGGTAACAAAGGGGTCTATAACTTAGTTGAGTTAATGGTTTTAAGAGCCGTTCCTGATGGAGATGAATACGATAAGGATATTGCATTGGCCATAATATATGCTGTGGATAATGGTGCCAAAGTTATTAATACAAGCTTTGGTAAAGGTTATTCTCCTCACAAAGAGTGGGTGTGGGAAGCTTTAAGATATGCTGAAAAGAATGATGTGCTGATCGTAAACGCTGCTGGAAATAGCGGTGCTGATGTTGACCCTAAAAAAAAGAAGACCTATGTGACCGATGAAGTTGACAGTAAAGAAATTGTTTCTAACTTTTTAAATGTAGGAGCGGTAGGCTCTTCATATAACAGTAAACAAGTTGCATCATTTTCAAATTTTGGAACTGTCAATGTAGACTTGTTTGCTCCTGGAGATATGATTTGGTCCTCTGTACCCTTTGAAAAATACCAGTTCTTCAGCGGCACTTCAATGGCAGCGCCCAATACAAGTGGTGTGGCCGCCGTAATTAGATCTTTTTTTCCAAAACTAAAAGCGCATCAAGTAAAAAAAATACTAATGGATTCTGGTATGCCTATGTATCCAAAAGTGGAAGACCCTGCTTCGGGCGAGCTGGTAAATCCTAAAACATTATCTAATTCAGGAAAAGTAGTCAACTTATACAACGCGCTAATTTATGCCTCAAGTAAAACTTATAAAAAATGAAATTTGGAACAACTCTAATCGCTTTACTTGCCCTCTGTCACCCTTCTAATGCTCAAAACTACTGGCAACAAGCTGTGGATTACAAAATGGAAGTTAATATGGATGTTAATACCTTTAAATATACAGGAAAACAGGAGTTGTTATACACCAATAATTCACCCGATAGTATTAAAAAAGTTTTTTACCACCTTTACTTTAATGCATTTCAACCTGGGAGCGAAATGGCTGTAAGAATAAAAACGGGAAAGGATATTAATACACGCTTCGACATTGATTTTGACTCTATAAAGCCTTCGGAGATAGGATATTTAAGGGTATTTAATCTTAAGCAGGAGGGATATCCCCTAAATCAAGAGGTGTCTGGGACAATATTGGAGGTGGAGCTAAAACAAACCCTTAATCCTAGTTCAAGCACTCTCTTAACACTAGATTTTGAAGGCCAACTGCCCAAATTGATACGCCGTGCCGGCAGAATATCATCTGAAGGAGTCGCCCTCTCCGTAGCACAATGGTACCCTAAGATCGTCGAGTATGATTATGAGGGGTGGAATGCTGAGCCTTATTTGGGAAGAGAGTTTCATGGGGTCTGGGGAAATTTTGATGTAGCATTAATTTTGGATAAGAGATACACTGTAGCTGCAAGTGGATACCTCCAAAATCCAGATGAGGTGGGGCACGGATACAGTGAAAAAAAGGGAAAGGCAAAAAATGGAAAACTTAAATGGCATTTTGTGGCCCCTAAGGTCCACGATTTTACTTGGTCGGCTGACCCCGAATACATTCATGACATACACACTGGTCCCAATGATGTTAGCCTACATTTTTTCTACAAGGATAATCCAAAATACAATGACAACTGGAAGAATCTTCAGTCCAAAACGGCTGAGTTAATGCGTTTTTACAATCAAACCATTGGTGAATATCCCTATCAACAGTACACCGTAGCTCAAGCAGGAGACGGAGGGATGGAGTACGCCATGTTGACTTTTATTACTGGTCACAGAAGTTTTGAAAGTTTGGTTGGAGTGACAGCCCACGAACTAGCGCACTCTTGGTTTCAACACGCTTTAGCGACCAATGAGATGAAATACGAGTGGATGGACGAAGGTTTTACAACTTATATCTCCACTTTAGCGGAAGATAAAATTTTGAACCAAAAAAGTTTTTTTCCTCTAGAAAGCTCCTACGGCAACTACCTCCATCTTGCGCGTTCCGGAAAGGAACAACCACAACAAACCAATGCAAATCGCTATAATTACAATTTAGCTTATGAACTCAGCGCTTACAGCAAGGGAGCCGTCTTTCTTAGTCAGTTGGGTTACATTATAGGCGAAAACAAATTGGCTGAAACACTAAAAGAATATTACCGCATACATCAATTTCAACATCCTGTCCCAAACGATTTTAGACGGATAGCAGAACGTATTTCTGGTATTCAGTTAAAATGGTATATGACGGAATGGACCCAAACAACCAATACAATAGATTATAGCATAGAGTCCGTTGAGGGAGACGCCACAATAACAACAGTGAAACTCAAAAGAATTGGGTTAATACCAATGCCCTTAGAGATATTAGTGAACTATAAGGATGGTGTTTCTGAGATTCACTATATTCCTATTCCCTTGATGAGGGGTGAGAAAGAAAATCCTTATCCAATGAATTGGATAATTCAGAAGGATTGGCCTTGGGCTTACCCAGAATATGAATTGATACTCAATAGGCCCAAAAGAGAAGTTGAAAATATATTTGTTGACCCTACCTACTATATGGCAGACATCGATCGTGAAAACAATACTTTCTTCAATAAACCTTGATGAAAATTAAAAAGCTAAAAGGTAGAAATAAAATTGACCTTGTTTTTAGGAAAGGGAAGACAATAAAGTCTGGGGGGTTAAGATTGCATTATATTAATAAAAATGTGAACTTCCAGAATCTTGAATTTGGCATAGGTGTGTCCAAAAGGTTTGTACTTTTGTCTACAAGACGCAACCGCATAAAAAGACAAATAAACGGGGTAATAAAAAGACAAACGTTGGAGGTTTTTAAGTTTCTACCTGATGGTCTTTATATGATAGTGTATATAGGGTCACTTAATTATGATTCAAAGAGTATATGGAAAGACTTAAAGGGCCTGCTCGAACATTTTACTTGCTAAATTAGAAAACGTATACTCTAAGGAATTCAGTCTCATATCTTTGTCTTTTGGAAGCCCTATCGTTTTTAAAAAAGTTTAAAAAATATTCTACAGAATTTTGATTTTTTAATGCCTATAGTGTTCTTCGCAGTCTAACTGCTATTTGAACAAGACTAAACCCTATACTATAACCGAGGTTTCATTTAATTAGAAAAATTCTGCGAGTTCTTGTGTTATTCTTTAATACAATTCTCAAAAAAAATTTCATATTATACAATCGCTTCGCTCTTTTGTTAACCCGTTAGTGAGATAGTGATCCGGTCATTGTCATCCATATACTGGTATAGTGTTCCTTTTCGAATACTAATATTAAGTATATTAATTTATCGAGCTTTAATAATATTCTGCCCATAATTTAAAAACAGGGGATTTTTTCTATTCTTTTTTGGTGTCTCCCTCCCTCAAATGGAGTGGTAATAAAAAGATCAACCATATCTAGCGCTTCCTCTTCACTGACAAATCTAGCAGGTATACTCAATATATTTGCGTCGTTGTGTTGTCTTGAAAGTTGAGTTATTTCTTTAGACCAACACAAGGCGGCTCTAATTTTTTGGTGCTTATTTGCTGTCATTGCAGCACCATTTCCACTTCCACAAACTATAATACCAAGCTTTACCCTTTTGCTCTCTACATCCTCTGCAACAGGATGAATAAAGTCAGCATAGTCTACCGTGTATTGATTATTAGTACCGTGGTTGAACAATTTGTGGCTTTTTTTCTCTAAGTGAGAAATGATCGCTTTTTTCAGTTTAACTCCCGCATGATCGTTTCCAATAGATATGTTCATTATTTTCTCTTAAAGTTAAAAATTTCTCAGTTATTGTTAGTTTCTCTATTAATTAATTGTTGATAACATAAAATATTTAATAATTTGATTTTATTAAAAAATTTTATTTAAACAAAACTTTTTTAACACCTATTTTAATTATCATTTTCATTCATACATTTATAAAAAATATTTTTACTTTTCTTAACATTAAATTTAATATTAAGAGGAGTAAAAAATAAACAACCTCAATATTTTAACTGTTGTTTATATCTATACTAATTACTTCATTAGCACTCTTTTATTATTGTATATATTACAAATTGATTGTTCAAAAGAATATTTTTTTTTAATAATCCTCTTTAATTTAAATTTTTATAAAGTAATTAACAATATATAATAGGCATAATAAATATTTAAAATTTCTTATAAAAAAATGAAAATAATGTTAAGTGTTTTGATAAGTTAGGGATTCGGCTAGAAAAGAAAACTTAAATTTGTTTTAGATAATATTTTATGTCGAAAAAGAAAAAAACGGATAAGAATATCCGAGGGAAAGTTCTTTCAATTTTAAAAAAAAATCCTGATAAAATATTCAACTACAAACAGATTGCTGCAAAGCTGAATATTAAAGATACTCAAAAAAGAAATTCTATCATAAAGGTACTAGGACAACTCAGTGCTCAAAAGATGATCAATCAAGCTGAGACAGGAAAATATACATTTTTGACTGATAAAGAAAATTATTTAGAGGGATTTATTCAAATGACAGCATCCGGTAATGGATATCTTTTGCAAGGCGAAGACGAACAAGATGTTTTTATTTCCCGTCATAATACCAATCGTTCTCTTGACGGTGACAGAGTTTTAGTTTATTTGATAAAAAGAAGAAATAAAGGGAAGAAAAACGGAGAAGTTATTGAAATTAAAAAACGAGCAAAACAAGATTACATAGGAGTATTTGAAAGAAAAAAAGATTTTGGATTTGTAAATACTCGTACGTCAAATATGTTCACTGACTTTTTTGTAGAAAAAGAGGAAATGAAAAATTTTGAAGATGGGGATAAGGTGATAGTCCATTTCAAAAACTGGCCCAAAACAGCTTCTTCGCCCTATGGAAAAATTATAAAATCTCTGGGGAAACCAGGAGATCTAAATACAGAGATGCATACTATTATGTTTGAATATGGTTTTCCAGAAGAGTTCCCACTTGAAGTAGAGAATTATGCGCAAAATATGGATTTGAGAATAGAAGAAAGTGAAATTAAAAAAAGAAAGGATTTTAGGGGTAAAACTACTTTTACTATTGATCCTATCACAGCAAAAGATTTTGACGATGCCCTTTCTTTTACTCCACTAGAAAACGGAAAAACCGAAGTAGGAATTCATATTGCAGATGTTTCTCATTATGTACAAACCAATAATATTCTTGATGAAGAAGCTTATAATCGTGCAACCTCTGTTTATTTAGTTGATAGGGTTATTCCTATGTTACCCGAGGTTTTATCCAATGGTGCTTGTTCCTTAAGACCACAAGAAGAAAAATTAACATTCTCTGCAGTCTTTACCGTAAATGAAAAAATGCAAATTGAGAAGGAGTGGTTTGGAAAATCAATAATCTTATCAAATCACAGATTTTCTTATGAAGAGGTTCAACACATTTTAGATAGTGGAAGTGCATCTGTAGTAAAAGAAATATCCCTAACAGAAAAGAAATATAAAGTGTCAAACGAGATATTTGATGCGCTACAAAAACTTGATAAATACGCTAAAATATTGAGAAATAGTAGAATGTCAAAAGGAGCTATTTCATTTGATAGAGTTGAAGTAAAGTTTAACTTAGACAATGATAATAAACCAGAAAGTATATTTTTCAAAAATTCAAGAGACGCCCATAAGTTGGTCGAAGAATTCATGCTATTGGCAAACAGAAGGGTTGCTGAGTTTATTGGTAAACAGAAACCAGTAAAACCTTTTGTTTACAGGGTTCACGATCTACCTGATGAAGATAAACTTAACAATCTTAAAGTGGTTGTTAATAATCTTGGTTACCAACTCAATCTAGAGAGCAAACATGTTAACTCTGCACTTAATAAACTACTGCAAGAATCAAACGGAGAAAAAGAACAGCAACTCATAGATACGTTGGCAATAAGGTGTATGAGTAAAGCAGTTTATACAAAGGATAATATTGGNCACTACGGTTTGGCATTTGACTNTTATACACACTTTACGTCCCCTATNAGACGATATCCTGATNTTTTGGTNCACAGACTGTTAGATTTTTATTTAAATGGAAAGGATAANATCAACNTTAACTCGTTAGAAGAAGCTTGTCTTCATTCTTCNAACAGAGAACAACTGGCTACAAAAGCAGAGAGAGATTCTATAAAATATATGCAAGTNANNTTTATGGAAGACAAAATAGGGCAAAGTTTTGATGGAGTAATTTCAGGGGTTACAGANAGAGGNTTATTTGTNGAAATCATAGAAAATAAATGCGAGGGATTGNTAAGNATAATTGANTTGAAAGAAGACTATTTTGTATATGATGAAANGACACATAGCCTAGTAGGTAAAAGAACCAAAAAAACATACCAATTAGGTGACCCCGTAACNATAAAAGTNGAGAATGCAGATCTNCTTANAAGACAATTGAATTTCATTTTGTATGAACAAAAANAATAATTACTTAATTTTGGTAAACCCAACCTAANGAATATGCTACGCNTTNTATTANACTCTTTTTNTATTTTACTTTCCATCNTTTCTACTTANGCCCAAGANNAGGAGCAGATACANGATAAAATTCAGGTNAAAAATTATGAAAGAGAAATCANCTTGAGTGAGTTTATAAACCTTAAAGTTTATTCNGGAATTGAGGTTAAGCTTATACNAGCNGAGGATAATANGTTATTAATTAANGGTGAGGATAGNATGGACGTTGTTGCTAAAATNAAAGGNCAAACCTTAAAAATAAGACATTCATTGGAACACNTTCTTAATCCTACCTTTACNTATGTTGAGTTGTATCACAAAGGAGAACTTGATAAAATTTCATTGTATCAAGGGACAACATTAAAGGCAGACAGTACTTACCGTCAGACCAGTATTTCCCTCAAAGTACAAGAAGGTTCTACAATGAATTTTAAGTTTGAGGGACAGAAATTAACTTCCACAGCAAGTACAGGGGGTAAAATTTTTCTCTCAGGGAAAGTGACCAACCATCAGTCCTCTGTTAGTAGCGGAGGTGCCTGTGAGGGAGAAATATTTGAAACAGAACAGACTAAGGTAAATGTCACAGCTGGGGGTTTGTCTTATGCTTATGCCACAGAGCTACTAGAGGCTAAAGTTACGGCGGGAGGAATTATTAGAATTTATGGTAATCCAAAAAAAATGATTACCAAAAAGGCTATCGGTGGGCAAATCTTTGAAATGAGATAAAATTTTTNTNGGGNACNAGAGGCATCGAGCGGATTCGAACCGCTGTANAAGCTTTTGCAGAGCTCTGCCTAGCCACTCGGCCACGATGCCNTGANTCAAAAATACTAAAATTTAANCGTTTTAAAGCTTAGCGTTTTTTTTTAAATTTTATGCATACTTCTCTCACATCTCCCTCTATTGGAGGGTTTTGTTTNGCCACTNTAATATTNACNGCATCTACCCTAGNAAAGTTTTTCATTATTTCGTCAATAATACGNCTNGCAACATGTTCTAATAGNTTAGAACGGATAGACATTTCTTTTTTNACTATGGCAAGAAGGTTTACGTAATCNACAGCATCCTTAAGCTCATCGGANTGTGAAGCTNTCTTCATGTTTGTTTCGACCACGAGATTAATANTATAATCACTTCCTATTCGAGCCTCCTCTTCCATGCACCCATGAAATGCATAGATTCTAATATCGTTAAGTATTACGCTTCCCATTAGTTTTCTAGCAAATATATAAACCAAGTAATTATATTTAATAAAATAAGCATTTAATATATTTGCTAAAATTTACAATGTCATAAATGGCGCTTAATTTCATTGAACACATNATTGAGGAAGACTTGAGAAAGGGGCTTTCAAATGATCTCCTTAGATTNAGGTTCCCTCCTGAACCCAATGGATACCTTCACATNGGACACGTNAAGGCTATCTGTCTCAATTTTAATNTAGGTGATAGGTATAATGCCCCTGTCAATTTAAGGTTTGACGATACCAACCCCGTCAAAGAAGAAAGCCAATATGTACAAGCTATAAAAAATGATATTGAGTGGCTGGGTTTCAGTTGGGACAAAGAGTGTTATGCTTCAGACTATTTTCAGCAATTATTTGATTGGTCTAAAATATTGATAAGTAGGGGTTTGGCATATGTTGATTCCCAAAGATCAGAGCAAATTTCTCAACAAAAAGGGACCCCAACTCAACCCGGAACACCGAGCCCTTTTCGTGATCGACCTGTAGAGGAAAACCTCAAGCTCTTTCAGGAGATGAAGGATGGTAAATACGCTGAAGGCACCCACGTACTGAGGGCCAAAATTGATATGTCTGCATCCAACATGTTGCTAAGGGACCCCGTAATGTATCGAGTGCTTTATAAAACTCATCACAGAACCGGTGATGACTGGTGCATATATCCCATGTACGATTGGACCCACGGGGAATCCGATTATATCGAACAAGTCTCCCACTCTTTCTGTTCTTTGGAATTCAAACCTCATCGTGAACTTTATGATTGGTTTTTAGAGGCATTGTCTCCTTTAAAGACCATACGTCCAAAACAAAGAGAATTTGCAAGGCTTAACCTTTCTTACACATTAATGAGTAAAAGAAAACTCAAATTGCTTATAGATCAAGGGCATGTTACGGGGTGGGATGACCCGAGAATGCCTACCATTAGTGGTCTGAGAAAAAGAGGATATACCCCCCAAGCTCTCCAAAAATTTGTCAATACAGTAGGTGTTGCCAAAAGAGAAAATCTAATAGATGTATCCCTTTTAGAGTTCTGTATTCGTGATCATTTAAACAAAACTGCTCCGCGGGTAATGGCTGTTTTGAATCCAATTAAGCTTACCATTAAAAATTATCCAGAGGGACAAATTGAAATGTTGCAGGCAGAAAACAATCCAGAAGATGAAAGTGCTGGCTATAGAAAAGTTCCTTTTTCTGGAAGTTTGTATATAGAAAGAGAAGACTTCATGGAAGAAGCAAATAGAAAATTTTTCAGGCTTACCCTGGGTAAGGAAGTACGACTCAAGAATGCTTATATAATCAAAGGAGAAGAGGTTATTAAAGATTCCGAAGGGACGATTATTGAAATTATTTGTAGTTATGACCCATTGAGCAAGAGCGGATCTGGGAGTGAAGAAAGCCAAAAGAAAGTTAAAGGCACCATACACTGGGTCTCTATTTCACAAGCCCTCCCTATCAAGGTAAATTTATACGACCGTCTATTTTTAGTAGAAGAGCCTGATAAAAATAAAGAGGAAGAACCAGCTCAATTTATTAACCGAGAATCTTTCAGTCAAGTTCAAGGCTATGTCGAGCCCAGTGTATCAGGCGCATTATTTGGAGCTAAATTTCAATTTCAAAGACTGGGCTATTTTATCCTTGATGACAAAACATCCACTGGAGAAATGGTTTTTAATAAGACTGTTGGCTTGAGAGATACCTGGAAAAAAAATTAGTCTATTCCTCTTTATTTTCTTTATTCTGTTTCTTCTGATTTTCAATTTTCATTGCCTCCCCAATTTGATTGCTAGCACTGAATGAAGCCACCATATTATTTAGCATATCACTTCCAGCCTGCGGAGAATTGGGCAGTAATATAAGGTTGCTGTTAGTCTCTTCTCCAATTGACTGGAGCGTGTCGTAGTGTTGCGTCACCACAATTAGTGCAGACGCCTCTTGTGAATTGATTCCAACATTATTTAGTACATCCACTGACTCCTCAAGCCCTCTTGCGATCTCCCTTCGTTGATCTGCAATTCCTTGTCCTTGAAGCCTTTTACTCTCCGCCTCTGCCTTGGCTTTTTCAACAATTAAAATTCTTGCAGCGTCCCCTTCATATTGGGCTGCTATCTTCTGTCTTTCAGCAGCATTAATTTTATTCATGGCGGTCTTTACCTCACTGTCTGGGTCNATATCTGTTACCAAGGCCTTGATGATATCATATCCATAATTGACCATNGCATCGTTTAGCTCTCCTTTTACTGCATTTGCTATTTCATCCTTTTTTTCGAANACATCATCAAGTCTCATCTTGGGAACCACTGCTCGTACTACATCAAAAACATATGAGGTAATTTGATCCTGCGGAAAGTCTAGCTTGTAGAACGCGTCATAAACATTTTCTGGAAGGATTTTATATTGAACAGATACTTTTAGTTTCACAAAAACATCATCTTTAGTTTTGGTTTCTACAATGACATCAAGTTGAAGAATTCTAAGACTTACCCTGCCAGATATTTTGTCGATTACAGGAATTTTAAAATGNATNCCTGGTTTACGAATGGCAATGAATTTACCAAATCGTTCAATTATTGCAGAGGTCTGTTGCTTGACAACAAAAACTCCAGAGATAAGAATTAGTACAATTATAAAAAGAATTANATAAGTAGTAAGATCCATAATTTATTAATTAAGGTGATTTTTAAGTTTTTCAAGTCTCATTAAAGTTATTTCATTTCCTAAAACCTCGCAAATTTGAAAAATATCAGGTCCGCTCAAACTTCCAACAATGGCAAGCCTCAAAGTTTGCAAGATANTACCGATAGGCAATTGTTCTTTTTCGTTCCATTCTTGAATTTTGGATTTCCACGTATCAATNGGTATTCCATTNTTTGCNAAGTTGGCAAATTGATCTAAAATTTTACTNGGATTGTGNTTTTGTATTCTTNTCACCACCCTATCATCATAGGTCTGAGGATTANTTAAAAACANTTGAGATTGAATTTTTAGGTCNTCGAGTAAAAATAATCGATCTCTNAGAAGGCTGTAGACGAAGTTTTTCNTTATTTTCGACCANGATCTAGGTAAACACTCNGTGAACTCCGGAAAACGCTCGAAAATGATTTTTGGCTCTGTTAAACCCAAAAATTTGTGATTNATCCATTTTGCTTTNTCGAAATTGAATTTTGCTCCCCCNGTTTGTAATTTATTTGTGTCAAAAACTTNCTTTAGTGTTTCAATNTCAAAAATTTCCTGCTGTGTTCCAGGGTTCCATCCGAGAAGAACCAAATAGTTTATAAGTGCTTCTGGCAAAAAACCTCTNTCCTTAAATCCTTTTGATCCTTTCCATGTCAGGGGAAAAACAGGAAAGCCCATTTTGTCGCCATCTCTTTTTGACAATTTACCTTTCCCTTCNGGTTTTAAAATTAGAGGAAGATGCATAAATTTTGGAGGGTCCCANCCAAAGGCATTGTATATTAAATGATGAAGTGCAAGTGAGGGTAGCCATTCTTCTCCTCTNATTACATGNGTNATTTCCATTTGATGATCGTCTATNACATTAGCGAAATGGTAGGTNGGCATACCATCNGCTTTCATTAATATTTTGTCATCAATTTCTTCACTTTGAATCTCAATTANCCCCCGTATNTCATCTTTTATTTTCANCACTCCAACNGGATTTACTTTAAGNCNNACTACAAATGGTNCCGTAATCAACAATTTTTCTGTTTCTTCAGNAGATTGTGTCAACGAATTATTAAATCCCATACGGTTTTGTGCTCCGTATTTGAAGGTCTTTTTTTCTCTTTCGTGTTNTGCCCGAACCTCNGCAAGAGCTTCCGGGGAATCAAAAGCGTAATAGGCTTTACCTNTATCAATNAGTTCTTTAATATATTTATTATATATNNTTTTTCGTTCACTTTGACGATAGGGNCCGAACATACCNGGATGAACTGGGCTCTCATCTGGTACCAACTTACTCCAATTTAATGCCTCCATAATATACTCTTCTGCCTNATCAACCTTNCGGTTTTGGTCCGTGTCTTCTATTCTTAAAATGAANACACCACTGTTCTTTTTTGCAAATAGATAGTTGTACAAAGCTGTTCTTAAGCNTCCTATATGTAGAGGNCCNGTGGGACTGGGAGCAAATCTAACGCGAACATTCATTTTTTTTTTGGTAAAGATAACATCATGNTTTACCTTAANGAAATTATTTGTTTTTTCTTTNTTCTATATTTGCAAAAAAAAGNTTGATTCGNTTCAACCACGATAATTATTTAANGCTNCCTGAATTAGAATTGGGAAAATGGATTTCCGCAATTGCTCAGAAGGAGGGCTATNCNATTGAGAAAGTTGAATACAATTTTGTNGATGCCGATAAGATGCTGGCGCTNAACCAGGAATATCTCAATCACGATAATCATACCGATATCATTACATTTGACTATNCCAAAACCAAAGCACTGAGGGCAGAGGTTTATATTTCTTGTTCAGCACTTCAAAAAAANGCCGAAGNACANAGTCAAACAANTGATAATGAGTGTCTTAGNCTNTTGTCTCATGCCATTTTGCANTGTATGGGTTACAATGACAAGTCAAATGATCAAAGACAAAACATGCGATTCAAAGAGGATCATTGTATAAATTTGTTCCACGTGAAACACTGATATGTTTGAAGGAGTATANGATGTAGTAGTAGTGGGTGGGGGNCATGCAGGAGCAGAGGCTGCNGCAGCNGCTGCNAATATGGGNTCAAGAACNTTATTGGTTACNATGAATTTACAAANTATAGGACAAATGTCCTGNAATCCAGCNATGGGAGGAATTGCAAAAGGGCAAATTGTTAGAGAAATTGATGCCCTAGGAGGTTATAGCGGAATCGTTTCGGATGAATCTGCCATTCAGTTCAAAATGCTTAACCAGTCAAAGGGTCCNGCAATGTGGAGCCCTAGGGTGCAATCGGATAGAATGCTTTTTGCAAAAAAATGGAGAGATCTATTAGAACAAACAAAAAACCTTGACTTTTATCANGATATGATAATGGANATTATCGTNAAAGANGGTAAAATAAAAAGCGTNGTTACATCACTTGGTATTCCAATCCCTTCTAAAAGTGTTGTTTTGACNAATGGAACATTCCTTAATGGACTTATACATATCGGAGAAAAAAATTATGGAGGGGGTCGNGCTGGTGAAAAAGCTTCAAAAGGGCTNACCCANAGTCTTGAAAATNTNGGCTTTAAGTCAGGTCGTATGAAAACAGGNACACCTCCGCGCGTGGATGGCCGTTCACTTAATTATAAGGTTATGGAAGAGCAAGCGGGCGATAAAAACCCACTCAAATTCAGCTATCTTTACACAAGCCCTCTGAAAGAGCAACTAAGTTGTCACATTACCCATACCAGTCCCGAAGTTCATGATTTACTCCGAACAGGTTTCGATCGCTCTCCAATGTTCAATGGTAACATTCAAAGTATAGGACCTAGATATTGCCCATCTATAGAAGATAAGATCAGCCGTTTTGCCGACAAACCAAGGCATCAAATTTTTGTTGAACCAGAGGGTTGGGANACCGTTGAGGTATATGTCAATGGTTTTTCAACGTCTCTTCCCGAAGACATACAATATAAAGCTTTACGTTCNGTAAACGGNTTNGAAAATGTAAAGTTCTTTCGTCCGGGTTATGCGATTGAATACGATTACTTTCCCCCCACGCAATTAAAAAACAGTCTGGAAACCAAATTGGTTGAGGGTTTATTCTTCGCTGGACAAATCAATGGAACCACGGGTTATGAAGAAGCNGCATCNCAAGGCTTNATNGCAGGAATAAACGCCCACCTCAAAATCAACGAAAAGGAAGCTTTCGTTCTCAAAAGAAATGAAGCTTATATCGGTGTACTGATCGATGATTTGATCACTAAAGGNACTGAGGANCCNTATCGAATGTTTACNTCNAGGGCAGAATACNGAACTTTGCTNAGACAGGATAATGCTGACCTCAGATTAACGCCTTTGTCATACGAACTGGGTCTGGCCAANAGAGATAGATTGGAGGCAGTTGAGGAAAAGGCTTCNAAAACAAAAGAATTGGTAAACTTTTTCAAAACNCAAAGCTATAATCCTGAAGAAGTTAACCCAATACTGGAAAAANANGGATCAGCTAAAGTTAAGCAATCTGACAAACTCAGTAAAATATTATCCCGACCTAGAATAAGACGGAAAGATTTGGCCAATATNTCTTCTATAAAAGCTTTTACGATGGACCATAAAATATCTGAGGAGGTATATGAACAAGCCGAAATTCAAATCAAATACTCAGGATACATCNAGAAGGAAATGGNAAATGCTGAAAANCTNAATCGTCTNGATNACATAAAAATACCTGAAGNTTTTGACTATAATATTCTTGCCTCGCTCTCNNACGAGGCAAAAGAAAAATTGAATTACATCAANCCCACCANTCTNTCCCAGGCCTCAAGAATNAGCGGAATCAATCCAAGCGATATCAGCGTNCTTTTGNTAAAACTGGGGCGATAAATGTTCCACGTGGAACTTATGAGCAAGTCAAAAAAAAATAAAATAATGAAAGCTANTGATCATTTGGTGAGTGAGTCATCTTTTGATATTTATTGGGACAATACNACGCANTGNGCTTGGACAGATGTCGAGCANNTAGATTCACTCGATNTTTATTATGAATCACAAGACTATATTTCCCATCACTCCNCTANACAATCCTTAACTCAACGTCTTTACTTTTGGGCTAGAGCACTAATGATNAGTTATAAGTACGCANTACTCAAAAAACTCATCCNGCCAAAGAGTGCTCTATTAGATATGGGTTGCGGCACAGGNTCATTTNTGTCCTTTATGAAGAAAAAAGGATATCAAGTCNTNGGTGTAGAAAAAAACACNAACGCAAGAAGGGTTTGTGATGAAAATGANATNAAAGTTTACCCTAATGAANAAGTATTCTCAGCGAATCGATTTGANACAATTACNCTTTGGCATGTACTGGAACATTTGGATGCACCCAAACAAAGAATNACNGNTTATANCAATNTGCTCAAACCCCAAGGAGTTTTGGTNATTGCTGTTCCCAATTTCGACAGTCACGATCGNGTGCATTATNATGAAGACTGGGCAGCCCTNGATGTGCCNAGACACCTATGGCANTTCACNCCTAAAGGTATCATTTCAATGGTTGAGGAAGNTGGTTTAAAGTTGATCAAAAAAAGGCCATTATGGTTGGATGTCTTCTANATTTGCTATCTCTCGGAAAAACANAGAAAGAAGACGTTTCCGCTNCTAAGAGGACTTATCAAAGGATGCTTNTTTTCCTTTAGGTCANTCTTTAGNGCCAAACACTCTTCTNTGGTTTTTGTTTTCANGAAACAGGCTCCTTAGCGTTAANCAGACGGGNAATCNCCAAGGAAAAACTACTGAACAAGATCTTTGGGTTGGCATTGCGCTCCAAGTGATANGAAGTATCCTCNAATAGTCTTACNATTGGNAGTAAATTAGNACTNTGGATATAAGGNGCAAATTTTTTCATCTCAAAANCAGAATGAATTTTAAAGTCGTATAAAGATTCNGATTGATAAGAGATCAACATNGCNTGTCGAATGAATTCTAACGCGTAAATTAAAAATGCTTTTTGNTGCTCNCGCTGCAGGTCAGCGACTTGATCTGCCCATTGAATTAAATCAANAACGATGGCCTTATTTGCACGGGCNTTAAATGAGGCTCTNAGACACCTTATCCACAAATTNTCAAAATCAATTGCATGATAAGGTGTNTTCAGTTCGGCNAAGACNTTACGCCAACTNCCTCTACTAGTGGAAATGCTGCTNGGTGGGACTGATTCTGAATCCAATTGNTCCAAACCTTTGTTGATNTCNTTAGCATTTAAAGGCTTTAACTTTATANTTTGACACCGAGAAACCAATGTGGGTAAAATACTCTCCGATTGCTCACAAATCAATATAAAAAAGCTATTCTCGGGGGGCTCCTCCAATATTTTAAGCAATTTATTCGANGCCNTTTCAGATAACTTGTCAGCACCAAATAAGATCATNACTTTATANCCTCCGTNATGTGCTTTTAGATACATTTTGTGATGTATTCTNGNNACTTCCTCAACCCCAATCATTCCCTGCTTATTTCCNGCCTCCAACATACTGANCCAATCTTGTNTNGATCCATAAGGTTCATNTTGCAGAAAGTNATCCCAAGTNGATTTATAATCATCGGAAACNGCTTTAGNGCTTCCTGAANATTTATTTANTACTGGATAAANAAAATGTAAGTCGGGATGACCTCTGAGTTTTTGGATGGGAGTTNGATTTATCTCTGCTCCNTCTAAGNCNTCAAAGCCATGCANTAAACCCATGGCACTGTAAAGGGCCAAAGGAAGACCNCCATAACCNTTTGAATCTATAAATAANTGACATTGAGGCATTTGAGATTCAAAAATCATCTTTTTNAACTGATTCTTTAATCNATTTTGACCAATGATGTCTCCATAAAACATATTANACACGAGGGTTCNTAAATATAAAAATAGTAAATCCTTTTNGATTTCAGTNTTTACCCAANAAATNNTGTTTTCAATAGGGGGAAATCTTTTGNTCAACNGNATAAAAAAGGTATTTTTGAGAAAATTTATAGNATGCGAACCCTAGTAAATCATGANTTTTCGGATTGTAGAGCCGTNGTAAGAGTTGACTTTAATGTACCGATCGATGANAACTCCCAAGTTACCGACGCCACNAGAATCAAAGCTGCCAAGGAAACCATAGACTATATCCTCAATCAGGGTGGAAGTTGTGTNTTGTTATCNCANTTGGGNCGTCCTAAAGGAAAAGATTCTAAATTATCTCTAATAAATATAGTAAGTAAAGCAGAGGAAATTCTAGGAGTACCTGTCAGATTTTTTGNGGATTGTGTGGGNCCAGANGCAGAGGAAGCTACGGCTTCTTTGGCCCCAGGCTCTGTTATGCTNATGGAAAATTTACGTTTTNATCCAGAAGAAACGCTAGGAGATTTAGACTTTGCCAAGAGACTATCTAAGTTGGGCGACTGTTATGTAAATGATGCATTTGGGACTGCNCANAGNGCNCATGCNTCTACTACCATNATGGCNCAGTTCTTNCAAGAANACAAATTTTTTGGCAGGCTTTTAGAAAAAGAAGTTAATGCCATNGAAAAAGTTTTGAAATNGGGAGAAAAACCAGTNCTTGCTATTTTNGGAGGAGCCAAGGTGTCTTCCAAAATCACNATCATCGAAAACATGTTGGATAAAATTNATCANTTGATCATTGGAGGAGGAATGGTGTATACGTTTGCAAAAGCTCAAGGGGGAAGTATNGGTAATTCAATTTGTGAAGAAGACTATTGTGATTATGCATTAGAGTTGTTAGAAAAAGCAAAAGCAAAGGGAGTTCAGGTTNACCTTCCAGTAGACGTAATTATNGCGGATNATTTTTCGAACGATGCGCAACAAAAAATCTGNAAAGTAGGAGAAATCCCCGACGGTTGGGAAGGTTTGGATGCAGGTCCTGAAACCCTTAAAAGCATCGAATCNGTGGTTATGCANTCAAGAACCCTNCTGTGGAATGGNCCACTNGGGGTATTCGAATTTGAAAATTTTGCAGCTGGAACCNTTATGCTGGGNGAGTTTATTGCAANGAGTACTGCAGAAGGAGCATTTTCTCTTGTAGGAGGTGGAGACTCAGTATCAGCGGTCAAGCAATTTGGGTTTGAAGACAGAATGAGTTATATTTCNACTGGCGGAGGNGCTATGCTNGAAAGCTTGGAGGGTAAAACCTTGCCTGGAATTGCNGCCNTAATGGAATAAGCTCAANACNATGAANAAAAGGNTTTTCCTTNTTTTTATTAGCNTGATCATATCCTGTGAGGAACCAAAAANNAAACAGCGCTNCTTACCAGATTCCAGNGCCAAGATCAACCACCTGACCGTAGTAATGCCCAAAAAAAGCTGGGAGGGATCACTTGGNAATAAAANCCGTGCNTTGCTTGAAACCCCATACGAAGGTTTGCCTTTTAACGAACCNCAATTCACTCTCAAANATATNCCTCCTAAAGTNTTTANGGGTTTTGCCAAAAANAGCCGAAANATTATATGGTTNGTNAAAGACACCATTGCTCGGTTTCAACTTATAGAAAACTTAATGGCTCAGCCTCAATTGGTAGCCAAAGTCACTGGTGAGGACGACGAAGTACAANCNTATTTTTTAGAGGAAAATATCAGTTTATTTAAAGCTGCATTGACTGAAAAAGAGCGTCTAGAGAAGAGAAGAAGAATTAAAAAATCTCCAACNNAAGANCGAAATTTACAAAANCGGTTNAATATTGGTTTGGTCTATCCNACAGCATACAAAACCGTTAAAGACACCACTAATTTTGTTTGGATTCAAAAAGAAACNCCNAAAGGGCATATGAACTTGGTCGCATATACTCTACCGCTAAAGGNAATGCGGGGAAATGTAAAAAAGCGCATANTTGAAATAAGAGACTCAATAGGNAAAGCGTTTATNCCAGGNAGATTAAAAGGCTCCTATATGATTACAGAAGAAGCTTACCNCCCCTACTTTTANANAACCCAAAAGCAGGGAAAACTGACCTACATNACCAAAGGCACATGGGAGGTGGCGAATGATTTTATGGCAGGACCATTTATCAATTATATNATAAGGGATTCATTAAGAAAGAGATGGATGGTGATTGAGGGCTTTACTTTTGCGCCTGCNTCCAACAAAAGGGATCAAATGTTTGAACTCAACACAATNATTGATGCAGTNANCTTNGAGTAGACTACTTATTATCTATNTTGGTGTCAGATTTGTCTTNATCTTCNTTAGTGGCATTTTTAAACTCTTTAATNCCACTNCCCAAACCTCGCATCAATTCCGGGATTTTNCTTCCACCGAATAACAAAAGAACAACTACAACAATAAGAATTATTTGTGGTGCACCGATCATACNTNAANAATAGATTATTNAATACATTNANTAAATTTATTCAAATGTAAATAATTATTCGATGTAATCTAAATTTCTTNACTCGNCNCTNAATTAATTTTTANGGGTAAACACTATATTTGTTTTAATGGCACGACNGAAAAAAAAGAAACGTCTTTGGATTCAAAANTTATTGAATCGCTACAGGGTAGTGGTAATCAACCAGACGACNTTTGAGGAGAGGTTTTTTTTTAGAATATCCCAGTTCAATGTTATCGTGCTGGNTAGCTTTTTTNTAACTGCTATTGCAATTGGATCATTTTTCTTGGTNGCNTATACNCCTATTAAGGAATTTATACCCGGTTACACCAGTATAAAAATAAGAAAAGAGGCANTNAGAAACAGCTTTTTNTTGGATTCNCTCGCCATTGAGTTTCAAAAGCAAAATCNATTTATAGAATCTATNAAAACTGCNTTGACGGGNGAAGTTAAAATTAGCGAGNGGAATATAACCGACANCCAAGNCCANAGNCTTCGAGTTCTTAATTTGGACAATTCTATGACGAAAGCAGATTCCTTATTNCGACTNGAAGTNNTTCAAGAGGACAAATATAANGTAATTCCCAACGATTTAAGTAANGTAAAGTACCTNCTCTACCCTCCNGCGATTGGTCCTATTTCTCAGGCCTACGATGCTGAAAACAAGCATTTTGCAGTAGATATTGCGCTTAAAGAATATGCTCCAGTTATGGCAGTGGCCCATGGCACAGTCATNTTTTCGGAGTGGACTGTAGAAACGGGNTATGTAATCATTNTCAAACACGACTACGGCTTATTGTCTGTATATAAACACAATTCTTCNTTAGANAAAACACAAGGGGATCTAGTCAAGGCNGGTGAAGTGATTGCCAAAGCAGGTAATACAGGAGAANTTTCCACNGGATGGCACCTTCATTTNGAATTGTGGATCGATGGCTATTCAGTAGANCCNTCAGATTTTATTGATTTTTCNNAGCCNATATGATAAAAAAAATTGGGGCAAAAATTTTCGCNAAATTTATCCACNATAAAAACCAAAAGTGGATCAAAAACCCGCTGATCGCCCAACAAAAAATTTTTGATTATCTGATTAAAAANGCCAAAGCAACTGACTTTGGTCGTGANCACGATTTTTGTAAAATCAAAAACTATAAAGACTTTCAGTTAATGGTCCCGATTCGGGATTATGANGGACTNAGATCCTATGTGGATCAAATGCTTGNAGGAAAAACCTCTGTACTGTGGCCAGGTAAGCCACTTTANTATGCGAAAACCAGTGGAACAACCTCTGGGNCTAAATACATTCCCNTAACAAAAGAATCCATGCCCACCCATATAGTAGCAGCTNGAGATGCTTTGCTNAACTATATATACGAAACGGGTAATACACGTTTTGTTGAAGGNAAACAGATTTTTTTGCAGGGAAGCCCAATATTGAATANNAAAAANNACAATACCATNGGGNGACTCTCGGGAATTGNGGCCCACTATGTGCCAAAATATCTTCAGAAAAGTAGAATGCCTTCTTGGGACACTAATTGCATCGAGGATTGGGAAACCAAGGTCGATGCNATAGTAGANGAAACCTTATCCGAAAANATGACACTCATTGCTGGAATCCCCTCTTGGGTACAAATGTATTTTGATAAGCTTATANNCCAAAAGGGNANATCAATNGGAGAAATATTNCCNGAATTTTCNTTGTTTGTTTATGGAGGAGTCAANTATGAACCCTATCGCCCNGTGTTCGAAAAACTTATTGGTANGCGGGTGGACAGCGTNGAGCTTTTTCCAGCATCNGAAGGGTTTTTNGCCTATCAAGATCAACAAAATGACAAGGGACTACTTTTGCTATTGAACAATGGGATTTTTTATGAATTTATAAAAGTCGATGAATTTGGGGNTGAAAACCCTAAAAGATATACATTAGGGGAGGTAAGTTTGGGTNTAAATTATGTATTAATTATGTCCACNACTGCTGGATTGTGGGCTTACAANATTGGGGACACAATNAGNTTTGTTTCACTCAATCCCTNNAGGCTNGTGGTTACAGGAAGAGTAAAACATTTTATATCCGCATTTGGGGAACACGTCATTGGCAAAGAAGTTGAAACNGCATTGCAAATGGCCTGTAAAAGAACCTCTGTGCTAGTNAAAGAATTTACAGTTGCCCCTCAGATAGATCCTAAACAAGGACTNCCCTATCATGAGTGGTTTATAGAATTTGAAAATCCTCCTNAAAACATGAAGGATTTTGCNGAAAAACTGGATCAGTTAATGCAGGAACAAAATGTNTATTACCAAGACCTGTTGGANGGGAAGGTTTTAAAAACTCTAGCNATCANCTCNGTTGCTAATGGAGGCTTTCAAGAGTATATGAAAAGTATTGGAAAACTNGGAGGACAAAATAAAGTNCCNCGGTTGTCTAATGACAGAAAAATTGCTGATAAACTCTCTTTAAAGTAATCTATGTACGNCAACAACTCCCATCAGAAACGATTTCAAAAAACCTTGGATTTTTTAGATCGATGTATTGACCCTCAATCGTTNATATTAGANTTGGGGGTAGAAAATCCCCTTTCGGAATTGATGAAGGCNAAAGGGTATAAAGTANAGAACACTCAAGGNCAAGACCTTGACGAAGACCAAAACGTTTTAACAGAGANCAAAATAGAGGTTGTCACCGCCTTCGAAATACTCGAGCATTTGCTGTCACCCTATCAAGTCTTGAAAAGTATTCAGGCNAATAAATTAGTNGTCAGTGTTCCATTAAAACTTTGGTTNGCCCCNGCTTATCGGAGTAAAACTGACTTGAAAGATCGNCATTTNCACGAATTTGAAGACTGGCAGTTTGATTGGTTATTGGAGAAAACAGGNTGGAAAATTATAGCNTCTGANAAATGGATTAATCCACCAAAATCTTTTGGATTNAGNTCACTGCTAAGGTATTTTATACCTAGGTATTACATTGTTTATGCCAAAAAAATAAAAAANAAGTCTTGAAAATCTACATTGTNATACCCGCCCATAATGAGGAGGATAACATAGGCAANNCCCTNCAATCACTNGTCAATCANCAACTNAAACCTAANAGACTNATAGTTGTCAATGACAACTCTACNGACCAAACATCGGAAATAGTAACCGGTTTTCNAAAACAACACCCNTGGATAGAGTTGACACACAAAAAATCNTCTGATNAACACCTTCCNGGGGCTAAAATAATTGAAGCCTTCTATCACGGNTATGATTTACTTGACGAAAACTATGACCTCATTTGCAAATTCGATGCGGATATGGTTTTNGAAGAAAACTACCTNATACAGTTATCCTATCNATTNAACGAAAACANTCGTTTGGGTATGGCAGCGGGGCAGTGTTATATCCAAAAAGGCAATNAATGGATTTTGGAAAACCTCAACAACGATGACCACATAAGAGGNTCGCTAAAAGCCTANCGAAAAGAATGTTTTCTTGAAATAGGCAAAATTGTAAAATCAATGGGCTGGGACACATTGGATGAGCTGANGGCACAATATTNCCNATGGGAAATTAGGGTAGACCCCTCCCTTAAAGTAAAGCATNTAAAACCAACCGGTTTCAATTACAGTAANGGTGCTGCACGNNTACAAGGGGTCGCGACCTATCGTATGCGGNTNGGCTTAACTTTGACCACAATCATTGGATTGAAACGCGCATGGGTNAAGCGNGAAATGAGGGTTNTTTTTAGCTATATCAGAGGTTTTTTGCAAGCCAAAAAATCGC
Source organism: Flavobacteriaceae bacterium (assembly GCA_002711215.1). Classification (GTDB taxonomy): domain Bacteria; phylum Bacteroidota; class Bacteroidia; order Flavobacteriales; family Flavobacteriaceae; genus UBA8316. Next base: position 58,430 of record PAHA01000037.1, read on the forward strand.
GTNTTTCGTTTATTGTAGACNCAAAACAAGGTAAGCTTTTGAGAAATCACCGATGGAAAGGTATTTTTCGTAGGATTAAATTATAATAANACACACTTAAGTATATTTGTTGNCAATGGATAAATTGAATATATTGGTNTTGGGTGANGGTGGAAGAGAACATGCTTTTTGCTGGAAACTCGCNCAAAGNAAAATTGTTGGTAATNTNTTTGCNGCGCCAGGAAANGCTGGTACAGCAAGTATTGCTACCAACCTCAATATAGGNGTTAATGATTTTGATNNCCTAAAAAATTCNGCTCTNCAAAACAATATCAATTTGGTCATTGTAGGTCCTGAAGANCCNNTGGTCAAAGGGATTCATGATTNTTTCTTGNCGGATCCTCANTTAAAAAATATTCCCATTATAGGGCCCCAAAAACTAGGCGCTNCATTGGAAGGNAGTAAAGANTTTGCNAAAGATTTTATGAGNCGCCATAATATACCAACAGCACAATATGGCAGCTTTACCGCTGAAAANATTGAGGAAGGATATGACTTTCTGGAACAAATGAACGCTCCTTTCGTACTTAAAGCAGATGGTTTAGCAGCAGGTAAAGGTGTNTTGATAATCAANAAATTANATATNGCNAAGAAAGAACTTTNCAATATGCTATTGNNTNAAAAATTTGGTGAGGCCTCAACTAANGTGGTTATTGAAGAATTTATGAATGGAATTGAACTTTCTTGTTTTGTGTTGACNGACGGTTCAAACTATGTTACTTTTCCCNTNGCTAAGGATTACAAACGTATTGGTGAAGGGGACACCGGATTGAATACTGGTGGTATGGGAGCGGTTTCTCCNGTACCTTTTGCAGACGAAAAGTTCTGNAAAGNCATANAGGAAACCATTGTTAAACCGACCATCGATGGACTCAAAAAAGATCAAATNTCCTANGTAGGGTTTNTATTTATTGGTCTGATTCGCGTGGGNGATGCCCCATACGTAATCGAATANAATGTCAGAATGGGAGATCCCGAAACCCAAGTAGTTTTACCAAGAATCAAAAATGACNTTGCCAGACTTTTATATGCTACAGCNAANGGGAAACTAGATAAGGTGAAACTCCAAATAAATGAAAAAACCGCCACTACAGTAGTGGCAGTATCTNGAGGNTATCCCGAAGCTTATGAAAAAGGTAAAAAAATAGANGGCTTGCCNTCGTGCCCTAAAAGCACCGTTTTTCATGCGGGTACTAAGATAGACGGAGACAGTGTTCTAACTAATGGAGGNAGGGTTTTGGCGGTTACNTCNGTTGGAGAAGATTTTGAGCAAACACTNGNACANTCNTACAAAATTATNCAAGATATTAGTTTTGAGGGGATTTATTTTAGGAAGGATATTGGGTTCGACCTATAAGAAAGAATGAGCAGAGGGATCTTTATTTTCCTCCCCACTNTTGTCGAATTTTCGCAATTGATTAATCCANTATANNGCAGCAGCANNCCCTATTGTCAAAAAGAAAAAACTCATTCCATTTGCCAACCACCAGCTGTAAGGCTCCAATTGGGNGAGCAAATGAAANGGAAGAAAAAATAGTTGATCAAATAAACNTGCAATGGNTTCAAAAAAATTTTTCATTAAAGTAAATTTATTTNCNGTAAAAGTAATAAAATAGCAAATGATNGTAAAGATTTTTAAAACAANTGGACTGATATCTTATCTCACCTTCTATATTTTTTGTCTTTTTATCGGTTTCATTCTCTTTTTTTTGTAANAATGCAGATTCNTCNTTCCAAAANGNTTGGTNCAGNATTNNAATTAACATGTTCCTTATTGTCTCNTATTCTTNAATATTTACCCTACAGAAGATACAAANNAAAGGCAGAAAGTTTGANGGCATTCATTTGATTGCTTTNCCCANAATTTTTCTTTTTTTTCCTAACCTTTTTTTAATAAAAACAATCCTCATTCTTCAGNCTATTTTANTGATCTACGGTCAATTTNTATTCATTAAAATTCTTCATTCCAAAAACACAGGGAAATGGATATTTGANCTATCAATTATNATTTCCCTATTGGCNCAATTCAACNTGATATTTTATGTATTTTATTTTCTACTACTNTTCATTTTTTTTAAAAGAGGACTCAAAGATGCCAAAAATCTTTTGGCACTACTATTGCCTGTGTTTATGATGCCTTTCATATTCAACAGCTNATCNGTAGTATTACCNCCNNAGACATTCGCTTTTGTCAACCCNCCNATNCAANTCAATTTATTAGACCCTCTNACCCNANCNAATGAGGAAACAGTATGGCTCNTCACTTTGCTGATTTCTGTTTTGATTTGTTTGGTNCAAANACCTAGGGTATATNTNAAATTNTCTTACCCANAGCTTTTTTCNGGATTCTNNTACATGACTTTNTGGCTATTGTTTGGNCTNTTTTACGGGTTATTTGGTTTNAACACAANAGAAAATCGTTGGTTCTTCAGTTTTATTCCAGGNGCCTATTTTTTTGGGAGTTTTTTAGAAAACATCAAATCAGACGCAATGAAAAATACCGTTTTCTCNTTACTATTACTAAGCATTATAGTTTTTAAACTCCTNAATCACGGAATCNTATCTCTAGAATTGCCCNTTTAAACTCAAAATATTTGTGAGCATATTGTATCTTAGTTTAATCGAAAACCAAAGAAATGAGCCTAGAATCCACTAGCAAGATATCTATCAAAATTTTTAGAGACAGCATTGATAAGTATCACGTCTTAGATCAGGTTGACCAACCTTTTGAAAACCCATATTCGTCAGATGCTCTCGAACATTTACTTTTCCGAAAAAACTGGATTGACACCGTTCAATGGCATTATGAAGACTTAATCAGAGATCCTATAATTGATCCCCTCGAGGGCATGAAACTTAAAAGACTGATTGATGCTTCCAATCAAGAAAGAACCGATACCGTAGAGCACATCGATAGCTTTTTTCTCAACCACTACAAAAATGTAGAGCCACTACAAAATGCAACGTTAAATTCTGAGAGTCCTGCATGGGCAATTGACCGGTTGTCTATTTTGGAACTGAAAATTTACCACATGGAGGAGGAGGCCAACCGCGAGGATGCCAGTGCCTCCCATCGTAAGAAGTGCAACACCAAACTTCAGGTTTTACTCACGCAAAGGGAAGATTTGAGCTTGGCAATTGACCAATTGCTTCGAGATATTGCATACGGATCAAAATACATGAAAGTCTATAAGCAAATGAAAATGTACAATGACGAGGATACCAATCCAGTGCTGTATAGGGATAAATCATAGCTACATATGAAAAACCCTCACCTGCTGTTAATTCGATTCTCCGCTTTGGGGGATGTAGCCATGACAGTTCCGGTGATTCGTTGCCTTTACAAAACATATCCCAATATCAAAATTACTTTTGTAAGTCGACCCAATTTCGCTCCATTATTTCAGGAATTTCAAAAATTTAATTTTTTTCCAACTGACTTCGAGGGTCGTCACAAAGGCTTAAAGGGGGTTTGGACTTTGTTTCAGGAGCTCAAAACCATACCGTTCACTGCTGTTGCCGACTTGCATAGTGTTCTGCGCACCTACTTACTCGGGTTTTTCTTTAGTGCTTACGGTTATAAATTCAAAACCTTCGACAAAGGCAGGTCTGAAAAGAAAGCATTGACTAGACGGAAAAACAAAAAATTCCAACCCCTAATTCCTATGGTCTATCGCTATGCGGATGTTTTTAGGAAACTGGGCTTTCCTATTTCTCTTGAATATCATGAGTTTCCCGAAAAAAGAGAACTCCCTCAAAGCCTATTGTTTTTTTATCAAGTCAATGATAAAAAATGGATTGGAATAGCACCATTTGCTGCCCATAGTGGAAAAATGTATCCTTTGGATCTCATGCAACAAGTCATTAACTTTTTACAAAAAGACCATTTGATATTTTTATTTGGTGCCGGAGTGAAAGAAAAACAGCGTCTAGAAGTATGGGAAAAAGCTTACAAAAATGTATACAGCACCGCTGGTAAAATTAATTTCAAAGATCAGCTCAATTTAATGTCCTACTTGGATCTGATGATTTCTATGGATTCTGCCAATGGACATTTAGCCGCCAATGCTGGAATTAAGGTACTCACCATATGGGGAATGACCCATCCTTTTTGTGGGTTTTTTCCATTTCAACAACCATTGGATCATGCTCTTACCCTTAACAGAAATAAATACCCTCACGTTCCTACTTCTGTCTACGGAAATATAATTCCTCCAGATTATGAAAACGCATTCAGGTCGTTAGACCCCAAAACAGTAATTGAAAAAACTTTGGAAATGCTAAAGTAGTTACTCCTTTAAATATCGTCATAATCTACTACCAAATGAGCACTGGTGGCATGCGTTTGGCAGGTGAGAATTAACCCCTCCTCGACTTCCTCATCCGTAAGAATTTGATTAGAAGCCATCTCGGCAGTTCCCGATTTTACTCGTGCGATGCAACTCGAGCAAACTCCGCCCTGACAGGAATAGGGTACATCTAGATTATTTTCTATTGCAGCATCCAATACACTTTTACCCTTGATATTTTCTATTTTGTGCGTCAATTCATCATATATGATTTCCAATGAGGCTTCATCTCTTACAGTTTCAATTTCCGTTATTGAGGACGCGGAGGTAAACAACTCAAACATAACGTTAGACTTTTCCAAACCACTATCCACCAAAGTATTTGAAACTAAATTGATCATGCTCTCGGGACCGCAGATGTAGAATTTTTCTACAGTTTCCCCCATGCTTTTTAAAGCATTTTTAACCACAGGCTTTTCAATTCGACCGAACAAACACTGCTCCACATTGGCCCTGCTGAATACCCATTGAATCGTCAAACGACCTTCGAAATCTGCTTCCAACGATTTTAATTCTTTGTAAAACATCGTATCCTCCGGTGTTTTATTTCCGTAAATCAGATGAAAACGATTTTTCTTATGATCCAGAAGTGCTGTTTTCAAAATGGACATAATTGGGGTAATTCCACTCCCAGCGGCAAACCCTAAAAGCGTTTGAGGTTTTTCTGAGGGGGCAAAAAGAAATCTACCCTCAGGAGCAGCTACCATTAGGCGATCACTTTCTTTCAAAGACCGATTGGCATAAGTAGAAAAAATCCCTCCGGGCACTTCTTTTATACCTACCTGTAGTCCCTCGTTAACTGCACTACAGATGGAGTAGGAGCGCCTAACTATTTTTTCTTTTATTTTAATCTCTAAAGTTAGGTACTGCCCCGCATCAAATCGAAACCTTTCTTTTTCCTTTATAGGAACTTCAAAAGAAATTAAAACGGCTTTTGGGGTATTTCTTGTGATTTTCGAAATCACAAGCGGATGCATTTCTGACATGGCTAATTTTTGTTTGCAAAGTTATTTTAAAAATAAATAATGACAATATTAAAATTTTGGCAAATCGGAATNAAGGGGCNNAANTCNGAGGTGGACGAGATTGACAAAANATTTTGGGACTCTCTCANTGCTATATNTTTGTCTTTNTTATNNNATNAGGGTTAATNGTTTANTTTGTTTTNGAAANTACATTTCCTGATNAATCNACTATTCATTTTAGCAATCTNAGAGTGCTTTTAGGTTTTTTANTNGAGTTGATGATCCGATTGNTTTTTCAGNATTCTCNNCGACTGATGTGCAATATTGAATTTTGTTACCCATAANGAGTTNGGNGATAAGGATGAACCTTTTGNNAANNTTNATTCCACTTCANNGATTCGATTTAAGNAAATCATCAAAANNGAGATTGAAAATCNTNCGATCACTTTTTTTGATTTCTAGCNANNATTTAAAANANNACANANATGTCTNTGAAANCATTTTTTTATTGGAAAAAGGANNGNCAATAAANGACTTGGCATCANACTCCAAAACNTTTAANCAATTGGAGNAGTATTTTAAANCAGAAATGCATACTAAATCCAAGCTTTTTCAGTTATAATGATAAACTATTTGCATTGAATAAATTATATGTTTTTNTGGGATTTACGGNATTGGNANTTATTTNGCTATNGGGNTGTTCCACACAAAAAAACAAAATACTCAATCGGGGATATCACTCNCTTAACACCAAATACAATGTGNTATTNAATGGCAAGGAAGCTTTGAAAGTAGGNGAATCTATCATAGAGAAGGCTCATGANGATAATTATTTTGAATTATTAGAGGTNGANCCCACCGTTGTCAATGGNGAGCGGNTNGATCAAACCAGTNTAGTACCGGGNTTTGATCGTGCNGAAGAAAAAGCGGTAAAAGCCATTCAAAAACATTCTATGAACATTGGTGGAATTCAGCGCAACAACAAAATTGACGAAGCTTATTTACTGTTGGGGAAAGCCCGNTACTATGATCGACGATTTTTNCCTGCGATGGAAGCNTTTAATTTNNTGTTGGAAAACTATACCGATAGGAAAACCTATGTNGAAGGAAGAATCTGGCGTGAAAAAACNAACATCAGGTTAAGAAANAATCAGTTGGCCATTAAAAATCTNAGGANCTTGGCACGTTCNATCACCCCCAAAAGTAAATTTCACAGTCCTGCNAATGCCACTNTNTCNCAAGCTTTTATCAACATCCGNCAGCTGGATTCCGCCCTTTATTATATNAAAAGTGCTGCCNTNTCTGCTAACGACAACCGNCNNAAGGGGCGCTATTATTTTTTGACAGGCCAGCTCTATGAAAATCTCAAAAAACCTGATTCTGCCCTTTGGGCTTTTGAACAAGTNGTNGNNCTCAAAAGAAAAACACCAAGGGAATATTGGATTAATGCCCAAATCAAAAGGCTACAAATTAGGAGCATTCGNGACAGTATAGACCCCGTTGAAGCTTTTGAAAAACTCGCCAAAAANTATGAAAATTANGTCTTTGATCATTGGATCAATCGCGCNTTGGGNATTCATTACTTTCANCAACACAAAGACAGCTTAGGGGAATACTACCTNAANNAATCNCTTAAATCAGAAAACTTAGATTTACCNACTAAAAAGGCTAATTATCGGGACNTGGCAGACTTTAATTTTACCGCAGGTAAATACGTGCTCACAGGAGCNTATCTNGATAGTTTACTGAGAACGTTACCNGATGAAACACTATCCAAAAGAAGAANTCAAAGAGAGAGAGACAATTTGAACGGGGTGATCAAATACGAAAAAATAGTTCAAGANACAGACAGTTTAATTGAAATTACTGCTCTTAATAAAGAAGNACAAATAGAATATTATCAGGACTTCATAGACAAGAAAGCNNCCGAGGCNTTGGCGAAGGTCAATNCGGAGGAAAAGGGAATTTTTNCGTTTTTTGGCAAGTCCTCACAGGCCAATGCGTTTTATTTTTACAACCCCAAACTCGTAGTNCAGGGACAACAAAAATTTCTTTCAACNTGGGGTGACCGCCCTAATTCAGACAATTGGGCGATTGCATCGGCCATCAACTCCANTCGCNATCAATCNAGAGGGNTCGAAGAGCAAGAAAAGGCNTNTAGTGAAACTTTTTTTGTTGAAAAACCCGAAAACTATGTCAATAAATTNCCNCAAACTCTTGNGGAAATTGACAGTATNAAAAAACTCAATNAGAATGCNTACTTACAATTGGGNATGATTTACAAAGAGAGTTTTAAGAACNANGTATTGGCAGGGGANCGCTTGGAATATTTGCTCCAACTNAACCCTCCAGAGGAGANCGCCGCCCCAGCGCTCTATCANCTNTTNAAAATAAATTTGAAANTTTTACCACAAAAGGCTAAAGTGTATTTTGACCGAGTNGTNTCAAGTTACCCNNATTCNCCNTATGCTAAAATCCTAACGAATCCAGAAGAATTTGGTCAAGCGGATTTACAAACNCCAGAAAANGTTTATNNGANTCTGGTAAAAATCTATCAAAAAGGGGANTTTGATCAATTNGCANAAAAGGCTGAATCTTTCAGAGTTCTTTTNAGCGGAACCTCCGTTCAACCGAAATATGANTTGTTAATGGCCAATTANGAGGGACGGTTAAATGGAATAACAAAATGGGAGATAGCNCTAAAAAAAGTCGTTTTAAAATATCCTGAATCACCAGAAGCGGTNAAGGCAAATGAGATAATNGAACAAATNAAACTNACTGATTCTATCGAAAAAGAAAACAAAATTTANCTCAATTATAAGTGGATTTTNACTTTTAGCGTAAAGGANACAGCCTCNNTAAGAAAGANNAAAACNAATTTAGAGGAAAAATTGAAGGAAANACCCNACTCANGCTGGTTTTTGTCTGAAGACAGGTTTNATCAAGGNCANGTATATCTTGTTTTACACGGTATTCGTAATAANCGAAACCTCGTCGAATGGAAAAAGAAGTTCNATGAAACNGATCAGGAAATTTTAAATNCAAATAATTTTGTAGTTTTATCAGCCGATTANAAGAAAATGCTTTTAGGTAAAANACAATTGACCAATGAAAAACAGTGAAATTAACNGCCATTACAGNCGGATAGAAGGTTCAACNAGAGTNAAAGGAGATATTGTATCNGAAGGTGATTTCAGAATTGATGGAACCCTNGATGGATCGATCAAAACCAAAGGAAAAGTTGTAGTGGGTAAACAAGGCAGTATTANAGGAGCAGTGAGTTGCTCNAATGCTGATGTAGAGGGAAAAATAAATGGNAANCTTTTTGTTTCCCAAGCACTNAGTCTAAAGTCTACCAGTATAATTGATGGCGATGTTGTTATCGGAAAATTGATTGTTGAGTCTGGNGCNACCTTCAATGCTTCATGCTCTATGAACAAAGAGGGTAAAAAAGCCGATTTCAAGGTGGTTAAAAAACCCGACGATANTCATGAAAAAACAGCCTANAAACTGGCTNATCTTTTCTGGACTGGCTTTTCAAATNGNCTCGGTTATGTACATTATGGTTTATCTTGGNGGNTGGATACANGAGAAATGNANGATTACCTCCCAATTTCCCACACTGGTCACNTCATCACTAGGACTGGTTTTGGTGNTGCTTATCATTAACAAACANGGCAATAGAAACTGAAATTGTGATTTCTACNGCANTCCGATTTTTANTCAAACTNNTTGTANTNATGGTCTTTTTTTTTTGGGNTCATTCACTCATTATANNCCAGTNTGACTATTCTGTTCCGNGGGGACTCCTTAAAATCTGCTATATATTCAACACNNTNATTGCAGGAATCTTNATGCTGCTTTTTCTTTTTGTATCAAAAAACCAAACCTCNATTTTGGGGTGGGTTTTCTTACTCACNAGCGGTCTCAAGTTTTTANTTTTCTTTGCATTGATCTANCCCCATTTCCAAAGCCAGGTGTCAGAATCAAAATTAGATTTTTTAACCTTTTTTGTTCCCTACACTGCGGCGCTAACCNTTGAAATTTATCAATTGATAAAAATTTTAAATCNAGAAGAATAATCTTTACNTCACAAACACCAAAAATATATTTTAAAAGTATTTTATTTAAAAACCTAATGGCTTACATTTACANCTCAANAAAANTATAAGTTTAGCGGTCATTATGCCGANAGGAAATNANNTTTNNATAGCAACTTTTTTACTGTTATCATTCAGTACTACAAGNGCAAAAGAAACNAANACTNNAGNGGGTGNAGCGACTAACGACCTCAAANCCGAAATAAAATCCTANATCCTTCATCACTTAGAGGACTCACANGACTTCAATCTGCTTTCCTANAANGATAAAGTTACTGGTGAAAAAGTATACATAGGCATGCCTTTACCNGTTATACTTTGGGATGACGGNCTAAAAGTTTTTTCATCTTCCATGCTGAAACACGGNAAGAGTGTTGTGAAATCAGGAGACAGTTACTATAAACTNGATCATGGTAAAATNTACAAGACTGATGCTCANGGGACCATTATCNTNGATGATCACCATAANCCGTCCAATGTCAAACCCTTGGACCTCTCTATTACAAAAAATGTNATATCCATTTTATTTANCTCNTTNTTGATGCTTNTAATTTTTGGAGGCCTGGCACGATCTTACAAGAAAAACGGAATGATTGCCAATGGAGTNGGACGTTTTTTTGAACCTATNGTAATTTATGTAAGAGACGAAATAGCCATNCCTAATATTGGTGAAAAACANCACAGAAGATTTATGGGGTACCTATTAACTTTATTCTTCTTCATATGGTTTTTGAACCTTTTGGGACTTACTCCATTAGGAATTAATGTNACTGGAAATATTGCNATTACNTTTTGTCTGGCNCTTATCACTTTTATTATTACTANTTTGGTGGGAAAAAAATATTATTGGAAGCACATTTTTTGGATGCCCGGTGTGCCGTGGCCAATGAAAATTATTTTGGCNCCNATAGAGCTTTTAGGGCTAATGATCAAACCCTTTTCGCTGATGATTCGTTTGTATGCCAACATTTCNGCGGGTCACATTGTTTTGATGAGTTTGATTGCCCTTATTTTTTTATTCAAAAACTGGATTGGATCTAGCCTTTCNTTCNTATTNGCTTTTTCCATTTCCATTATTGAANTTTTAGTGGCCCTTTTACAGGCCTACATATTTACAGTATTGTCGGCATTGTACTTTGGATTTGCCGTNNAAGAACACGACGATCATTAGAATNTAATNTTAATTTAAATAAATAGATAATTATGGAAATTCCAGCAATAGTAGGAGCAGGTTTAGTAGTAATCGGAGTAGGGATAGGTATTGGATCAATTGGAAGAGGAGCCATGGAGGCCATCGGACGCCAACCCGATGCTACAGGAAAAATTCAAACAGTAATGCTTATCGCTGCAGCCCTTGTGGAGGGTATCGGTTTTGCGGCATTGTTTGCGGTTTAATAACACTTGTTTATCAACTCGTTTTAGGATTAAAACCTTTTAAGGATGGAAAAATTAATCAATGAATTCTCATTTGGTCTGTTTTTTTGGCAGCTATTTATATTTATTGGGCTAGTCTTACTTTTAAAAAAGTTTGCCTGGAAACCAATTTTGGATGCTGTCAATGAAAGAGAGACTTCTATTAAAAATGCCATAAATGCAGCCGAGGAGGCCAAAAATGAAATGGCCTCAATTCAAGTAAATAACCAAAAATTTTTGAAAGAGGCGCTATCAGAGCGTGAAGTTCTTTTAAAAGAGGCCCGAACCAACGGCGATGAAATTGTTGCCCAAGCCAAAACTGAAGCTAAGGCCGAGGCCGATAAGATCATAGCCTTGGCTCAGGAATCCATTCAGAATGAAAAACGCGCTGCTCTCAATGAGCTCAAAAATCAGGTGGCGCAAATTTCATTGGACATTGCCGAAAAGGTAATTGATTCCGAATTGGATAGCAAGTACAAACAATCCCAATTGGTAGACAAACTCGTTAAAGACACTTCTTTATAATAAACCATGAAAGTAGGAAGAGCTTCAATTCGATACGCAAAGGCACTTTTGGAATTCGCTATTGAAAACCAAAATGAAGAAGCTATCCTAGGAGAAATGCAGAATATTCTCTCTATTATGGAAAGTCTTCCAGAGTTGTATGAAGCATTGAACAGCCCTATTCTACCTAGTTCACAAAAAAGAAAAATCATTGATGAGATTTTTACAAGTGCCTCAAAAAGGCTCAGTAGCTTTTTTGATCTCCTGTCCCAAAACGGTCGGGAAGGAATCCTTTGGGGCATTGCACACCAATATATCGACTTGTTCGACAAAAACCAAGGGAAAGTTGCTGCCATGGTTACCACTGCGGTCCCTCTAACCGAGGACTTGCAAAAAGAAGTCCTTAAAAAAGCTTCGACTTTGACCCCATTAAGAGTAGAATTGAAAAACATTGTAGATCCCACTATCAAAGGAGGAATCATCCTTAGGGTCGGAGATTTACAGTACGACGCCAGCATAGCAAATCGCTTGGAAGCGTTAAAAAGAGAATTGATTACATCCTAAAACTGAAAAAAATGGCAGATGTAAAGCCCGCTGAAGTTTCAGCAATATTAAAAAATCAATTAGCAGGATTTGAATCCACCACCTCATTGGATGAAGTGGGAACTGTACTCCAAGTAGGAGACGGTATTGCCAGAGTTTACGGCCTTACCCATGCTGAGTATGGCGAATTGGTTACATTCGAAAACGGAATGGACGGCATGGTCCTCAACCTAGAAGAGGACAATGTTGGAGTGGTATTATTAGGACCTTCCAAAGAAATTAAAGAAGGAAATACTGTGAAGCGAACCAAGAAAATTGCTTCCATCAACGTAGGTGAAGGTATCGTAGGTAGAGTGGTTGACACTTTGGGAACCCCCATAGATGGAAAAGGACCCATAGAGGGAGAAACCTATCAAATGCCTCTAGAAAGAAAAGCTCCAGGGGTAATTTTTAGACAACCCGTAAACGAACCCCTTCAAACTGGAATCAAGTCCATTGACGCCATGATCCCTGTGGGAAGAGGACAAAGGGAATTGGTAATCGGTGACCGTCAAACGGGAAAAACTACAGTTTGTATCGACACAATCTTGAACCAAAGAGAATTTTTTGATGCGGGTGAACCAGTATATTGTATCTATGTTGCGATAGGCCAAAAAGCCTCTACAGTGGCAGGGATTTCGAAAATTTTAGAAGATAAAGGCGCTTTGAACTATACCACTATTGTTGCCGCCAATGCCTCCGACCCAGCTCCCATGCAAGTATATGCTCCCTTTGCAGGAGCTGCAATTGGGGAATATTTCAGAGATACTGGTCGTCCCGCATTGATCATTTATGATGACCTGTCCAAACAAGCAGTTGCTTACCGAGAAGTATCTCTTTTGCTACGTCGTCCCCCAGGACGTGAGGCCTATCCCGGGGATGTATTTTATCTTCATTCCAGATTGCTGGAGCGCGCGGCAAAAGTAATTGCCGATGACGAGATCTCCAAAGAGATGAACGACCTGCCCGAATCTCTAAAGAACAAAGTAAAAGGAGGAGGCTCACTAACTGCCTTACCCATCATTGAAACCCAAGCGGGAGATGTTTCTGCCTATATCCCGACTAACGTAATTTCCATTACTGACGGTCAGATATTTCTGGAGTCCGATCTTTTCAATTCAGGCGTTCGCCCCGCGATTAACGTAGGAATATCCGTATCTAGGGTAGGAGGGTCAGCACAGATCAAGTCCATGAAAAAAGTAGCAGGAACACTTAAACTTGACCAAGCCCAGTTTCGGGAACTGGAGGCTTTTGCCAAATTTGGTTCCGATCTTGATGCGGCCACACTCAACGTAATCGAAAAAGGACGTCGAAATGTGGAAATTCTGAAACAGGCTCAAAATGATCCCTTTACCGTTGAAGAACAAGTAGCCATTATCTATGCAGGTTCCAAAAACCTTTTGAGGAAAGTTCCTGTAGAGAAAGTAAAAGAATTTGAAACTGCCTTTTTAACCACCCTTAAAAAGAAACACATTAAGGTATTAGCAGATCTAAAAGCAGGGAAGCTTACCGACAATGTGCTCGACACCCTCAAAGACTTATCCGAAGAAACCTCTAAATTATTTGAATAGATGGCCAATCTAAAAGAAATACGGAATCGTATTGCTTCTGTCTCATCGACCATGCAGATTACTAGTGCCATGAAAATGGTATCGGCAGCAAAATTGAAGAAAGCCCAAGACGCCATTGCCGCTATGAGGCCATATGCCAATAAGTTGAAGGAACTCATTCAAAACTTAAGTGGAGGCCTAGATGGAGAGGAATATAACCCCTATACCATTGAGCGTTCAGAGAAAAAAATTCTCATCATCGCTATAACCTCCAACAGAGGATTATGTGGAGCTTTCAACACCAATATCATCAAAGAAACCCTTAGGCTAGCCAAAGAAGATTATGATGGAAAAACCGTTGAGGTAATGGGGATTGGTAAAAAAGGAGGAGACATTCTCTCCAAAACCCTACCCATTAAAAGTCGTCATGATGCTGTCTTCGATGACCTCAGTTTTGGTAATATTGCCGATTTAGCTCGTCAGGCCATGGAGGCTTTTGCCGAAGGACAGTATGACAAAGTATTGGTGGTTTACAACCGATTNAAAAATGCCGCCACACAAATTTTAACGACCGAACAATACCTCCCNATAGTCGNGGAACAAGANGCTACACAGCAGTCATCGTCAGATTATATCTACGAACCGTCACAAGTTGNAATTGTTGATGAGCTCTTGCCCAAGTCANTGAAAATGCAACTTTNTAANGCAGTGAGAGATTCTTTTGCCAGTGAACACGGTGCCCGTATGACGGCCATGCACAAGGCNACTGACAATGCTACCGANNTGAGAGATCAACTCAAACTGACTTACAACAAAGCGCGTCAGGCGGCCATTACTAATGAGATTTTGGAGATTGTGGGCGGAGCAGAGGCTTTGAATAATTAGGAGTAGCCTTTACAATCCTTTAATTGTCAGATCATTTTCGTAGTTGATCGATTATTTAACATTTAATACGGACCTTAGGAAGTTTTTAATGAATCACATTACGGAAGGAATGGCGAGCCTAAAGATGTTTATTTAGTACTTCAAGAGCAGTATTCCCAAAATTAAAAGCATTATGGCGGAAAAAAAGAATTATATTCCACTGAAGAAGGATATTTTTATTGACAATATCCAAACTGACCGTTATAAATAAATAAATCTTCATAAAAAATAGTAACTCAAAGTTGAGAAGTCAAGGTTTCTGGGTGCTTTTTGTATTTTTGGGTAAATCAATATCATGATAGAAATTCCTGTATGCTTTTCTGGAGCGGGAGAACTGCCCCAATATGCCACTACATTTTCGGCAGGAATGGACTTGCGCGCCAACATAAAGGCACCTATAACCTTGAATTCTCTAGAACGTAAATTGATTCCTACCGGCTTGTCCATTGCCCTGCCCAATGGCTATGAGGCCCAAGTCCGACCTAGAAGCGGATTGGCCGCAAAACACGGTATTACTGTTCTCAATGCTCCAGGAACCATTGACGCAGATTATCGAGGAGAGATTGGCGTAATATTGGTTAACCTCTCTCAAAAATCTTTTATTATTGCTCCCAATGATCGAATTGCACAGTTGGTCGTGGCCCAATATGCCACCGTGGAGTGGAAAGCCGTAGATGCGCTTACCGAATCTGTTAGAGGCACTAGAGGATTTGGCAGTTCGGGTAAAAAATAAACGTAAAGTATTAGTTTAAACATTAATATATTATAAATTGAAAATAATTGTTCCTATGGCTGGTAGAGGCTCACGACTTAGACCTCACAGCCTTACCATTCCCAAGCCCATGTTGCCTGTTGCTGGATCGCCTATCGTTGCCCAATTAGTCAACGAAATTGCACGAGTAGTGGCACAACCCATAGAGGAGGTAGCCTATATCTTGGGTGACCCCGCATTTTTTGGACCTGCTAATGAGGAAGAACTTAAACAAGTGGCACAAGATCTTGGTGCTAAAGGTTCTATTTACCGCCAGTTGCAACCTCTCGGAACTGGACATGCTGTGATGTGTGCCGCCGATTCCTTATCTGGGCCAATAATTGTAGCATATGCCGATACCCTTATTCGTACCGATTTATCCCTTGATCCCAATGTAGACGGAATGATATGGGTAAAGCAAGTAGAAAACCCCCAAGCCTATGGGGTGGTAAAAATGAATCAAGACAATCACATCACATCTTTAGTCGAAAAGCCTGAAGAATTTGTCTCCGATTTGGCTGTTATAGGGATATACTACTTTAAAGAAGGGGAAGTCATCAAGGCTCAATTGGATAAAAGCATGGCCCTTGCAAGAGAAGAAGGCGAGGAGTTTTTGTTAAATGAGGGAATATTGGCGATGATGGAAAAAGGCGCTGTTTTTACTACTGGGGCGGTCAAAGAATGGATGGACTGTGGGAATCCCAAAATCACGCTAGAAACTAACAGAAAAATGCTAGAAATCCTCTCCGAAGAGGGCAATAAATTGGTAGCCGACGATGTTATACTAGAAAACAGTAGGATTATACCTCCCTGTTCCATTGGATCTGGTGTGTTCTTAAAAAATACTACTGTGGGTCCCCATTCTGCTATCGGAGAGGGGACCCGTATTGAGAACAGTTCCGTAAGCAGTAGTTTGGTGCAAAAACACAGTCTCATTCTAAACTCCCAACTTGAGGGCGCTATGATTGGGAACCATGTGCATTACGATGGAAAACATAAATTTGTCAATATAGGCGACTATTCAGAATTGTCATAGCCATGAAACAAAACTACGAGGCATCTCAAGTCGTTTATTTCCTTTTGATTTGCGTAACACTGGTATATACGGCTTGTAAATCTCCAATACTACCGTCGAGTAGGACTCCCATGAAAAATATTGAAACCAATGACTTGACCAAATCGATTTCTAAAAAACTATTGGAGTACAAGAATTTTCGTTCACGCGTAAAAACAACTTATGACGATGGTAAAAGAAAACAACAAATCATCATCAATCTACGCATGGAAAAATCCAAATCCATATGGATGAGCGCCAATATGATCGTGCCCATTGCTAAACTATTGGTCACCCCAGGTAAGGTATTCTTTTATGAAAAGTTTCAAAAAACCTTTTTTGAAGGGGATGTCTCTTTTATCAACCGACAGTTCAACACCAGCTTTGAATTTAAAGACCTTCAAAATTTACTAATGGGTCTTCCCCTAACTGACATCACCAGAGGGAAATGGGAAACCATTTCCCACCCTAAATACTATATTTTGACACCCAANTCTAAAAAACTNCGGTTTCGNCCCACTTTCTTTTTTGACCCNAATAACTTTCTTTTACTGGAGCAACGATTTATGNTNCCGGGGACACAACAAAATTTGACNATCAAATACCTCAATCATCAAAAANTAGANGGGGAATATGTCCCNGGGGAAGTACAAATTTCACTATTTGANGGAAAAAATTTAAAGCGCATCAACTTGGAGTATACACGTGCCGATTTCCCCGACCGTATGAGNATTCCTTTTGANATTCCCNNAGGCTATGAANTAATAGAATTGTAATGCACCGCTTAAGACNGNTCTGTGTAATTTTTTTCCTCTCTCTNACTTCNTTGGGGATNGCGCAGTCCAATTCGGACCGCCAGANATCATTGGAAATACAGAAGAAGAGGCTNCANGCGGAGATCAAACAAATCAACTCTCTACTTTTTAANAACACCAGAAAAGAAAAATCTGTNCTTTTTCAAGTCGAGGACCTCAATGTCAAAATATCTGTAAGAACGGACTTGGTAAAAGTCAACACCCAGCANTACAATCTCCTAACCCGGCAAATTAANGTTAACCAAAGAAACATTACCAACCTTAGAAAAGATCTGCAGNNNCTNAAGAAAGACTATGCAGGAATGATCCAAAAATCCTACAAGAGTAAATCNTCTCAAAACCGATTGATGTTTTTGTTATCTTCCGACGACTTTCTGCAGGCNTATAAGCGGATTCAGTATATGAAACAATATACGAANTACAGGAAAAAACAAGGGGAAAAAATTGCCGAGAAAACCAAAACCCTNCANTCNTTNAACAAAATTCTTTTAGAGNAAAAATCCCAAAAAGAGGCTTTGGTATTGGAAAACCGAAAGGCGCAAGAACAATTACAGCAGGAGCGAAAATCGCAGCAAAGACTNATTCGCANTCTAAAAAACAAATCNCGNTCNTTNGCNGGTGAGATNAAACAAAAGCAACTNAAATCCGNAGCCATAGACCAAGAAATTGAACGCTTAATACGGGATGCCATTAGCGCCTCTAATAAAGCTGCCGGGAAAAAGTCAAAAAACGNTTTTGCTCTTACTCCTGAAGCCAAACAATTGGCCGCCAATTTTATCGCAAANAAGGGTAAACTCCCTTGGCCGGTNGAGAAGGGAATTGTTATACAACGTTTTGGTACNCAACCCCACCCTGTGGTCAAGACNACCATGATCAAGAGCAATGGCGTAACCATAGCTACNTCACCTAGAGCNGACGCCCGAGCNGTTTTTGAAGGTGAGGTAATGACAATTCTCAGTTTTAAGGGCAGTAACCCTACTATACTTATTAAACACGGGAATTTTATTACCACATACAAGAACATNGGGAGNGTTTATGTCAAAAAGGGAGANAAGGTCATGGCTAAACAGCCNATAGGAGANATTTTCACTCATCCACAGACAGGCAGAACAGATCTACAATTTAGTGTATTCAACGAATTGAAGCCTCAAAATCCAAAAANNTGGATTTATANAATGTAGTTTANTACTCCTCNAAGTACCATGCTTCCTCTTTGAGGGCATAACGGATGTAGTTGTGNAGGTTCAATGCTTCACGCTTGGAAGAGAATCGACCATAGGCCACACGATGCAGTCCTTCNGGATTTACCTCTGTAAAGGCAGCATCAAAACCTTCNGCTTGTAGTTGCGCCATTCGCTTTTCGGCATTGTCNATAGATCGGTAGGAGCCGGCAATNACACTGTAGTATGGTTGTCCCAAAGAAGCGGCCNCATTTNCATCAGANATNGCATCNANGTCCAAATCGACTTGNGCCAACGTTCCTAAATTAAAAGTGGCTTTCTGTACATTNCTTTTGATTTTCTTCTGTGCTATTTCGGTAGCNNTAGCTTTCTCGTCAGCAATATATTGCTGAGCAAAAAAGTAGGNAGCTCCAGCCAGAGCAATACCTATTACTCCAATTGCNGCATATTTCATTGTGNNAGAGCGTTTGCTCTCTTCATGATTTTCAGATGGGGTNAAAATCATNTCTTCNTTGTTTTCATNTTTCATAATGGGTAGGGGTTTTGGTTCTTCAATNTTGATGGATGGGGTTTTTATTACTTTTCTAATAAAGCTACCGAGNCCATANGAACTCAGGTCAAAATTAATTCCTCCAAAAGGAGAAAAAATAATTTTCTTTTGCGGGTTNAGGCGCATTTCACCGANACCTGCAAAAGTTAAGTGTTGNGTNTTCAAACGCTGTTTCCATACGATTACCTCTTTTTCAATTTTTCTNAANGCCTGTTCATANGAAATATTTTCTTTTTGTGCCATATAGTATGCCAGTATNCCGTCGTTGCTTTTAAGGAGATGGTTAAAACTCACTTCCTTNCGAGGAGGGTTAAAAATACCCGACTCGGCTTGTATCAATACATTGACNGTNCGGGTAAGAAAAGCACCAAAATTNGGAACCGTNACACACTCGTGCCGGTAAAGCAATTCCTTGATGTACNGCTGNATTTGCATATCCAAATATAACAATATTTATACCTATTAATAACGATNATTATNNTTGTTAGTATATTTTGAGNCACNTAAATTTTTTCTTCTTTNTCCTGTGACNCNNCNANNAGCCTGTCTTTTNTGCCNTNTATACCNGGATTGGGCAATGTCCGNCACAAANATTTATGGAAATTTTGNAGCAGTNCAGAANAACTTTTTCAAAGNTTATAATTGGATTTTTTCGATTTAGAAGGTGTNNGTGCTGTATATATCAATCAACTCAAATCTGGAAGATATTCCGNTGGAGCGANNATANGAAAATCTANGCNAAAAACAAATCAAANCNCTGTTTCTTGGCGATGCCGATTATNCCAAAACTCTAGNCTTNTGTCNTATACCCCNTTGGTATTATTATAAAANGGGAANCTTAATTTTGGAAAGCNTAAAATCATAATCANATTAGTGACGNGCTCTGGCGTCCTACTAAGGGANAANAATATTNNCGTGAGTTGGNTGCANGTTTGCAGAGAATNNACNNCCATTATGGTATCTTGTTTGGCNTGGNTATCAAGANCATTNCTCATGATCAAGCGCTNAAATCNAATTTGACTANTNTGGATTNNNTGGAGTATGGCCCAAATCAAATTTACCCNCCAGTANAAANAGGGTATANNTATANAATAGANNNGCAGNGAGGGGTNGCCNNTGAATTTNCCACTNCAGAAACATNCGANAGAAAGCACTTTCTCATCNGCAATNANATTNTTTTGGATNGTCCCACTCTTNAAAAGTCATCCAATNCAANNCNAAAGGGGGGCTNTATGATCANGGCTAACTTTGCCCATCAGCACGAATGGGAGCNATTTACTTATCTTGGTAAAGTGGGAAAGNCCCTNAANGAGGGTTGCCNCATATTGATTTANACCNAAAAAGCTCAATTGATTCTNGGNGGGAAGATTTNATAAATAGCATGGGCTNGACTTCCNAANCCATCAGTAAGNGCGTTCNAAAAAACTATTTGTAAAACTNTCACTAGTGGAAAAAGNCATTTTTGACTGTCTTNAATNCNTANTCTNTGAAAGTTTGGACAAAATCGCTNTTGGAACACAAAAATNGNTAAGTTAAACCTCTTAGCNGCTCTAAAANTTNAAATCAAAGGCTNTGTAAAACCNNTNGAGGGAAGTNTTTTGAGTGGANCTAAAATCCNAGCTTTCTACGAACNCTANGCAGTACTTCGTCGGCAATCTTACTGGCTTTAACCGCNCCTTTGGCGAGNGCGACTTCTACCTCTTGTGGATNTTCGCTGTAATANTTGAATTTCGCTCNTTCAACTTTGAATTTCTCCACTACCAATTCAAACAAGGCCTGCTTGGCATGACTATAGCCCATNCCTCCTGCNAAATANTNTTTTTTCAAATCTTCGATTTGATCGGANGTTCCCAGAANNGAGAATATTTTAAAGACATTACAGCTTTCTGGGTCTTTCCGTTCCTCTAGGGTTTTATTATCGGTCAGTATGCCCATGATCTGCTTGCGCAGAGCCTTGTCGGGGAGAAAAATATTGATGATGTTGTTTTTGGATTTGGACATTTTGCTCCCGTCTGTTCCGATGATGTACTGGGTGCTCTCTTGGATTTTTTCTTTGGGTAATATAAANGTTTCCCCCATCTGGTGGTTAAANCGTGCCGCNACATCTCGGGTNATTTCCAAGTGNTGCAACTGGTCNTTACCTACAGGNACTACTTCNGCATCGTAGATCAAAATATCAGCGGCCATCAACATGGGATAGCTAAACAGACCGGCGTTGACATCTTCTANCTTATTGGCCTTATCCTTAAAAGAATGGGCAAGGGTAAGGCGCTGGTGAGGATAAAAACAACTCAGGAACCAAGCCAGTTCGGTCACTTGACTGACATCACTCTGGCGGTAAAAAACNGTTTTTTTCACATCCAAACCACAGGCGAGCCATGNNGCAGCAGTGGCAAAAGTATTTTTGGACAACNGTTCTCCTTCTTTNATNTGGGTNACGGAGTGGAGGTCGGCGATAAACAAAAAAGAATCATTGTTGGGGGCTTCTGCCATTTTGATGGCCGGAAGNACTGCCCCCAGTAAATTNCCCAAATGAGGGATTCCTGTTGATTGTACTCCAGTCAGAATTCTTGCCATAACAAGNGGGTNAATGATNNTNTGTAAAGATATTTTTNTTTCGACGGTTGCACAAAATTTGCTTAATTTNNTTATTNCTCTTTTGGTATAAAATGTAAATTTATGNAGTGAATAAATTTTTGATTTTTCTTTGGCGGATTTGGTTTTACTTATTGTCCGCCATTCCTGTGATACTNCTGTTTCCANTATTGGCANCNTTTTTGCTTTTTCCCAACGGTTACCGTGCTGTCTTTTGGNTTGCNCGCAACATCTGGTCTAGGTTTATTTTATTAGGAATGGGCTTTAGAATTAAAAAAGTTTTTAAAACCCCGCTGGATCTCAANAANAGCTATTTGCTGGTAGCCAATCATTCCAGTTACATCGACATCATGCTCATGTTTGCTACTTCCCCNAACCCNTTTGTTTTTGTNGGAAAAAAANAATTGGAAAAGGTTCCCTTTTTTGGTTACATCTACAAGCGGGCGGCCATTTTGGTNGACCGCAGCAGCNCCAAAAGNAGATANGGGGTNTATGCCNAAGCCCAAGAGGTGTTGAGCAAAGGCTACAGNGTTTGTATTTTTCCCGAGAAGGAATACNTNGANGAGACNATTCTTTTAAATNCNTTTAAGCAAGGTGCTTTTAAGATTGCCATAGANCANCAATTGTCCATCTGCCCGATNGTCTTTNTGGACTGCAAAAGAAAATTCCCNTGGTACACNACCCANGGTTATCCTGGAGATTTGCGGGTGGTTATTCATCCTCCTCTTTCNACCAAGGGCCTTTCGCAAAAAGACGTCNCGGAATTGCTTCAAAAAACTTTTGANCTCATTNATTCGGAGTTGAAAAACGACCCCCAGCAAAAAGCGGTNAACGCCATTGATGTTTGGAAAAAAGTCACCCAAGTCCGTTAGTANANCAAAGCCTTCATNGGCATTATTGGCTGGCTCATGTCGCGCATGGCATTGATGAGTTTTAGTCCTTGGAAATTCNTCAGGTCCTNCACTTGGAGAGGTNTGGTTTTGATNCTGCCTTCGGCTAAAAGTCTGGCNCGGCANGTNCCTTCGAGTAGGGGNACCTCTGGTGTCCACCAATCCTTTCCGTCNAAGAAAATCACATTNGCNTAGGAGCTGTCGGTAATCCANCCGTTTCGAACAATCAATACATCATCGCAATCNCCCCTGAGGGAAAAGAGGGCNTCTANTTTTTCCCGCTTACAATATTTGTAGGTGTAATCAAAATCATCGGTAGNGACTANGCGTAAGCTTTGNATATACTCCANATGGTANTGNTGAAAATCGAGCTNGCGNNCTTTNTTGTTATANCGTATTTTCAATTTNACTATTCCTTGNCAAAATGATTGGGGTAGGTCGATGGAGTCTAAAAGNTCAAAAGCGGGTGGGNGTCNAAAAAAATTTTGATAGGTTTTTTGAAACCGTAATCGGTGCCATTCTTCATGNAGTATTCGGCCTTGTTGNACACAAAGGGATTCAAATAATGGGTACATATATCTTTTCTATGAGTTCGTTGTATTCNGATTCCANATCACTGAGAAAGGTAATNCCCCCACCGCTGCGGTAGANNAGTTGGTCNTCNTTTTTTTCGAGGTAGCGGATATTGACGGCACTGTCGAGGTTTTCCCCATCGAAATAACCAAAGATACCTGTGTAGTACCCTCTGGGGCCTTGTTCCACATCCTGAATGATTGAGACGGTTTTGGCCTTCGGGGCGCCGCAAACGGAACCGGCGGGAAGCATACCGAGTAGGATATCGGGCAACTGACTTTTCCAGTCTTGTGGGAGTTTGCCTTTGATTTCGGAACTGGTGTGGTAAATTTCGTTTTTTTGGGTTTTGATTTTTTCGAGGTAGCGAAAGCGAGTGACCTGTACATCCTTGGCAACCTTGGAGAGGTCATTACGAATCAGGTCCACAATGGTGTTGTGTTCGTTGATCTCCTTGGGATTGGTTTCCAGTTTTTTTTTCGCCTCACGGACTTGGGCGTCGATCGTACCCTTCATGGGGTAAGAGTAGATGTTACCATCTTTAATTTTGACAAAACACTCGGGGGAATAGACGACAAATTGGTTGTGATACAGAAGTTTGTAGGGGGCCTTGGCCCAGTGGAAAATGTCCTCTAAATCCAGTGGGGTTTGTATGGTGGAGGGAAAGGTAAGGTTGAGTAAAAAGGTATTACCTTGATAGATTTCATCGATTACTTTTTGGTAGGCTTTAGAATAGACTGTCCTGGGTATGGGGGCAATGGAAAGGGGGGTATGGTGGCGTTGCCGTGCTTGGGGTCTAAAGTTACGGAAGTTTTTGACCTCAAATTCAAATCCCAGACCTTGGGCGTCTTCAGAAGGGCAGATCAGAGGTTTTTGCAGTTCGAAGTCGATCAAGAAAAAAAAGGGCTTTTGCGCAGCGGCCAAAGCTAACATTTTTACTTTAAAGGCTGAAAGGTCCAATTCCTATGTTCGGATAGAAGGGTTTAATTCTAAAGCTTTTACTGTTTCCATGATTTTGGCTTCCAACTCTTCCATCAGTTCGATATTGTCCTCTAGAAGGGCCTTTACCGCATCGCGACCTTGTCCCAGTTTGGTATCGCCATAGCTGAACCAAGAACCAGATTTTTTAATGATTTCATAGTTAACCCCAAGATCAATTATCTCTCCCATTTTGGAAATGCCTTCTCCATACATGATGTCAAATTCGGTCGTACGGAAAGGCGGTGCCACTTTGTTTTTGACAACTTTTACACGGGTTTTGTTTCCCATTACTTCGGCTTCGCCACTTTTGATTTGGGTTGAACGGCGAATGTCCAGACGAACGGAGGCGTAAAATTTAAGGGCGTTTCCTCCAGTAGTGGTTTCGGGATTACCAAACATGACCCCAATTTTTTCGCGAAGTTGGTTGATAAAAAATACGGTACAATTTGTTTTGCTGATGGAGGCGGTGAGCTTTCTTAGGGCTTGAGACATGAGTCGGGCGTGGAGGCCCATTTTTGAGTCGCCCATTTCTCCTTCGATTTCACTTTTGGGGGTAAGAGCTGCCACGGAGTCTATGACTACTAAATCGATGGCCCCAGAACGGATGAGGTTATCGGCGATCTCCAGNGCCTGNTCCCCGTGATCGGGTTGNGAGATTATGAGTTCNTTCACGTCGATNCCTAGCTTTTCNGCATAAAAACGGTCAAAGGCATGCTCGGCATCGATAAAGGCAGCGATNCCCCCNGTTTTNTGACATTCCGCTATNGCATGAAGGGTTAAGGTGGTTTTTCCTGANGATTCTGGGCCGTAGATTTCGANNACCCGACCNCGNGGGTAACCCCCAACGCCCAANGCCAAATCCAAACCGATGGATCCCGATGAAATGGCCTCCACTTCCTCGATGGCTTCATCGCCNAGTTTCATTACGGCACCCCTGCCGTAGGTCTTGTCTAGCTTGTCTAGCGTTAGCTGTAANGCTTTTTTCTTTGCTTCATTTNTGTCTGCCATAATGCTCTGTTTTTAGCGAATTTACTATTTATGTCTATGGGTCACAATAGGGGTACAAAAGGATTATTAACAATATAAAGGTAATTTTATATATTGGGNACGAAGAGNATTCCAAATCTNTACCGNAACCANAAAAGACCTGCGNTTNTACATTGAAATTTNTCAATTAATTTTTAGGTTTTTTCTTGAATGGAGAGGATAGGCTGCCTATGTTGACATTTCCCGCTAAATTGAAACCATGGTTCCATCATATTATATTTAATAACTATCATTAGCCTTATTGGAGACCACTTAGCCTTCCTTTTTTTCTTAAGTGGAAAGATTTTACTAAGTTGCTTTTTTAAAATAGTTCTTTTTTTGACAATCGATCATTGAGCCATTGGTTAAATAATCTGTTCCTGCCGAGGTTGTGATTTTTAGAATAAATTTGTGAGATAGAAAACAGCGAAAACAGCAGTGGTGTAATTACTAGTTACTTTATAATTTTTCTACCACCAAGGCTCTTATAAACAAAAAACCAAAAATCAGGGTGTTTTTTATAACTTTGCGATACTGAAATGTTTATAGCATGCAACTGTATAACAAATTAAGTGCTGAAGAACGACGTATATTAATCGAGGAAGACAAAAAAGAAAGGTTTACACTGTCGTTTTATCAGTACCACCAAATTGAAAATCCACAAATTTTTAGAGACTACCTCTTCCTGCATTGGAACGAAATGGATGTATTGGGTCGTATCTATGTGGCTTATGAAGGCATTAACGCCCAGCTGTCGGTTCCCGAGTCCCGATTCGATGATTTTAAAACCTTTTTGTACAATATTAATTTTCTCAAAAGGGTTAGGCTTAACATTGCCGTCGAGCACGACAATGCGTCCTTTTTGAAACTTACGATTAAAATTAGGGAGAAAATTTTGGCCGACGGGTTAAACGACAACTCTTTTGATGTGACTCAAAAAGGAGTCCACCTGAATGCCGAGGATTTTAATGCTCTTATGGCCGATCCGGATACCTTATGCGTAGATATGCGCAATCACTATGAGAGTGAGGTCGGACATTTTAAGGGAGCTATAACTCCAGATGTGGACACCTTTCGGGAGTCTCTATCTTTAATCGAGGAATATCTTTCGGAGGACAAGAAGGATAAAAAATTGTTGATGTATTGCACCGGAGGAATTCGATGCGAAAAAGCAAGTGCTTACTTTAAATATAAAGGATTTAAGAATGTTTTCCAATTGGAAGGCGGGATCATAGAATATGCCCGTCAGGTTAATGAAAAGGGATTGAAAAATTACTTTATTGGCAAAAACTTTGTCTTTGACAAACGCCTAGGAGAACGAATCAGTAAGCATGTAATCGCTCAATGTCACCAGTGTGGCGCACCGTGTGATAGTCATGTGAACTGTGTCAATGAGGCATGTCACCTATTATTTATTCAATGTGAATCTTGTCAAGAAAAACTGGACAGCTGTTGTTCCTCCGATTGCCAAGAGGTGGTAAATTTGCCTGAAAAGGTGCAAAGAGAATTGCGAAAAAACCAAAATAATAGCAATAAAATTTTTAAGAAAGGCCGTTCGGAGGTATTAAAATTTAAACATTAATTTAGGATTTTTCATTTCTACTATCCTTTTAATTAGTCTTATCTTTAAGCTTAAAAACAAATCTATGGGTTGCGCTTCTTGTGCCAGTAATGGAAACGGCTCCCCTCGCGGATGCAAAAGTAATGGCACTTGTGGGACGGACAGTTGCAACAAATTGACAGTTTTTGACTGGTTGGGCAACATGGAAATACCTTCAGTTAAAACGCCTTTTACGGCGGTGGAGGTGCGTTTCAAAAACAGCCGAAAGGGATTTTTTACTTTGCCCAAGGGCCTTTCGGTTTCTGTCGGAGACCCAGTTATTACCTATATAGACAATGGTTATGACTTGGGACTGGTGACCCTTACGGGGGAACTTGTGCGTTTTCAGATGAAAAAGAAAAAAGTAGCAGAGGGCAGTGAAGAGGTGTCAAAGATATTGCGCAAAGCAAACCAACAGGAGATCGATAAATGGCACTTCCTAAGGGACAAGGAGCCACAAATCCAAAAACGGGCGCGCGAGCTTGCCATTGGTTTGGGCTTGGAAATGAAACTGTCGGATGTCGAGTTTCAGGGGGATGGCAAAAAGGCAACCTTTTACTATACGGCAGAAAGTCGGGTGGATTTTCGCCAATTGATCAAGGATATGGCCCAGGCTTTTTCTATACGAATTGAGATGCGTCAGATCGGACTGCGACAAGAGGCTTCCCGATTGGGAGGCATAGGTTCATGCGGACGTGAATTGTGTTGTTCAACCTGGCTGACAGATTACCGTTCGGTGTCCACCTCCGCCGCTCGATATCAGCAGTTGTCTCTCAATCCGCTTAAACTGGCTGGACAATGTGGAAAGCTTAAATGTTGTTTGAATTATGAGTTGGATGCCTACCGTTCCGCCCTAAAACCTTTCCCAAAAGCAGAGCTCAAATTACAGACGGAAAAGGGGGTGGCTGTGTTGCAAAAAATGGATATTTTCAAAGAGCAATTGTGGTATGCCTATAAGGGGGAGTGGATGAACTGGCATATGTTGTCATTGAAAACTGTGCAGGAGATCATCTACAAAAATAAAAATAGTGAAAAAGTCATCAGCTTAGAGGAATTCACTACAGAGGTTACTGCTATTGAAATAGAAAAGTCCAGTGTGGTATTTGAAAATGTAGTAGGGCAAGACAGCTTGAATCGTTTTGATCGTCCTAAAAGACCTAAAAGCAAAAGGAGGAAAAAACACAAGCCTAATCGGGGTCAAAACAATGCATAGGAGGTATTACATTTTTTCGCTTTTGATTTTAGGCGGTATTTCTAGTTGCAACTCACCCAACTTGTTTACGGAATACCGCGAGTTTGAGGAAAGCTGGCCCTCTTTGGATAAAGCAATTTTTTCGCTGGACTCTATTATNGTTCAACCAGTTAATTTGATGATTTACATTCGTAACAACCAACATTATCCATTTTCGAATCTTTTTCTTATCGCCCGACTCAAAACAGGGGATTCTCTTTTGGTATGCGATACCCTGGAATATGAAATGGCTAATCCCCGGGGGGCTTGGTTGGGTAGTGGTTTTTTAGAGGTGAAGGAAAGTAAACTTTGGTGGAAAGAAAATTACCAATTACCTAGAGTAGAAAATTTAAATATAGAATTGGAACATGCCCTGAGGTTCAATGGAAGTGAACATGGAACCGATCTCCTAGAGGGGATTGTCAGTGTAGGGATTGCAGTAGAAGAAATGAATAGCAATGATTAAGTNNAAAAAGAAAAATACTAAAAAGACCAAAAAAAGGAATTANAAAAANTTCATCTTGGNTTTTTGGTTGNTATTTACTGTCTGTATTGTATCGGTGCTGGGTGTTTTTGGGGCTGCTGCTTTTGGCTTTTTGGGCCCTATGCCTCCTTTAGAGCAGTTGGAAAATCCCAAAACGAATTTGGCGACACAAATCCTTTCTTCAGATGGGGTGGTGTTGGGAAAATTTTACTTTAATGACAATCGTACTCCNATTACCTATGATGAGTTACCGCAAAATATTGTCGACGCTCTNNTTGCCACGGANGATGANCGCTACTATGACCANGCGGGAATCGANTGGAGGGGAACNATGCGAGCGATTTTATACNTNGGAAAAAAAGGAGGTGCNAGTACGATCACACAGCAGTTGGCCCGGCAGCTTTTTGTTGGAGTACGNTCCCGAAACAAAAAAGAAGCNGTGTTACAGAAGATNAAAGAATGGGTGCTCTCCGTTCAGTTGGAAAGACGNTATACCAAAGANGANATCATTGCCATGTATCTCAATATCTACGATTTTGGATACAATGCCGATGGGGTCCGATCGGCNGCAAAAATATATTTTGANTCTCCCCCAAAGGCANTGACATTGGAGCAATCGGCAACNCTGGTTGGGATGCTCAAAAACTCTTCATTGTACAACCCCCTGCGGCGCCCNGAAATGGTAAGGNACCGNAGAAATGTGGTTTTTCAGCAAATGCTTAGAAATGAATTGATCACAGAAGAGGAAAGGGATTCCCTATTGGTNTTACCGCTGAAAATCGACTTTNCACCGGAATCCCANCGAGAAGGTNTNGCGACCTATTTTAGGGCCTATNTGCAGGAGTTTATGAAAAAATGGATCCGAGAAAACCCNAAACCCGACGGGANTTCCTACAACATTTATCGTGATGGACTAAAANTTTATACGACCATAGATTCTCGTTTACAGGCCTTGGGCGAAAATGCTGTGACTAAGCACATGAAGAATTTGCAAAAGGAGTTTTTTCTACAGAATACAAATGAATTGAATCCTACGGCNCCATTCTTGGATTTGCGAGAGGGTGAGATNGATACTNTGCTGANCCGAACNGCCNATCGTAGTGACCGATGGCGAAAAGGTAAAGCNGCGGGTATGGACCAAGAGGCGCTTTTAGAAAGCTTTTTTAAACCTGTTCCCATGCAGGTATTCAGTTGGGAAGGGGAGATTGATACCNTCATGACGCCTATGGATTCGATTCGTTATTATAAATATTTTCTTNGGGCGGCNATGATGTCAATGGAGCCACAAACCGGCCATGTAAAATCTTGGGTTGGCGGATTCAATTACAAGCATTTCCAATACGATCAAGTGAAGCAGGGNCGACGACAAATTGGTTCTACCTTTAANCCTTTTTTATACGCCACGGCAATCGACCAACTTAAGCTTTCGCCTTGTGATAANCTGCCTGATGCTTTGTATTGTATCGATGCGATGAGGCACGGAAATATTGACCCTTGGTGTCCTAAAAACTCGGGGGATCGCTATGGACGTACCCGAACNCTAAAAAATGCACTGGCGAACTCGGTGAATACCATCAGNGCGCGAATTATGGATAAGGTAGGACCCCGACCTGTNATTGATTTAATGAGAAAAACNGGNGTTACTTCCTATATTCCTAAAGTGCCTTCNATTGCACTGGGGACTCCCGATATCAGTCTATTTGAATTGGTGGGGGCCTATGGTACNTTTGCCAATCAGGGGATTTACATTCAGCCTATNGTGATCACCCGTATAGAAGATAAAAACGGGATGGCTTTGTTTGAAGTAGTTCCCAATACCAAAGATGTAATCAGTGAGGAGGCTGCTTATGTTACATTGAATCTTATGGAAGGTGTAATACAACACGGCTCTGGNGCACGACTGCGGCACGCAGGATTGGAAAAGACAAATTATGTTTACCAAAATGTAGTTACGGGATATCCNTATATATTTGAAAATCCCATTGCTGGAAAAACAGGAACGACACAAAACCAAAGCGACGGATGGTTTATGGGNATGGTTCCCAATATGGTTACTGGCGTATGGGTAGGNGGAGAGGACCGNTCTATACATTTTGAAGAAATTGCTTTCGGACAGGGCGCNACAATGGCGCTTCCCATNTGGGCNATGTATATGAAAGGGGCCTATGAAAACGAGGAGNTNGGGATTTCACAAGANNAGTTTTTGGCNCCTGAAGNGGTGAGTATTGCCTTAGACTGCGAGGAGTACGANAATGAAACTGACTATACGATTCCTGCAAAATCCAAAGCNAACTTGGATGAATTAGGCTTTTAATCTANNAGTCTTTGGCGTACCANTCGGCAAAAGCAGTNGCTGTTTCCCGAAGTTTNANGGAGTATAANTCTANGTGGTGNGGGAGCTTAGATTTAAGTTTTTCCGCAAAGTCAAGCACCATCATTTCGCTGGTTGGTTGGTAGTTTACCCTAATGATTTTATGGCCTCTGTTCTCCATTTCGTCGGCGATTTCTTTGTGAGGGGTGCTGACATTGAGTACNGTGGCGTGGTCAAAAGGGTTTACAATCTCCTNATTGACAATNGCTTTGAGGTCGCCAAAGTCNATAACCATACCATTTTTGACGTNTCTNGAGTCGGTAATANGCATCCCGATTACGGTTACGTCGAGCTTATAACTGTGACCATGTACNTTTTTGCACAAGCCNTCGTAACCATAAAGTGCATGTCCGGTTTCAAATTTAAATTGCTTGGTAACACGAATTTTTTTNTNCATTTTTNAGAGTGATTTGATCTTGTTTTGGGTAAAATCTGTNAGGGCNAACTGAGCGGTAATCTCAGCATTTTTGGGGAGTAGGGTTTCCCAATTCTGAGTATCTTTCCAATGTAATTTTCGCAATTCTTTGCAGGCNNCTGNGNCGTAGCTGGCGAGTCTTTCTGCTTTTTCATTGATGGCTATTTTNAANGCGGAATTATCTGAAACCACTTGAGCATAGAGCCCCTTGTCAAGGCCCCATTGTGCGCTTTTCCATTGGGNACTNTCCAAAGATANTTGNGCAAAAGCNGTGCTTCCTATTTTACGACTTACTGCAGGTTCGATAATGTAGGGTCCCAAGCCTATNGAGAGTTCGGAGAGTTTNATTTGAGCCCCTTCTGTGGCAAAGGCATAATCACAAGCGGACACAAGACCGACNCCACCTCCTACCACTTTTCCATGAACTCGTGCCAANACAAATTTTGACATTTTCCTCAAGCAATTAAGTANGTGTGCAAAGCCTATAAAAAAAGCNGTGCCCTGCTCNGTATTTTTTACNTTTTTTAGTTCGCTCAAAGAAGCTCCTGCACAAAAGGCGTTGCCTTCACTTTCTAAAATTATTACTCGAATGNTGGGGTCTTNATCTGNAGTNCNTAAAGTGTCGATTAGCTTCTGCAATAGGGCAGTGGGCAGNCTGTTTCCNTTAGGATGNGAAAATTNTATCCTACCTATATNATTGTTTNTTTCTAAATTAACGCTTCCTTCCATGGNATGTCAAAAATAGCNAATCTATTTTGTTTTGCGGAGNNCTGCTTGAATTGAAATGTTTTTTNAAAGAAAATTCCAAAAATGATGATTACATTGGATGCTCTATATTGAATAATGAATCGTGTTTTGTTGTTGTTANGGGTCNTGAGTTCTNNTGTGTCAAATGCTCANCGCTATATCAACCTTTCTGTAGATAATGANTTGTATTTNAGTNGAGACTGGTATTACTCTAGTGGGATATTTGTCAGTACAGGAANNNTAAAAATTGCGGAAGATCAGGAGGAAANNTTCCCCAAAACCTATGTGCATTGGACATTGGGGCAGGAAATTTATACCCCATCTAGGAGGTATACAACAGATGTGAGCCAGTTTGATTATCCTTTTGGAGGCTGGTTATATTTGGAGCATACCATTGAAAAATATAAAAGTCCTNTNTCTGCTTTGGGGGTTTCGCTNAAGGGGGGAACCACTGGCAAGGCTTCCTTGGCNCCCTATTTTCAGAACTTNTATCANGATAAGATTTTNGGATTGCCCGATGTGACATGGGANCAGGCACTTCCCCAAAAGNTCCACTTGAACCTTAATGGAAGCTTGAGAAAACGTATTTCCATTGGCGAATCGTTTGGCTTTGTTGTACGAGTTTTTTGGAAACCTNGGCACGCAGCGCATTGCTGCTGGTGNACGTATGGGTATATTGGTGGGCACGTCAAAGGCCCTATCTTTTATGGGAAATCCTTTGGAGATGCNANCTACAGGGCATGGGATTTACTTGGGAACNCGGCAAGAATACCGGTATCATGATTACATGGTTTCAGGAGGTTTATTTAANAATGATGCTCCCTTTGTGCTGTNCTCAATNCCCTATAAAAACAGTTGGGAAGNTGGCNTGGGCTTTTACAGTGATAAATGGCGATTTTTAATGCTGTGGAATAGTATTTCTCAAGACAATAANCGTCAGATTAATGGACGCCATTATTATCTAAATATTTCTATNGGAAGATTTTTTTAAGGGCATCATTTTGGTTTTTTCNTAGGGTTGAGAACAAAAAAATGAATGCCCAGCATAAAAGCTTCAAANTTGTTTTTTTGAANGGAATATAGATTACTTGCCTTTTTGGAAAAGCGATATTGAAGGGAAACGTCAAGTCTTTTCCAAGCATTGTATTGTGCGCCNANTAGCCAACCNAAAGTNTTTTTNAATACNNCTTCAGGGTAATTCTTACTCTGGTTTTTGAGATCTACTATTTGATTATTTNGCGCNTTTAGTAAATAGTTGTANAANANACCNGTTTCGAATAGGAGTTTTCGGGAGGGAAATACCCTNATACTCANTGGAATGCTGAGGTAGGTCAATTGATCGTAGGATTGGTTATTAGCAAGGTTGTATTGGTATCTTAGGCTGAAATAATCTCCACCAGAATTNATGGCAATCGTTTTAGAGAATTTATACTGGATGTAGANNCCTGNGGAGTAGGAAGTTTTGTAAACACTGTAGTCTTCTTTCATNTTTCCATAGAGTATTCGGGNGTGGAGNTCAAAATTCCATTTGCGGTAAAAACCGTCCAAATCTTGTCCTCTGTTGTATTGCATGAGGAGGTTGTCGTCACCTTGTGCGAAACTTACCGAAAACAANGGTAGCAATAGCNATANCCATTTGATTTTAATTNTGGACATTGTATTAAAGATAATATGATTATTNACGATTGTTGGGAAGAATGTTTANATTNTAAATCAATNNGGGTAATTGNANTACTTTNTTTCACCAAAATCNTATGAATTCANNNATTTTTATGACNATANAACNGACCTTGGNAGAAGTTNGATAAGATTATCANNCAATGGAAAATAATCAATACCTTNAAATNTACCCTTAAGACTCGGATCAGAGTAAATAATTCTCTNTAATTTTTAAAAGCNTGTAATTTNAATCTTGTAGATATAAATAAAGAAAAATTTACNTTAATATAGCTGTCAAAATTCAACTAAATAGATCAATTTTTATAGATTTGTTTCAGNCNTAAATTTTANTAAAAACAATTTTATTTTTATAAGAANATTCAAAATTTATTANTTATAATTTNGATATATAGCNTAGTTGGCCAGTTCTTTCGNCNGGATTTATTNAAATTATTCNAAAAAAATTGCGAAGCAATTNTTACCAAANACCNAGAACTGATTTGCTAATATTTTTTAGTATAATATCAATATTAAATTTATTNAATGAAAATATTTCCTAGTTATGATGGAGTTAGAAAAGCCTCNTTAAAACTTAAGGGTTTNATAAGAGTTACTCCNTTAGATCTAAACAAAAGGTTNTCTAATAGTTTTGGAGCATCNATTTTTCTTAAAAGAGAGGATTTACAACAAATCCGATCATTTAAAATAAGAGGGGCTTACAATAAGATATCGTCCTTAAATTTTGAAGAAAGAAAAAAAGGAATAGTATGTGCAAGTGCNGGAAATCATGCACAGGGGTTCGCTTATTCGTGTAAAAAGCTTCAAATNAGTGGTGAAATATATATGCCTGCTACAACACCCAAACAAAAAATAACACAAGTCAAAATGTTTGGTGGAGAATATATNAAAGTAATACTTTCAGGAGATACATACGATACTTGTGAAAAAATTGCAATAAAATCCTCAATNAGACAAAAAAAAACTTTTGTACATCCTTTTAATGATCCAAAGGTAATTGAAGGCCAAGCAACAATAGCTACTGAAATGTTAGGTCAAAGACCGAAAGGATTTGATTACATAATTGTTCCAATTGGGGGTGGAGGTTTAATTTCAGGATTAATTACAGTTATGAAATTGGTCTCCCCAGATACAAAAATTATCGGTGTAGAGCCAGAAGGAGCACCATCAATGGAAAAGTCGATTAAAAAAGGTAGGCTTGTATCATTGAAGGAAATCGATAAATTTGTCGATGGTGCTGCTGTAAAAAAAGTTGGGGATTTAACTTTTAAAGTCTGTAAACCCAATTTAGAAAAAATAATTCTTGTACCGGAGGGTAAGATATGTCAAACTATTTTGGATTTATATAATAAAGATGGAATAGTTGCTGAGCCTGCTGGAGCACTGGCTATTGCCGCATTAGACTATTTGAAGGACGAAATAAAAGATAAGGTTGTAGGAGTAATTTTATGTGGTGGAAACAATGATATACTTCGAATGCCTGAAATAAAGGAGAGGGCTCTACTATTCGCAAAATTAAAACATTATTTTTTAATTAATTTTCCTCAAAGATCAGGTGCTTTAAAACAATTTGTAGCAGACATTTTAGGCCCTAATGATGACATCACACACTTTAGGTTTACAAAAAAAAATTTCAGGGATAATGCTCCAGCAGTCATAGGTATAGAGTTAAAATATCCTGAAGATTTAATACTTTTAATTAATAAAATGAAAAAGCATAAGTTTAAATTTGATTATCTGAATGAAAATGAGGAATTATTTCAGTTTTTAATTTGAAAATTAGAGATGTTAAAAATATATATTATATATCGATAAAACATTTATCACTATCTCGCTTTTAAGAATAATGATTTGATAACACCAGTTTTTTTTAAAGAATATTTTACAGAGGTATAGTTCTTAACTAATTTAAACGGGATTTTGGAAACCATTTCTCATCAAATTTTTTTCTTAATCTTAATAATATTTTATTGTATGATTTGTCATTTGTAAAGTGTTTTTTTTCAAAAGGGTCTTTATTTAAATTCATTAGTCGTTCCTCTATTCCAACCAAATCATACCTAACATACTTATAACCATCATCACTAACTACCATTCTTCCAATTTCACTTTCAACTGCAAGTGTTTTTCGCCAGTTATTTTTATTTCCATTAAACAAAGGTCTTAGACTCCTGCCTCTAGGATCTGAAATTCCTTTTAATCCTATATAGTCACTTATTGTAGGCAACAAATCAAGGCCATTTGAAATCAAACTTTTATTGTCAATCTGCCCCCCTTGGATTTTCCCCCTCCACATTACGATAAAAGGAATATTTGCAGATTCTTCATAAAATACAGTTTTATGTTCCATTTTGTGAGAAGAATCATTATCACCGTGATCACTAGAAAAGATAACCATCGTATTTTCTTCATTACCACTCTGTTTGAGTGCGTCAAGGATAATTTGAATTTGTGAATCAACTTTTTCAGTCAATCGAGCATATGCCCATCGATGCATTCGCCACTGTTCAGGAGTATATCTTTCTCTTGCACTTTCTCGGAAAGAACGCCTTTTAATCAATGATTTTACTGCCAAGGGTTCATCCTCTTGAGGTTCAAAATTGAGAGGTAATGGGGGGCAAATTTCATTAAAAAACTTTTCAATTGAAATATTCACCGGCAATTGAAGCGCCTCTTCCAAGTTTTTTAACTCTTCATTCCCATTTTCTAAAATTGAATGGTCCTCTTCCGTCTCTGCAAAATCCCGAATGGCCATGTAGCATATGTCATGAGGATTGATTAATGAAACAATCATAAAGTATGGATTATCATGATTTTTACTAATGAAATTTGCAGCTTCTTTAGCTAAATCGTCTCTTTCATCATTTGAAATAATTTGAAAACCAAGATTTTTTGGTGAGAGAGGAGCAGGCAGATGTTCTTTACCTCCATAAATCAAATCATACCCTGCCCTTCTCAGTAAAACTGCTATATTGTTAGTTGATACAGATTTGCTGATTTGAGTAATTCTCATAGAACCTCTATTTTCTCTAACCTGATTACCCTCATTATCTTTGAAATATCCAGGAAATCTTCCGGTCATTAAACTTACTCTTGCAGGTGAACATACAGGGTTCGTAGTGTATGCTCTTGTAAATCGTATTCCATTTCTAGCGATGTAGTCTATAGCAGGTGTTTTAAGGTATTTATTGCCTGCACAACTCATCATTGTTTCCGATAGTTGGTCTATATAAATATAAATAATATTTGGTTTATCTGAATTTTGACAATAAAGCCTATTATAAAAAATTGTGGTTAGAATAAAAAGGTAGATTTTAAAAAAATTCATAAATTTTAAATTAATTTTTTCAAACAAATCAAATTTAAAAAATGTAATCGAAGATTTTTTCTATGCTAACTATTTTCTAGAAAAATGTGCTATCATTTTAAGCAATCTAAACCTTAAAAATATTTTAAGGCTAAAGGCTAAAAAGAGATTTCTTAAATGAAGTGAATAACTGATTTAGTCATCTAATTATAAATGTAGTTACAAAGGAGAGTCCAAAAGACCTACAGCAATTTATGTGGGGATTAATCCCTTCACGGGTAAAAGATCATGATATTAAAAATAGACCCTCAATGCTAGGCTTCAAACCCNCTATAAACAAAATCCTCTTTTAAAAATGCAAAACGGTATTTAATTTTTGCAGATGGATTCTACAAGTGGAAATGGCTTGATAACAAATTTAAAAAGAAACAAAAGTATTTAATTGAACTACCTAATTCAGAATTATTTTCCTTTTCTGGTTTGTATGATAAATGGATAGATAAAAAGACAGGAGAGATTAAAATAGCTGCAACATTAAATCAACTGAGGTAAAGGGTATAATGAAAGAGATTCACAATTCAAAGATTAGAATGCCAATGATTATTGAAACCAATTAAATGGGAAATTGGTTAGAAAATAAAAAGACAAACTTTTATTATTATTTTAAAACATCCGAGCTATGAGATAGCATTTGTCACAAATCTTTTTTGATAGGTTATCTGCTAAAATTAAATAAATATAATTCCTAAAAGCAATAAACAATATCATGATTCTTATTTGAACCAGCATTATTAAAAATATTAATAAGGGATCAACTGTCATTTTCATTGGTTTATATATAATTTAGATTCCTAAATTCGTAAAAAAATCAAAAGTACCCCCCTCATTTTACTTTAAATAAACGGTCAAAAATTAGCTAAATAGACCAATTTTAATAGATTTATGTAAGCCCTAAACGATTGTAAAAATCATTTGATTTGTGTGATTTTTTTAAATCAATAAATTATAATTTGGGGATGAAGCTCAGCTGGCTAGATCGTTTAACTGGCAGTTATAAGACTAGAAGATCGATTCACAATAATAACAATGATTTGAACTTAAATAGGATTACAATTTGCTTAGTTACAAAAAATCCAGATTATTTGTTTTAAAATTTTAAAATATGAAAAAATCAACTTTGAACACACTTGAATTAATAAAATCAAGGAGGTCAATAATGCCTCACCAATTCAACAATCAATCTATTGAAGATAATCACATAAATTTAATTCTAGAGGCTGCTAATTGGGCACCAACTCACAAGAAAACTGAGCCTTGGAGATATAAAGTATTAAAAAATGGATTCAAAGATAATTTTGGAGAATTTTTAGGAGAAAAATATAAAGAAATTACCCCAAACTTTTCAAAATTTAAATCCAATCGTTTAATTGAAAAGGCGAAGAAGTCATCAGTAATAATTTTAATCTGTATGCAAAGGGACCCTAATGAATCTGTTCCAGAGTGGGAGGAGATAGCCTCAGTCTCAATGTCAGTTCAAAATATGTGGTTAATGGCAACAAATCTAAAAATTGGAGCTTATTGGAGCTCTCCAAAGCTTATTAATTTAATTGGTGAGTATATACCTCTTGATAAAGGAGAAAAATGTTTAGGTATATTTTACATGGGTAAGTTTAGCGAAAAAACAGCTTACAGAAATCCAACACTTATTGAAGATAAAGTAAAATGGTTTGAATAGTTTTAATATTAGTTGGATTTATAAATTTAAAACTCACTTTTGAGATTAAAATAATATAGAACAGATTAATTAATTGTCAAATTATATTCACATTATCTGAGCTACAAAATTATGGAGTAGGGATAATTTTTAACTGTTCTTCTAAGGGAAGTTCTAAAAAAATTTCAAATTCAGAGTAAAATTCTGACGTTGAGTATCCAAAAGACAGGTTAAATGCACTTTCAAAATCCATTTCAGCCAAATTAGGGTAAAAAGTTTCCAATAATATGTTAGGATTATTAATCTTATCTATTAAATAAGCTACTGCCCAAGTACCTAAATCGTAACCAACATTACTACAATCGTTACCATATTTAAAATCCTCTAGCTTTCTCCCAGAACAATTATTATCAAGAGACCTCTTGGCATTATCCATTTTATTTTGCATTTTTTCTGATAGGGATCCATAAGATTTTTCAAAAATCAAAGTGCCATTATTTATTAGTTTAAACAATGTAAAATTTGCCATGTATTCTGCACCACCCTCCTGCATCCATATTGACTCGTTAGGCATTATGCGACTAACTCTATCGTTATGACTTAAATTATAAACATGAGATAATTGTACAACATGAAAATATTCATGAAGAACAGTTTTGAAATCATCCTGGGCGGGAATATCATCGAAGAGATTATCAAAAGTAAACGGGTACGAATGTGCTAATTTGTGGATTCCCCATTCAGAACCCCCATTATGCCCAGCATTTCCCCTTGGCTGATTTGTGGCAATTACCTCAGCACCAGTTTTTTGATAAGC
>PAHA01000038.1 GCA_002711215.1 Flavobacteriaceae bacterium
AAAACAGGCCTTTGCTATTTTTTTTATTTCTTCATTACTGGTGACATGGTAAAATTCCCATAATTGAAGGTTACTACTGTTGGGTGCTAAAATAGCTTGTTCCAAACATTTTTTGACTAACGCTGAGTCGATATCTTTTTCATCATCAAAAATTCTGACGGAGCGTCTGAATTCTATAGCTTCACTTACTTTCTTTTCCGACATTAAAGGTTTTTTAACAAAAGTTTCAACAAAGATAAGGACTTTGGATAAGGTGCGTATCGTCCAGGAATATCAAACCAATAAGCCCTTTTGATCACTGGTTTATAATGAGAGAAGTTTTTGAAACTAAATTTACCGTGATAAGCCCCCATTCCACTGTGACCAACCCCACCAAAGGGTA
The DNA here is from genome assembly GCA_002711215.1 of Flavobacteriaceae bacterium. GTDB lineage: Bacteria > Bacteroidota > Bacteroidia > Flavobacteriales > Flavobacteriaceae > UBA8316. The sequence goes on from PAHA01000038.1 coordinate 383, forward strand.
GGTTATCATTGGCAAAATGAATGATAGAGTCATTTGCCACCCCACCGCCAAAAGAATACCGTTTGAAAAGTTGGTCGATAAACTTCTTTCTTTTAGAAAATACATAAAAGGCCAAAGGACGTTCTCTTTTTTCCAAGATCTTGTGTATTTCTTCTTCCTCTTTATAAGAAATTATTGGTAAAATAGGACCAAATATTTCTTCCTGCATTAATTCACTGATCAAAGGCGGATTGTCCACTAAGGTAGGGCCAAAAAACAATTCCTTTTCAGCCATTTGCCCTCCGTAAATGACGTTTTGATTTTCGAGGGATTTTTTTAATCTATTAAAATGATTTTTGTGAGCGATTCTACCGTAGTCCTCAGAATCCTGTTGATTTTTTCCAAAGGCTTTTTCAATTTGATGAATCACTTTTTGAATCAACTTTTCTTTTATGTCCTCATGAACTAAGATATAATCAGGAGCGATACAAGTTTGCCCACAATTGAGGAATTTGCCCCAGACTAACCTTTTGGCAGTAATTCCGATTGGTGGAGTTTTATCAATAACGCATGGACTTTTACCTCCCAATTCCAAGGTAGTTGGTGTTAGGTGTTCGGCAGCAGCTTTGGCAACGATTTTCCCAATCGACGTACTGCCCGTAAACATAATATAATCCCATTTTTTTTGTAATAAGTCAGAAGCTACCGATCCATCACCCTCTAATACAGCAACATGACCTTCATCAAAAACATTTTTAATAATTTCTTTAATTAACTCACATGTATAGGGTGCAAACTCTGATGGTTTTAAAACGACTGTATTTCCAGCTGCAATGGCCCCTACAAGAGGTGTAACTGCCAGTTGAAATGGGTAATTCCAAGGACTGATGATTAGGGTATTTCCGTATGGTTCGGGAATCAGGTAGTCTTTTGAAGGAAAATTCACCAAACTACTTTTAGTTCGATGAGGGCGGTTCCAAATGGGAAGCATTTTGATCATTTTTGTAATCTCTTTTTCGACTAAAACTATTTCTGAAGTCATGGATTCAAATTCAGACTTCCCTAAGTCCCTTTTTAATGCTTCATAAATATCTTTTTCTCTAAAGTTAATTTCCTTTTTTAGTCCCTTAAGTTTTTTGATTCTAAAAGAATTGGATTGCGTGACTTGTGAGTTAAAAAATATTTTTTGCTTTTTATGTAAAATATCAATGGCTATGTCTGAATTATATTTCATTGTTTGGTACTTTTGGAGCATGTATTTTGTAAATATAACTTAAATTGAATACTTTTTATTTTTTGTTGCTTTGAATGTATTATTAACCAATATTTAAAATATTGATAATCAAATTATTAAATCAATTTTAATTCATTTGGGTATAATGTACAATCAATGTAAAACCAAAGCTAACGACAGTTAGCCTTTAAATTAGCACCAAATTCGTAATATGACGCTTAACAAATTCAGTCAACGCGTAACACAAGACCCAACTCAACCTGCGGCTCAAGCGATGTTGCATGCCATTGGTATGACTGATGAAGATTTTAAAAAACCTCTGATTGGGATAGCGAGTACCGGTTATGAAGGCAATCCTTGTAACATGCACCTCAATAATCTATCCGTTCACGTCAAGGAGGGTATTGCTCCTCATGGTTTGTTGGGATTGATTTTCAATACTATTGGTGTGAGCGATGGAATTTCTATGGGAACCCCGGGGATGCGTTTTTCTCTGCCCTCAAGAGATGTCATTGCGGATTCCATTGAGACCGTTGTTCAGGCAATGTCTTATGATGGTGTGGTTACGGTAGTAGGTTGTGATAAAAATATGCCCGGTGCTTTGATGGGAATGTTGCGTTTGAACCGACCAAGTATTTTGGTTTATGGAGGAACCATTGCCTCCGGTTGCCTCAAGGATAAAGAGTTGGATGTAGTATCTGCTTTCGAAGCTTGGGGAGAAAAGGTAGCGGGTAAAATAGACGAAACAGAATACAAAAAAGTAATCCGTAATGCATGTCCAGGAGCAGGAGCCTGTGGAGGGATGTATACAGCTAATACTATGGCGTCAGCGATAGAGGCATTAGGTATGTCATTGCCTTTCAGTTCTTCCAATCCAGCTGTCAGTAAAGAAAAAATTGAAGATTGTAAAGCCGTTGGTGCCGCGATTAGACATTTGGTAGAAAAGGATTTAAAACCCTTAGAGATTGTTACCAAAAAATCATTGGAAAATGCTTTGCGACTAATCGCCGTTTTGGGAGGGTCAACGAATGCTGTTCTACATTTTTTGGCGATTGCCCATGCAGCAAATATTAATTTAACCTTAGACGATTTTCAAAAAATAAGTGATGAAACACCTTTTCTTGCCGATCTCAAACCCAGTGGAAAATATCTAATGAAAGACCTCCATGCCATTGGAGGTATTCCAGCAGTACTAAAGTTTATGTTTAAGAATGATATGCTTAATGGAGATTGTATGACGATCACAGGTAAAACATTGGCCGAAAATTTAGTGGATGTTGAATCACTTAAAGAAGGTCAGGATTTGATTAGATCTTTGGACAATCCTATCAAGTCTACAGGTCATTTGAGGATTCTTAAAGGAAACTTATGTTCAGGAGGTTCCGTAGCAAAAATTACAGGAAAAGAGGGGCTTAAATTCGTTGGTCCTGCCCGAGTTTTTGATGGGGAATATTATGCCAATGCAGGTATAGCATCAGGTAAAGTAAAAAAGGGTGATGTGCTGGTCATTCGATATGAGGGCCCAAAAGGTGGGCCCGGGATGCCCGAAATGTTAAAACCTACTGCCGCAATTATGGGAGCAGGATTGGGAAAAGATGTTGCCTTGATTACCGATGGTAGATTCTCAGGAGGAACACACGGTTTTGTTGTCGGACACATAGTGCCAGAAGCCCAAGAAGGAGGTGTGATTGGTTTATTAGAGGACGGTGATATCATTACCATTGATGCAGAAACCAACACATTGCGTGTGGATTTATCAGATCAAGAGATTAAAGAAAGAAAAAATAATTGGGTACAACCCCCTTACAAGTTTTCAAAAGGAGTTTTGTACAAATATATAAAAAGTGTATCAACAGCCTCTAAAGGTTGTGTAACCGATAATTAATCAGATGAAAACAAAAGAACAAATCGCCTTGCAAGAAGTAGAAAGTGAAAGCATAAGGATATCTGGTGCAGAAGCAGTCATTAGATGTCTTTTGGCAGAGGGAGTAGATTTGATCTACGGATATCCCGGAGGTGCAATTATGCCTGTTTACGATGAATTGTATAAATTTCAAGATCAATTAAATCACATTTTAACACGACATGAGCAGGGTGCGACTCACGCTGCTCAGGGATTTGCTAGAACCTCAGGAAAAGTGGGTGTGGCCATTGCCACATCAGGTCCTGGAGCGACCAATCTTGTTACAGGTATTGCAGATGCTCAAATCGATTCCACACCTGTGGTATGTATCACAGGTCAAGTTGGATCTCACCTTTTGGGATCTGATGCTTTTCAAGAAACTGATATTATCGGTATATCTACTCCGGTAACCAAATGGAATTATCAAATCACAAAAGCTTCTGAAATTCCTGAAATTTTTGCCAAGGCTTTTTACATTGCTAGATCAGGGAGACCCGGTCCAGTACTAATTGATATCACAAAAGATGCTCAGTTTGACACCTTTTATTTTACATATCAAAAATGCACGGGAGTAAGAAGTTATAAGCCTGTTCCTGCATTGGATACCCATTCAGTGAAACGAGCTGCAGAATTGATTAACAAAGCTAAAAAACCCTTTATTGTATGGGGTCAAGGAGTAATCCTCGGAGGAGCAGAAGAAGAATTTAAAGAATTTGTAGAGAAGTCTGGTATTCCCTCTGCATGGACTATTCTTGGACTTTCGGCTTTACCCACAGCACACCCACTAAATGTTGGNATGGTAGGTATGCATGGAAANTATGGNCCCAATTTNNTGACNAANGANTGTGANNTNCTNATTGCCATAGGTATGCGNTTTGANGATCGNGTTACNGGNGATCTNAATACTTACGCCAAACAGGCCAAAATCATTCATTTTGAAATTGANCCCGCTGAAATTAACAAAAATGTAGNAGCCGATGTCCCCATNTTAGGAAATTGTAAGGANAGNCTTGCNGCCCTNCTTCCGATTATTCTAAAGAAATCTCACGNTNAATGGTTGGACNGTTTTCATGAATTGATGAAAGTTGAGGTNAAAGAAGTCATTGANAAAGATTTACGACCNGAAAAAGANGGCTTGACCATGGGAGAAGTAATTGTATCTATCAATAAATATACACATGGAGATGCCGTTTTGGTNACTGACGTAGGTCAGCATCAGATGGTAGCCTGCAGATATACCAATTTTGTGCGTTCNAGAAGTAATGTTACNTCGGGAGGGCTTGGCACCATGGGTTTTGCACTGCCTGCCGCTTTGGGGGCCAAAATGGGNGCACCAAAAAGAGAAGTNGTTGCAGTNATTGGTGACGGTGGNTATCAGATGACCATTCAGGAANTGGGAACCATTTTCCAAACCCAAGCCGCTGTGAAAATTGTAGTNTTAAACAATGAATTTTTGGGTATGGTAAGACAATGGCAACAGTTGTTTTTTGACAAACGTTACGCTTCTACNGAAATGGTNAATCCNGATTTTATNGCCATTGCAAAAGGATATTATTTAGATGCNAAAAAAGTTGACAAAAGAGAAAATTTAGATGAAGCAGTGGCCGAAATGATTGCTTCTGANAAACCTTACTTCTTGGANGTCCGAGTTGAAAAAGATGACAATGTATTTCCTATGATTCCNACNGGAGCATCTGTCTCTGATATTCGTCTCAAATGATACNAATTAAAATGAAAAAAAANTTTACNATTTCNATATACTCCGAAAACAACGTAGGATTGCTGAATCGTATCTCTGCTATTTTTCTGAAGCGTCACATCAATATTGAAAGCTTAACNACTTCNCAGTCTGAAATCAAAGATGTTTTCAGATTCATTATTATAGTNAACGTTGAAGAGCANAAGGTGAAAAAACTCATCAAACANATCGAAAAGCAGGTNGATGTNATNAAAGCTTTTTATCATACCGATGAAGAGACGATCTTTCAAGAGAGTGCNCTTTATAAAGTCAAATCAAGTGCTTTATTTGAAGAAAGACACATTCANAANATCATAAANGAAAGTCATGCCAATATNGTTACCGTTTCACCTGAGTATTTTGTCATTGAAAAAACAGGATTTAGAAATGAAACCGATAGGCTGTATCAAGATTTAGCTCCTTTTGGTTTACTACAATTCGTAAGATCAGGAAGAATTTCTGTTACCAAATCNAAAATGGGCATNAGNGAAATTCTTAAAAAATTTAAATCAGAAAATTAATATAAACTCANAAATTACAATGGCCAATTATTTTAACCAACTTTCATTAGCAGAAAAATTAGATCAACTNGGACAATGTCGCTTTATGNANCAATCAGAGTTTGACAAAGGAGTTGACGCACTTAAAGGGAAAAAAATTGTGATNGTAGGGTGTGGTGCACAGGGACTCAATCAAGGTTTAAACATGCGCGACTCCGGATTAGATATCAGTTATACANTGCGTCAAGGAGCAATAGATCAGAAAAGAGCCTCTTACNANAATGCTNTTGATAACAATTTTAATGTTGGAAATTACGATGAAATGNTTCCNACTGCAGATATGGTAATCAANCTTACTCCTGATAAAAATCACAGTTCTGTAATTGAGGTAGTTGTTCCGCTAATGAAGCAGGGNGCAACGCTNTCCTATTCTCATGGCTTTAATATTGTTGAGGAGGGAATGACTATNCGAAAAGATTTAACGGTAATTATGGTAGCCCCTAAATGTCCTGGATCAGAAGTAAGGGAGGAATATTTGAGAGGATTTGGCGTACCTACTTTGATTGCAGTTCATCCTGAAAATGACCCTCGGNAAAANGGATTGNANTTTGCCAAGGCATATGCAGTTGCCACAGGNGGACATCGTGCCGGGGTTTTGGAATCTTCTTTTGTAGCAGAGGTAAAATCCGACTTGATGGGTGAGCAAACTATTTTATGTGGTGTATTGCAAACGGGTTCTATTNTCAGTTTTGATAAAATGGTGGAAAAAGGAATNGACCCTTCCTATGCTGCCAAACTTATCCANTATGGATGGGAAACCATTACAGAAGCTCTNAAGCATGGAGGGATTACNAATATGATGAATCGNTTGTCGAATCCAGCAAAAATAAAAGCTTTTGAACTTTCTGAAACTTTAAAANAAATATTGANNCCTTTGTTTCAAAAGCATATGGACGATATCATGTCTGGTCATTTCTCAAAAACCATGATGGAAGATTGGGCCAATGATGACAAAAACCTTTTGGAATGGAGAGCTGCTACAGGTGACACTGCCTTTGAAAAAACAAAGATTACTGAAAAAGAAATTTCTGAGCAGGAATTTTTCGATCACGGGGTATTGATGGTCGCTTTTGTTCGTGCTGGAGTTGAACTGGCTTTTGATACCATGGTCGCATCTGGGATAAAGGAAGANTCTGCATATTACGAATCACTTCACGAAACACCTCTNATAGCTAATACTATTGCCCGCAAGAAATTGTTCGAAATGAACCGAGTGATATCTGACACTGCCGAGTATGGTTGTTATTTATTTGACCATGCTGCNAAACCTTTGTTAGTGGACTTCATGAAAAATATCGATACTGACGTAATTGGTAAAGCTTATGCTGAGGGCAAAGGAAGTGGTGTTGACAACCGTCAGTTAATNGACGTTAATGAAATCATTNACTTTCATCCAGTAGAAATTATTGGTTATGATTTAAGAGAATCCATGACTGCAATGAAAAAGATCGTATAATTCTGCAAATNATTGGTGCATTGAAAAACTTGGCTAATNTAATATTTATCTAAGTACGNAGAGGAGTTTTATTTATTTTCTTCAGATGTTAAAATTTGTTTAAATTTGTTTAAGAAAAATAAAANAANAGTAAAACAATGAGNAATGTCTTNATCCAGTCAGAATTANCATCTTTAAAACTCAACGAAATTCCCGAANTATACAGACCNAAAGTCACTNANTTCAATNAATANCTTATTGANGGGGAGTTGAAAACTTGGAAGGGTAATATGGTAGAGGTATTTTCTACCATNAGAACNGAAAATGAATTGGGTGAAATGGNACCNACGCTNTTAGGGTCTGTNCCTGATATGGANTCTGAACCTGCACTTCAGGCATTAGAATCTGCCAAAAAGGCATTTGATAGAGGTAAAGGTCANTGGCCTACCATGCGAGTAAGAGAGCGATTGAATTGCTTAGAGCGATTTGCTGACAAAATGAAATTGCACCGTGAGGAAATTGTCAAATTATTAATGTGGGAAATTGGTAAGACATTAAATGATTCACAAAAGGAATTTGATCGAACTGTAGATTATATATACGACACAATAGATGCCTATAAAAAGTTAGATCAAAAAAGTGCCAAGTTTGAAAAAGAAGGTGGAATACATGCTCATATCAGAAGAAGTCCTTTGGGGGTTGTATTGTGTTTGGGCCCATACAACTACCCGCTGAATGAAACTTTTTGTTTATTGATTCCAGCCATTGTTATGGGGAACACGGCTGTTTTCAAACCTGCCAAACATGGAGTGCTTTTAATTACACCATTGCTTGAGGCATTTCAAGAGTGTTTTCCTCCAGGTGTGGTAAACATACTTTTTGGTAGAGGAAGAAAAATAGCGCAACCTATCATGAAAACAGGACACGTGGATGTATTAGCCCTTATTGGTCATAGTTCATCTGCTGTCGCTTTACAGGACGAGCATCCTAACAAAAACAGACTCCGTTTGGTACTGGGTTTAGAAGCCAAAAACCCTGGGGTAATTTTACCCGATGCTGATTTAGACCATACTGTTAAAGAATGTATTTCTGGAACTCTCTCTTATAATGGACAACGTTGTACTGCACTCAAAGTTCTATATGTCCACCAGTCTATTATCAATGAGTTTAATAAAAAATTTTCTGAAGCAGTTGACAACTTAAATTATGGACTACCTTGGAATAAAGATGTTTTTTTAACACCACTACCTGAGCCGAATAAGCCTAAATATGTCAAAGAATTAATTGACGATGCTGTGTCCAAAGGTGCTAAAGTAATGAATGAAAAAGGAGGAGTGATGACAGATAATTATACTTACCCTGCGGTAATGTATCCTGTTAACGACTCCATGAACCTTTATCATGAGGAACAATTTGGACCTGTGATTCCAATCATACCTTACAAAGATATTAATGAGCCATTGGATGCTATGGCCGCCTCTGATTACGGTCAGCAAGTGAGTCTGTTTGGAAGGGACGTTCGAAAAATCGGACCACTAATAGATATCTTGGCGAACTTGGTTTGTCGGGTGAATCTCAACAGTGCATGTCAAAGAGGACCAGATGTTTATCCTTTTACTGGTAGAAAAAACTCTGCTGTGAGTACACTAAGTGTTTATGATGCCTTAAGATCCTTCTCAATAAGATCTTTCGTTGCCTCTAAGGATAACCCCTACAATAATGAAATCCTAGAAACTTTGCTTAACTCGAATGAGTCTAATTTTGTTTCCTCTGATTACATATTATAGTATCTAGGTCTTGGCTTTGTAAACCATTTTAACCAAGTTTTTGCCTTGCATGGCAGATGCGGTGACTACGCCCGAAAACAGAGCGCCACCAACTCCGGCGGATATGATATCTTGACCTGTAAGATAAAAATTTTTGATTGGTGTTCGGGGTTGAAGAAACTTCTGTCTAAATCGCTGGGGAGTATGATCTATACCATATATTTCACCTTCTTTGTAATTCACAAAATTTTGAGTGGTTAATGGAGTTGAGAGTTCATAGTGATCGATTTTTCCATTGAGATGCGGTAACTGATGATATAAGGTTTCTAAAAGTCTCTGAGACATCTTCTCTTTTAATTCCTCATATTCTTTACCTCTTTTCATCCATTTGGTGCCCTGCCACTCTTTTACCAAATCAAACGGCAAAAGTGTAATGATATCAATGGTGCTTCGATCGGGATAGCGCTCTGACCAGCTTGGGTCTTTGGCAGCAGGAAAAGAAATATAGACGACAGGAAAAGGGGCTTTAGAGTCAGATAGATAGTTCTCAACGATGGTATCATGATCTCCTTTTTCTGGATATACCCACAAATTATTTTTCGGTAATTTGAGTTTCTCTGGACTGCCTTTAAGACCGATATACAAACAGGCATGAGCTACAGATGGACTTACTTTTTCGAGTTGTTGGTTCAATTGATATTTTTGAGATACTGAAGGGGGAATGAGTTTTTCATAGGTATTAAAAATTCCTGTACTACTTACAACATTATTTGCAAAAAACTTTTTTCCGTCATTCATAAGCACTCCCATGGCTTTGTTTTTTTCAATAAGGATTTGATTGACTTCTGCATTGATTAGAATAGTTCCCCCACATTTTTCGATTACTGGATCAATGGTTTCAATAATTTGTGAGGATCCTCCAATAGGAAAACTACCTCCATTAAAATAATGCCTTGCTACGGAAGCGTGCATGGCAAAACTACTTTGTTTGGGTGGAAGTCCATAATCCCCGTATTGTCCTGTTAGCACTTTGATAAGGTCTTCGTTTTGGGTGATAGATTTTAGAACTTCATAGGTAGTTTTATTGGCGTATTCCAGATATTTTCTTCTCATTCTCCCTGCCAACAACCTTGAAAGAAAGGGAGGTAGGGCTTTGGCGCTGAAATAGGAACCCATTGATTTGACAACCGAAAAAACTAAATCTACATATTGGTTGATGGCATCCTTGTCCTTTGGGAAATATTCAATTAATTGTTGTTTAAAATTTTCTACTCCTTTTACAAATTCGTACTCTTTGTCTCCAATAATGATACGGTCATAAACCCTTCCCATATCTGCCCATTTTAAGTTGCAATCGGTAATATAATCGAATATTCTTCTTATGGCGCTGTTGGGTCGTTGTACCTCACCGATATAATGAATCCCAACATCCCACTCGTAACCATTTCTTTTGAATACATGTGTAAATCCTCCAGCAGTATAGTGACGTTCTAATATCAATACTTTTTGACCTTCTTTTGACAAAAAGGCTGCAGTGGTGAGTCCGCCAATGCCTGATCCAATGATAATGGTGTCATACTGCTCTTCTATTTTGAAATTCTTTTTGTAAGATTGTATCATTGTAGATTTTTGATCTTAATTTTTTACTTCTGAATTTTCTTTCCAATGACTTCAGTCAAATTTTTCTCCTCTAATTTAGTTCTGAATTGATTTTTTCAAATATGCGGATTTCCGCCCCAAATTGCCAATCGAAGTTCAAGGATTGATTAGCCAAATGATGATGGTGGTCTTGGTCTAAAATATAGTCTTTGGGTTTGTTGATCAAGCGGGTTTTGGCATAAGTTTTTTCGACTTCTGATCTCAATTTATCAAAATCTTTTTGAAGTTGATCAATACTTTTCTTTTCCTTAAATCTTTGATCATCAGTAGTTGCTTGATCAAAGCGTTTTAATGCCAATAAGATTTTGGGAGTGAGCTGAACCGTTTCATTAACCCTTTGATAGACTTCAAGAGCGAATGAGTTTCTCTGGGTGAGCTTCTGTATTTGATGAATTTTTTCGGCAATCTTTCTAGAGCTTTGTATCATTTTTTCAGCCAGTTTCAGCCTTTCTCTATTATCAATACTCCACTGCCCCGGAGCATCATTTTTAGGCAAACTAATTAAAGCATCCTCCTCGACTTGATCCATCTCCTTTTGATAGTTTCTTTTGTTTCCTTTCAATAAAATATTTTTCCATTGACCGACAGGCTTTTCCAATGAATCGATAAAAGCAAAGTCATCGGTTGAGAGTATGTAAGAAAATTCACGGTGACGGTAAGCCCTTTTCAATTCGCTCTTACTCAGTTGATTTCCAGACCAAGTGTCATTAGCGAAAGCGATGATACCCCTATGATACAATTCAAAATGGGGGGAGTCATCGTCCCAAAGCGTTAACAAAAGACCATTTAGCCCAGTTTCTATAGAGGATAAGGCAAAAGAACGAATGTTGTCCATGTTTCCCTCTCTTTGGGGCATCAATACCCATCTGGTCTGTCCAGCTGTGGCCCCCATTACTTTCAACCCATGATCCCTAAACCACTGCATGGCTTTTGTGTTCCCGTAGGCTTCCGGACTATGGTAGTTCCAACGCATATAGATACAGTTTTTGGGAAATTTTGGTAAAAAAGCCTCCAAATTTTCCTGGTTGGCATTATATATCCTCTGAATCAAGGTCATGTCATGACCGAATTCTGATTGAGCACAATTTTGTATGATTTCAGCTTAAATTATCTCGGGTTGGCCCACGCATCATCAATGTTATGTTGATTTCATCTCCAACCCGAATCTGATGCGCCTTT
>PAHA01000039.1 GCA_002711215.1 Flavobacteriaceae bacterium
AGTTAATTATTAAATTTTTTAATTTCAATTAGTGGGATTTTTATTATTGTGAAAATAAACACCTATTTTTATTTTTGAAAGTAAGTTTCAATAATTTTTTGTTATGGGTATTATTAGAAAAACTAAATCGTTAGAGTTATTATTGAAAGAATTTCAAAATGAAAAAAATGCAATTTCTGTTATTGATCTCATAGAAAGACTCAATTCAAAATTGAATAAAACGACCATTTATCGTGTTTTGGAAAAACTTGAGGAAGATGGTGTTTTGCACTCTATTTTAAGCAATAGAGGTACTAAATGGTATGCAAGATGTAATGGTTGTTCAGAATCAAATCATAATGACTTACATCCACATTTTGAGTGCAGTAATTGTGGTAAAATCGATTGCCTTAATATCGAGTTTCAAATCCCTATTATTCCCAACCGTAATGTAAGGTCATCTCAAATTTTATTTCAGGGCAAATGTGAAGCTTGTTTTTAGTTTATATTAAATAATCATATTCTGAGCTTAAAAAAATAAAATATCCAGCTTTTTATGAGGGATTATTAATCATTATTGAAAATAATTTTATTTTAAATTAGGTTAAAATGGTAACAAACAAAGTGAATTAATCCAGCTTTCGCCAGAATAACCTTTCTTTTGGAAAATTTTTTGTATCGTTCAAAATCCAAAAAATCCCTTAGTAAATCTTTTGTGTTTTTCTCTGTATATTTTTTTTCAAATACAATACATTTGATCTTAATTGCTTTATTATCTTCTTATGTATTATTATTAAAAAAAAATTTTCTTTTTTTTTAATGTACAAGCACTCTTATTTTTAGCACCAACACGATTAAATGATAAACAATGCTTTTATATTTAATAGATTTTATAAACTAATGACTTATTTAAATTAAATATTAAAAAATGAAATTTTTTTTAGTTCTATCTCTAATTATTTTTTCACTCAGTTGCGAGAATCAAATTGACTCTGGTGAACTTTTTTTACCTAATGGTTTTACATCAACAGTTTTTGTAGATAGTCTATCTAAGAATATAAGACATATTACGGTGAACGAAAATGGAGATTTGTACGCAAAGTTTAAGAGTCTAAATAACGATTATTCGCTGGCTGCAATCAGAGACGAAAACAATGATGGTAAGGCCGATACAATTTCGAATTTTGGAAAATTTAAAATTAAATCTAATAAAAGTAATTTTGAATGGGCAGGATTACTGGAGACAGGTGCAAGAGTTAGAAACGGATACCTTTATTACAGCTCTGAGCTTGTAGTGTATAGAGTTAAATTAGATGATAATCTTGCACCCACATCAGAACCGGAGGTAATCGTAATTGACGATCATGATCATGGAAGTCACGAGCATATTGCAAAACCAATTACTTTTGATGGAAAAGGAGGCCTTTATGTACCCTTCGGTGCTCCTTCAAATGCTTGTGTGAATCCCAAGAGAACTCCCCTTACCCTCGGTGTTGACCCTTGCCCAGAGCTCGAGAATCATGCAGGAGTTTGGAGGTTTGACGAAAATAAGCATAACCAAACGCAAAGTGATGGAACAAAATATGCTACTGGTATAAGAAGTGTGGTCGCATTAGACTGGAATTTTGAAAATGATTGTTTATATGCAGTTGTTCATGGTAGAGACAACCTTTTTCGTCTGTGGCCACAAAAGTATAATAGATGGGAAAGCGCAATGTTGCCATCTGAGGAATTTATTAAAATAGAAAAAGGCGATAACTTTGGTTGGCCATATTGTTACTACGATCAGATTAAAGATAAAAAAGTGTTGGGTCCAGAGTATGGAGGTGATGGTGATATGATTGGCAGGTGTGATCAATTTAAAAATCCAGAAATTGGCTTCCCGGGACACTGGGCTCCAAATGATTTAGTTTTTTATACTGGCGATGATTTCCCCTCTAGATATAAAAATGGAGCATTTATTGCATTTCATGGATCAACAAACAGAGCTCCATATCCACAATCCAGCTACTTTGTAGCATTTATTCCATTTGAAGGTGGCAAACCATCCGGTCAATATGAGGTTTTTGCTGATGGGTTTGCGCAAATTGATCCTATTGCAAGTGTAGACGACGCTAAGTATAGGCCAATGGGAATAGCATTTTCTTCAAAAGGAGGGATGTTTATTGGAGACACGGAGAAGGGAAGAATTTGGAAAATTCAATTTAATGGTGATAAAAATAAATTTAGTTCTAATGATTTGGTCGAAATGGAAAAAAGGAAACTTAATTCAAACATAAAAACTCCTGACAAGGAAAAAGATAAAATTGAAATTGGAACTGATTATGAATACAAAGATGGAATTTTATTTAAGCTTAAAAGTCCAAAAAAAGTTTCTGTAGGGCAAGAACTTTACAATATTTACTGTATTTCTTGTCATCAAGGAGACGGGAAAGGTGCAAAAGGAAGATTTCCATCTTTGGTAGGAACTGATTGGGTAATTGGTGACAAAAAAAGATTAATCAATGTTTTATTAAATGGACTGGAAGGAGAGATAATTGTTAATGGTGAAACTTGGAATGGATATATGCCTCAACATAGTTTTTTGAATGATACACAAATAACCGATATTTTAAATTATATAAGGAGAAATTTTGGCAATGATGCAGATGAAATAGATACTAACGAGGTAAGAAATCTCAGAAGTAAAAAATCAATATCAATGAATTAATAAAATTATGAATAAAACAATAAAAAAAGTAAAATTGGTAACTATACTGCTGATTTTTAATATCAATTACAGCCAACAATACGATTTGGTTGTAAAAAAAGGTTGATTTCCAGTGTAGGCATGCAAATCGGTACCGCAAATACCCACTTTATTAATTTTCAATAAAGCTTCATTTTCTTTTCGAATGGGTACTTTTTTCTCTTTCAAAAGAAATTCTCCCGGTTTTTCACAAACTATATATCTCATTACTAACTAAACTGTTGGTCCTCAATATGGAAAACCAACAGACAATGTATAAAATTTATTTGGAATATTGTTTCGAATGAAAATGGGCAACACACCATGCTTTTGATTTACAATTGGCCAATCTTCTCCAAAAAAACTAAAAATATGTTTTAGGTACATGTTTAAATTGTCCCATTGCGTTTATAATTTCTTATTTTAGAGAACATATTAACAGCAAAAAAGTTATTACAACATTATGATCTTTTAAATCTAATGCATGAAAAAACCAATCTTACTTATTGTTCTTTATATTGTAAATATTGGCCTTAGCGGCTGTGACCCAAAAAAATCTATAAAAAATGAGGTTCCCAATTTAACCCAGTTAGTCGATCCAATGATTGGAACGGGTTTTCATGGACATACTTTTCCTGGTCCTACCCTCCCCCATGGACAAATTCAATTAAGTCCAGATACCCATATTATGGGTTGGGATGCCAGCAGTGGCTATCACTATGATGACGAAACCCTCTATGGTTTTAGTCACAATCACCTCAGTGGAACAGGAATTGGAGACCTTGGAGATTTTCTTTTTTTGCCCTTTACGATGACGGTAGAAAGCAAACCTGTAGGTAAACTGATACATGAAAAAGAGAGGGCTGAGACAGGCTATTATTCTATAATGCTAGAACCTTGGAACATCCTTTGTGAATTGACCACTACAGAGAGGGTAGGGTGGCACAGGTATACCTATCCCGAAGCAGCAAATGCAAAATTGATGATTGATTTATCTCACGTGCTACAACCAAACTGGGGCCACGCACTAATCGAAAGTGAAATAGAATTTATAGACGATTATACAGTCAGAGGTTACAGAAAAACTAGTGGATGGGCTAGAGAGGATCCAGGTTGGTTTACGGCAAGATTTGATCAACCCATCCTCAAAAAACAAATCGTTGAGAATGGAAAAGTCTCCGTTAAACAAAAATCAAAAGGGAGAAACCTGATTGTCTATCTCGAATTTGGATCCTTATCAAGTCCCTTAAATGTTCAAGTGGGAATCTCCTATACCAGTGCAAAAGGATCGACTGTTAACTTGTCCACTTTGAACAGCAAAGAATCCTTTGAAGAGGTAGTCGTAAAGGCCAAAAAGGTTTGGAATACCCAATTGAATAAAATAAGAATTGAAAGCAAAGAGGAGAAAGTCCTCAAAAACTTTTATACCGCTATGTATCACAGTCATATGGCGCCTTTTATATTTGGAGATGCGAATGGGGAATACCGCGGAATGGATGGAATAATTCGCGAGGGTTCAACATCCCAAAGGTATTCCGCCTATTCGCTATGGGATATTTTTAGAGCATGGTTCCCTATGATGACACTAATCAACCCCCAAAAAGTAAGAGAATGGGTTTATGATTTATTATCTATATCAGACGAAGGGGGATTGCTGCCCAAATGGTTTTTAAATGGAAATTATACTGGTACTATGGTAGGATACCCCGCTACAGCTGTAATAGCGGATGCCATGAAAAAAGGACTGCTAGACTCTATTCCCGAAAAATTACTCAAAGCCAGTGTAAAATGCTCTAAGTGGCAAGAGGATTTCAATTTAAAAAATAAGGGTACGCGAGCTGAAAACGTAATGCCCAAACACATAAAATACAAGGAGACCTTGGGTTTTGTTCCGATGGATAAATTTAAAGAATCTGTTTCCTATGGATTGGAAATGGCTTATTATGACTGGTGTATCTCACAAATGGCATATCACTTAGGATCGAAAGAATTAGCAAAAGCCTACGAGGCTAAAGGGAAAGCCTATGCCTATTATTTTGATAAAGAAACTTCTTTTATGCGAGGAAAAATGTCTGATGGGAGTTGGGATCCTAATTTTGACCCCAACTTTTCTGACCACTTGGAGAGTGCTTTTGTTGAGGGCAACTCGTGGCAATGGACCCCATTTGTATTACACGATCCAAAGGGATTAGCAGAATTGATGGGTGGAAAAAAAGCGTTTGGAGATTGGTTGGATGAATTATTCACTACCTCCTCAAAAGTGACAGGAGAAAACGCCTCAGGAGACATTACAGGATTGATAGGCCAGTACGCTCATGGAAATGAACCCAGTCATCATATCCCTTATCTCTATCAATTCACCGACCGTCCTTGGAGAACACAAGAGGTATTGGATTTTATTTTGAATTCGTTTTACGAACCAACTCCCGAGGGCATCATTGGAAACGAGGATTGTGGACAAATGTCTGCTTGGTATGTAATGAATGCCATTGGAATTTATCAAATGACACCAGGTGATAATACTTTTTACATTGGAAGACCCATTGTAGACCTTGCAACTTTATCGCTCGATAAGGGTAGCTTTACTATCAAAATCCTAAATAATTCTAAGGAAAACAAATATGTACAAAAAGTACTCGTCGATGAAAGGGTTCAAGAGTCAATGAGCATTCAATTTGAGGATATAAAAGCGGGGAGTGAACTGGTAATAGTGATGGGAAATGAGCCTCTATAAGGGGTCTTATTTTTTTATTATTACCATTAAGTCGGCTAGTCTATAAGACCATTGATGTCGAACTTGGATAGAAAATCCCAAATCAGTGTGGCGGGATCTTTACCTTGGTATTGGATGTCAAACCAAACATGTTCTCCCCCAATTACTTTATAGTGTTCCACCGAGACACCTTGATCACCAGAGTTAAAAAGATAATATTCAATAGTAGTTCCATTACTGATTTCACTATCCTCTCTTGCATCGGTATTGATATTATTTAAATCCTTCCAAAAATCAATAGTGGACTGAATAGAATTGTAGTAATTATTACCATTGTAGGGAAGCACACCGTCCAAAGTACCATGAATGATAAAAATAGGCATGGGGCGGTTAGGGTTAACATCACTTTCCAACATCACTCCCGATACAGAGGCGATTCCTGCAATGAGTTCACTTTTGTGTTGTGCAAGACCGTAGGCCATCATTCCCCCATTGGAGAACCCACAGGCATAGACACGTCTCAAGTCAATGTTGTAATGGGAAGAAAGTTCACTGATTAGTGCCTCAATAAAACCCAAATCGTCAGCATCGCTTTTGTTATCAGAGGAAGGCAAAGAGGGGTTCCAATGGGGGGATCCACTAGTTAGGGTTCCTTGTGGGTAGACTAAAATAAAATTTTCGGCATCTGCTAAAGACCTCATATCGGCATAACTCATATACTGGGCTGCCTCACCACCGAAACCGTGAAAATTAAACATTAAAGGAAAAGTTATTGTCTCATCATAGCCACTGGGGACATATAGAACATATTCTCTTTCAATCTCATCGTGGATGAATGTTTCGACTTCTGGATTCCATGTTTTAGAGTCTTTATCCTCTGTTTTATTGAATATATCTAAATTGCTGCTCTCCGTTTTACAGGCGGTAGAGGATATGAAGAGGCTCAGGAAACAGCACTTTATAAGGGTGAAATTTTTTTTCATTAGGAATATTTTTTTTGCTTCACTGATAACCCGATTCAAGAACCTCCTCCCCACTAATTTAAATCATTGAATTTAATTAGGTCACTCCACCATTGAATTACTCATTGAAAAAGGAACATTATTTGGTGTACTCGCCCAATTCATATTGGGGGTGGGACTCATTTCAAATTCTAAAAGTCCTCCATTTTGAATAGCCAAGAATTCAAGATAACTGTTGTTCCAGCTTTCTCCGTTGAGTGTTGCAGAATTGACGTATAGATTTTTCCTGCCATTGTTAGGTGCTAAAATGGTGAATTCATTACCATTTTGTAGTGTAAGGATCGCTTTTTTAAACAGGGGGCTTCCAATTACATATTGATTTACTCCTGGGGTAACAGGGTAAAACCCCAAGGCACTAAAAACATACCATGCGGAGGTTTGACCGTTGTCCTCGTCCCCACAGTAACCATCAGGAGTGGGGGCATATAATTTGGTCAGCACATTCCTTACTTTCTCTTGAGCCTTAAAAGCTCGGTTGGCATAATTATACAAATAGATCATATGCTGAATGGGCTGGTTCCCGTGGGCATAATTTCCCATATTGACGATTTGCATTTCACGAATTTCGTGGATTGTAAATCCATAGTAGGAGTTGTCAAACTTAGGAGGCATCTCAAATACCTCATCCAATTTTCTGGCAAAATAATCTTTTCCACCCATCAGTTGGATCAACCCCTCTACGTCGTGAAATACAGACCAAGTGTAGTGGAGGCTATTTCCTTCGGTAAAGGCATCTCCCCACTTCAAAGGATTAAATGGGGATTGAAATGCGCCATCTTCGTTTTTGCCTCTCATCCATTGGGTTCGGGGGTCAAACAACTTTTTATAGTTATAGGATTTCTCAAAGAATTTTTTGGCCAAATCTTTCCTCCCCATTTTTTGAGCCATTTGCGCTAGTGTAAAATCAGCATAAGCATATTCCAAGGTACGAGCAGCATTTTCTTTGATACCCACATTATATGGAACATAGCCCAATTCATTGTAATATTCTACCCCTTCTCTACCTACAGAGTTGATGACCCTTCCATTGGACTGGGGTCTGTTTTTTGAAGTCGTAGCATTTTTGATCATGGCCTCCAGAAGTAATTCCTCATCTTCCATCTTTACGCCTTTCAAAAACGCATCGGCGATTATAGGAGAAGAATTAGACCCAACCATTACATTTCTATGCCCTGGACTTGCCCACTCAGGTAACCAACCTGATTCTTTATAGGTATTGGCCAAGCCCTCCATTATCTGACTATTTAGTTTGGGATACATCAAATTAAAAAAGGGAAAAACGGCACGAAAGGTGTCCCAAAAGCCATTGTCGGTAAACATGTAACCCGGAAGGACTTTTCCATTGTATGGACTATAGTGGACCACAGAATTGGTCTTATCAATTTCATAGAATTTTCTTGGGAAAAGCAATACCCTATAAAAGCAAGAGTAAAATGTTTTGATGTTTTCCAAGTTCTCGTCAAAAATTTTGATTCTGCTTAATTCATTTTCCCAAGCCAGTTTTGCTTTTTGTTGTGTCTGCTCAAAATTATTGGTGCCTATCTCACGATCGAGATTCAACTGGGCTTGTTCAGGACTGATAAAAGAAGAAGCAATCTTGACTTGAACGGTCTCTCCTTTTTGGGTTTTAAAGCCAATAATGGCACCCACATGATCCCCCTCCCTTGTCGTGGAATTTTCGAACAGCTTCCATCCATCGCCCCAGGTGTGATTCAATTCGAAATCTTTATCAAATTGGGCCACAAAATAATTATGGAAGTTTTCGGGGACTCCTCCGTGATTGTTTCGGCTATAACCTATTATTTTTCTTTCCTCAGGGATGATCTTTACCAAAGAACCTTTGTTAAAAGCATCCAAAAGAATAAATGACTTTTCGGAATCTGGAAAGGTAAATTTAAACTGAGCAGCACGCTCTGTGGGAGCCACTTCAATAGAGGTGTCATAGTCTGCAAGGTAAGTCTTGTAGTGGTAAGGTTTAACGGTTTCGGCCTTGTGGGAGAACCATGAAGCGCGTTTTTCCTCTTCGTATTTTAAATCTCCTGTAACAGCCATCAATGAAAAAGCAGCATAGTCATTCAGCCAAGGGCTGGGCTGATGAGTTTGCTTGATTCCTCTGATTTTATTTTCATCGTATTTGTAGGTCCAGCCGTCACCCATTTTTGAGGTCATGGGTGTCCAAAAATTCATCCCCCAAGGAATAGCAATGGCAGGATATGTATTTCCATTTGACAATTCAAAAGTAGAATCTGTGCCCATTAATGGATTAACAAAGTCCACCAATGGAATTTCATTTATATAATCCTCCATTGTAGTGGATTGATTTTCCTCCGTGCAAGCCAATAGGATTGTTATAATAAAAGAAATAATTAATTTGATTTTTAAACGCATATTGATGTTTTCTGTTAGTCGAATTTTTATATAAACTTTTGAAAAATTAATTTAATTGACATCAATTTAACGCCTATTATTTGAATTTAAAATTATTAGAGGTTGAAAATGTTGTCACAAAAAAAAATGACAGATTTGGATACTTATTAAAGTTCAATAAGGAAATATTAATGTTGAATTCCTATGCTAGAAAAATAGATATTAAATTAATGNATATCTATGNNAGAACNTACAATCNTNANGGANANGTATTTNNAGCCNCNGGATNNATCCTAAATAATTTATTAACTTGGAAATAANTANNCAANCACNATGAATNTNAATANTTTTTTCTTTTTGANTTTGACTTTTCTNTTNTGTGGCTGTTTTAATANNTCTCAGAANAAAATTGNAANAAANACNCCNCCNAATATCATTTTTATNATTTCCGACGATCAGTCTTGGGGTGATTANAGTTTTATGGGACATCCTCACATCCAAACCCCACATTTAGATCAGTTGGCAAAAGAATCGATTACNTTTACAAAAGGTTATGTAACTAGTCCGCTNTGTGGTCCTTCTTTGGCAAGTATNATTACTGGNAAATATGCTTTTCAACATTCACAAACAGGTAATGATGCAGGAAATTCAAATCAAGATGCAAGTGAGTGGATCAAAAATGGTTATANTANNAANCCGTCGGAAAAATTAAAAAATAAAAAATCANTCAATTATCTTTTCAGTAAGGAACGAAATGATCAATTTGATGTGATCAAGAAAAAGTTTTATACCAATAAGCTTTTGACAGATTACTTNAAAGGAAAGGGATACCGATCTTTTCAGTCTGGAAAATGGTGGTTGGGATCATGGAAAGAGGNAAAGTTTGATGGTGGAATGACTCACGGAGATTATAAACGAAATGGAAGGCATGGGGATGATGGTTTGAAAATTGGTAGAGAAGGTTTNGATCCTATCTTTAATTTTTTGGATAAAGCNNAAGAGGAAAAGTTTCCGTTTTTTTTATGGTATGCGCCTTTTTTGCCTCATACTCCACATAATCCTCCCGAAGCCTTATTGGAAAAATATATTAATGTAGCACCCAATGAAAGTGTTGCAAAATACTGGGCGATGTGTGAATGGTTAGATCAGACGGTTGGAGATTTAATGAGATACTTGAAAGAAAAATCGCTAGATGAAAACACGCTTATTGTCTATACTACAGATAATGGATGGATTCAGTCCGAAAAACAAAACCGATATGCACCTCGATCAAAAAGAGCNCCTTACCAAGGAGGCGTTAGAACACCGATAATGTTCAGGCTCCCGGGTGTTATCAAGCCAGAAATGAATCAATATAACCCTGTAAGTAATATTGATTTGCTGCCCACTGTACTCCAATTTTTAGANATTGATAANAATGAACTATCNGGAATCAATGTGCTAGATAAAGAAAAATTGAATGAAAGGGAAATTGTTTTCATTGAATGTTACAACCACGATATTTTGAATGTAGAAAAACCATCGGAGACGGTTTTGTATAAAGTTGCACTAAATAAAAAATGGAAGCTGATGGTTCCCAATTCGGAATTGGTGATAAGAGAATTTACAGAGCCTCAGGAACATTATTATGGATTTTACTCAAACCAGATTCAATTATTTGACTTGGTGAATGATCCAGAAGAGCAAGTTAATTTGGCAAAANAGCACCCTGANATTGTAGNTAAAATGAATGGTGAAATTGACCATTGGTGGCAGCCTAAAGATTGATTTTAAAAATTAAAAAACGAAATGTTATTAGATCAACTGGCCTTTAAAATGTATTTAAAACCGGGTACGGTAGAGGAGTACAAAAAACGACATGACGAATTATGGCCTGAATTAAGGNTATTGTTAAAAGAAGCAGGAATTNGAGCCTATCATATATACCACGACCCAGAGTCTAACTGTCTTTNTGCNTTTCANGAAACAGACGGNAATNATTCCCAGTCNCTGGGACAANATCCTATAGTGNAAAAGTGGTGGAAATATATGAGCGATTTGATGGAAACCCATCNCGACCATTCTCCCAANCAATTAAATCTAAATAAAGTCTTCTCACTATGATGAGNAAAATAATTAGTGTCCTCCTTTTCACACTAATATTTTTTTCTTGTAAACCAGAATCAGAGTTTCCAATAACNCCAAATATCATTGTTATTGTTACCGATGANCAGAGATGGGANGCAATAGGCTATGCGGGTAATGANATAATNATTACGCCCCAACAAGATCAACTNGCAAAAGAAGGNACCTATTTTAACAAGGCTTTTGTTACCACNCCAATATGTGGGGCCAGTCGTGCGACTATNATTTCAGGCTTATATGAGAGAANNCACAAATTCACATTGGATGGATCGGTACTTGATTCNGTCTTAAACAAGCAAAATTATGCCTATNAGCTNANACAAAAAGGTTANAAAACAGGGTTTTTTGGAAAACTNGGTATTAAAAATAATGGAAATTTTAGAGAATCTTTTTCCGAACATGAAGTCTATGACCGCAACTATGGATACAAAGATCNTAGAGGCTATTNCTANAAAACGATTGGTAAAGATACNGTTCACCTGACCCGCTATACNGGTCAAAAAGCCTTAAATTTCATAGAGCAAACCTCNAAAGGTCNNCCNTTTTGTTTNTCGATNAGCTTTAGTGCCCCTCATGCACACGATAGCGCATGGGAAGGAATTCAAAAACAATATTTCTGGCAGGAAGAAGTTGACCAATATTATCGAGACATCAAAATACCAGGTCCTAAAAATGCCTCCGATGATGACTTTTTAGCTTTGCCCAAAGGAATAAGAGAAGGGTTCAATAGAACACGTTGGTATTGGAGATACGATACACAACAGCGTTATCAAGAAAGTATAAAAGGTTATTTCAGAATGATCAGTGGTATAGATAGAGAGTTAGGCAAAATCAGAACACTTCTTAAATCAAAGGGTATAGCAGACAATACGATCATAATTTGGATGGGTGACAATGGCTATTTCTTGGGGGAGCGACAAATGGCAGGTAAGTGGTTAATGTATGACAACTCTGTAAGGGTTCCACTTATTATTTTTGATCCTCGAGTAAAACGTCACCACGATGTGAGTGATATGGTGGCCAATGTAGATTTGGCCGCCACAATATTGGATTTTGCTGGAGCTGAGTCTGTCTTAAAAACTCAAGGAAATAGCTTGGTTCCCTATGTGAATAGCGGTAAGTCTCCCAATAAGAGAGAGGCATTGATGATAGAACATTTGTGGGATTTTGATCACATACCCGCCAGTGAAGGCCTGCGAACCGAAAAATGGAAATACATAAGATACATTGATATCGAGGCCAAAGATGAATTGTATGATCTGGTTTCCGATCCAGGTGAATTAAATAATTTGGCCGGCCTTCCCGACCACGCCAATGTGGAGTTAGAAATGAAAAAAAAACTTGACCTGAAAATTTCGCAATATTCCCAATAAATCAATTCTCTACAAAAGAGAAATTATATTTCCCAGACCCCAAAACCANNGTAGTTTTNAATTGAGTATCGCTTNGTTTTAAAATAATNTTGTTCAATTTATTGTTNTCTAATTTCCAACTTCCGTCCCTANNTTTNTTGAGAATTAGATCANAAGTTGTATTGGCAGGTATTTCTACAACCAGTTGAANTTTTCCANTTTTACGANTCCAATCGACAACTATTTTTCCATANTTGGAATTAAAANTTCCCTTTATNANATCGAAATTTTCATCAAAAAGAGGTTGGANTGTATAANGNTTGAAGCCGGGGTACTCCTCATTGATTTTTAATCCCATCAAATTAGCATACATCCATTCCCCAATTGCACCATANGCATAATGATTGAATGAATTCATACTGGGATACTGGAAGCTACCGTCGGGCTTAATTCCATTCCAACGCTCCCAAATTGTTGTGGCACCTCTGGTAACAGGGTACAACCATGAGGGATATTCGGTTCTCAACAATAATTTAATGGCTTCTGCTTCTTTTCCATTAGCAGATAATACATGACACAAAAAAGGTGTTCCTANGAACCCAGTGGTTAAGTGTCCATAATCNTTAATATTATCTACCAATCTTTCAGTAGCTGCTTTTACTTGTTGCTCTGAAAGTAGGTTGAATTGCAAAGCTAAAACATAAGCGGTTTGTGAATCAGAAACCAACATACCATTTTCAGTGACAAATTCATCGTTAAACGCCTTTACCAATTTTGCATAAAGATTACTGTATTTTTTGCTGTCACCATCGTAACCCAAAGCTTTTGCCGACTTTACCAACAATTGAGTAGAATAACAATAAAAAGCTTGGGCAATCAATTTTTTACTGGTCACCGCNGATCTACCAGAATTGTCATTATCCCTTGAGAAAAATAACCAATCTCCCCAGTGATCTTTTTTTGAATAAAGGTAGTTTTCTGAATTTTGAGTCATGAAATCAACCCAATTCACCATACTTGAATANTGCCNTTCAAGAGTTTTTATGTCACCATAAATCAAAAAAGAGTTCCAAGGTATAATTGTAGCGGCATCAGCCCACCCTGACCTCCCATCACTTCCCCCTAATTGGGTNGAATCATTAGGTCCTAAATAATTATTATGAGGAACAACTCCACGAACTGCACCATCAGATCTTTGATCTANAGTTAAATCAATCAACCATTTATCAAAAAAGTTTTTGACATCCATATTGAATCCAGCTGTATTAAAAAATGCCTGAGCATCACCTGTCCAACCGAGCCTTTCATCCCTTTGAGGACAATCTGTNGGAACATCNAGGAAATTCCCCCTTTGACCCCATTGTATGTTTTCTTGAAGCTGATTNATCAGTTCATTTGAGGTGGTCAACGAACCAGTAAACTCCATATNGGAGTATAGCGCAACCGCCTCAAAGTCATCAATATTTATTTGATCTATTCCTTCAACTTTTATATATCGAAATCCTTGAAAAGTAAAAGTTGGGTGATAAATTTGGTCAATTTTACCATTAACTATATAGGTATTTTTTTGATTAGCTGCTCTTANGTTTGTAGTATAAAATTCTCCCTCCTTATCNAGTACCTCAGCGTGATAAAGATTGATTTCAGAACCCTTTCGCAGATTAGATTTGAATTTNACCCATCCTACTAGGTTTTGACCAAAATCAATTACTTTATCCCCTGATGGAGTAATTATTAATTTTTTTGCCTTTAGAACCTCCCTTTTTTTAATCATCTCATTTCTAGTATGAACTAGCTTTCCATTGTAGCTCATAACCTTGGTGGCCTCTCTTGAATTAATATTTTTATTATTTGCCCTTGACCAATGAGANTCAGATAAATTAAAATCAACAATTTCGCCATTATAAATAGATGAACTTTGNATAGCTCCAAAATGATAATTCCAGTTTTCATCATTTATTATACTTATCTTTTTNCCATCCTCAAAGCCAATTATAAGTTCGGTAATAAATGAAAGTTCATCACCATAATCTGTTATTAATTTTCCACTATTCGGTCTAAAATTTCTAAACCATCCGTCAGCAAGAATTACACCAAGTCTGTTGTCCCCTGATGAAATAAGATCTTTAACATCATAGGCTTGATATTGAATTCTATTTTTATATGAAGTCCATCCNGGTGTTAGATATGAATCNCCAACCCTCTTNCCATTAATGTGTGCCTCGTAAATACCTCTGGATGTGATAAAAAGGTTAGCGGATATTATTTTNTTGCNAANATTAAAATCATTTGTAAAATAGGGGCTTTTATAATTTTTTTTGTCATCCTCGCTTACTCCAATCCAATTTGATCTCCATTGATTTTGACCCATCAAACCTGAAGTCCAAGAGCTGATTTTACTCTGTTTCGGTATTTCTGTTCGNTTAGTCCAGACCTTTACTGTCCAGTAATACTTGGTAGCATACTCTATTGGCTTCCCGCNATACTTTACATAAACAGACTTCGATGAATTGACTTTGCCTGAATCCCANACNAANCTNTNNTTTGAAAANNTTTTATCTNTTGCAACAAANANNTGATAATGGGTTTGNTTTANATNNTANNNATCNGANNNNATTNTCCANGANAAATCNGGNTTTTNACTNTCCAANCCNANNGGNTTANTAAGTTTNTCNACCTCTAATTTAGAAATAGTTATATCTTGAGCTTTTAATGAAAAAAGGGTAATATAAATTAAAGTTGATAGTATTAAACGCATGACATAAAGTATTTAATGAATTAATTTTGGTTTTAAAATAAAGATCACCAATATGTTTAGTTGAAAATTTTCGTGTAAATGATTAGGTAGCTAGTTCAATCCTGTTATTTAATTATTTTTCCATATATATCTATAGTTAAACCTCCTGTTTGGTGCTGTATCTCCATTTAAGCAAAATGAGATTGGATTTTCAATCCTGTACATATTATCTGCAATTTTAAAATCAAAAGTAAATTCGTTTTCTAATAGATTTAGTTGATCTCTTGGGATTGAAATCTCCAATTTATTATTATCATATTTATAATTGATAGTTGATTGATTAATCCATTTTTTATCTTCATACCGCATTAAAGAACTTTTTNTTTTNANNAANNATTTCNTTNTTCAATAAANANTCNTANCCATACCACCCTGTNTTTGANTTNNTATCANTNTCAATAAAAATTAACATCCANTTTTNATCATTNTNNGATGTTAAATTANTNTNNGTTTCCANATAAAAAGANATAANATCGTTACNAACAGAAACTTTNGANGTTATNATATCATTTCTTCCAGAGTTATTTTTGTAATGAATTCCNGNATAGCCTNTATGATNACGGTGGATTATATCCCCTTTAGTGTCCCTGTATTCAATTTTAATTTTATCCCATTCATCAAAAATTCCATCNATACTNANATTGTTATACCCNNTATTAATTGGGATGGGNCTAACACCTTTATATTTTCTTATATTTTGAATCATTTGCATGTAGTAATTATCCGTATACCCATCTTTCATTGGATGAATACCTCTATTAAATTCAGCATTGTATTGATCTACAAAAATAAATTGACTTTTTCGCCCTAGCCATTGGACACTTTTTCCAGTCGTATCCCTAGTTATTCCACCACGCCCATCGGGAAAATATTTTCCAGCTGTCCACTCATTCCAATCATTAATGTATATGAACTCNGGGTTTACTTGNAAAGCCTCATCCCATCTGTCTTGAAAATAAATTCCATAACCTTCTGGATTATCAACTTTTTTTCCAAGCCACTNTACAAAAGTACTCTCAGGTAAATCGTACTTATTTAATTTTGGCTGACCTCTTTTACGTGACCAAGACTTACCAATCCCCATGTTAACNTCATTCATTGAAACAGGATGTTGAGCGACAGTAACTGCTGCTTGTTCTTTTTTTCCATTATGCGTCGAAAGTAATTCACTTAAGGGTAGATTTTTGACCTTTGGATCTCCCAAGTTATAGCCGAAACTCCATTTATCCTCAGTTCCTATAAATCGCTTCCCTCCCCATTCATAGTAACCCCACCACATGGTTCTCAGAGTAAAGTATTTTTTTACTTCCTCGGTATAATCATTATAGAATTTATCAGTGAAATATGGATCATTAAAGTGAGGGTGATTTGAATCATTTANTGCCTGTATATTATAATTTGGGTTNGGGTGTTTNTTTACACCTTTTTGATTAGCGTCAAGTTCAGGTCTGTCGTTATANAGTAATAGTGGTTTATCATTCCAGTAAAACCATAAATCAGCANATTTATTCTTTTGATAAATTTTTTGAAATAAATTTTGAACAACAGTAATGACTTGACNATTAAAAGCCCAAAAACAAAATTTTGGAACTTTATTTCCTTTGTTNTTAAGATCAGTCATTACTTCAAACAACACCTCCCATTCATCCCAATAACAAACACCATTGGTAACATCCAAGATTATGACGTCGATACCGGCATCAGCGAGCATTGAAATATCTTTTGCAATAACATATTTATCTTGACTCAGAAAATATCCCATTTCAGGTTCTCCCCAGTGATANGTTGATTCAGACCATAATTCATGGAAAGCATTTAACCTTGCATTAGGGTCTTCATTTAAAATCTTAGTGACATCAGCATTGTAAGGTNTTTCAATTAGTGCTTTATCTTCTGTATGCCAAGTAATGTAAAATATTCCCGTAACGCGTTTTTGATCTTTCTTAACAGGGCCTGTTGTATTAATTGTTGGCATTTCACGACCCAAACCATCTGANGCGACCCAGGTGTCGGGATAAATATCTCGGAAACCATTAATTTCTANCTTTTGTTGACCATAACAAAAAGTATTATTCAATATAANTGAGTAAGTNATGAANTGAGATAATAAAAATGAAATAATAGTATTTTTCATATTTCCTTTTAAAATAATTCAAACAAACCTTTACTTTATTAAATCATTTATATAATCAAGTTATGCTTTTGTTGATTCAATAAAATTAATNAAGTTCCTTTTTTTAGATAATTTTAATATCACATTAACAAATTAAAAATTAAAAAACCATAAACTATACTGTTGTGTCATGGTTTATTAAAATTTTCATTAAACGTTGAACTATATATTGCTGCAGGAAACTGCAGGATGCATTTGATTGTATTTTTATTTAGAATTAACTTATTAACTAAATAAATCTCAAATATCTTAATGTCAATTTTACAAAAAAAAAA
>PAHA01000001.1 GCA_002711215.1 Flavobacteriaceae bacterium
AGGAGAAATGGCAGAGTGGTCGAATGCGGCAGTCTTGAAAACTGTTGAGGGTCACACCTCCGGGGGTTCGAATCCCTCTTTCTCCGCAAGTAAATTCCCTAATATATTTATTATCAATGTATTAGGGTTTTTAGTTATAGGTATTTGTACGATTATTGTACGGTCAGATCTAAAAAGTCAAAAAAATCTAGCCTAAAACTCTAAAACTAGACCCCCCACCCTAAAATTAAATCCACTTTTCTTTTGAGACTAGAGCGCCTATAATGGTATATAGCCTATTGATTTTTTATATATTTATTTCTTAGAATAATAAATCAATGCTGGGGTCAAATAAATTTTTTCAAGTTTTAAGTGGTTTTCTAGCTTTTGGTTTTACAATACTTCAAGGATTAGATTGGTTATTCAAGAAATATGATATTGATGGGAAGTGGTTCAATTATATTCTAATAGCTCTTTTCCTATCTTTCATCATTTCTATAATAATCTTATTTGTTAAGAGTAAAAAAGACCCTCCTGAAAAATCTCAATCAAAGAATAAAAAAGGAAAATTAATTAGAATTGGAAATGTAATTTTAACCGGACTATTTCTTGTATTATTTCTTTATTTTTTTAGAAAATCACAATCAAAAGATAATTTATTAACTGAGCAACTCCCTAAAATTTCAAATGCTTTTGAAAAAGGGGATAACTTATATGTTTTTAAAAAAACTAAAACTCTTCTAGAAGAATATCCAGATAACATTATATTAAAAAACTATTTCATAAAGTCATCATGGAAAATAAATATTAGTTCTGACATTGGGGGAACAGAAGTGTATGTTAAATACTATAAAGACTCAGTATGGAATTATTTAGGATTAGCACCAATTGACAGTCTCAGAGTACCAGCTATAAGTCCAGATGTTGAAGACTTTAACCTTAAATTGATTAATGGAGAGACAGAGTACATTAGTGACGGTGAAGAATATGGATATTTTGATATTAGTTTAATTAAAAAACTTCCTGAAGGATATGTTTTTAAAAGGACAAAGGAAAATATTTTCATGAATTTCCCTGGAATTTTTTTAGGCACAGATAATTCAATCCCTGCCTATGGCATATCACAAGCAGAGGTTTCCAATCAACAATACAAACAGTTTATTGAAGACGGCGGATATGAAAACCCTAGGTTTTGGGATTTTCCAATTAACTATAATGGAAAAGAATATTCTTTCAATAATTCCATAAGCTTATTTACAGATAAATTTGGTAAATCTGGTCCAAAAAATTGGATATATGGTGATTTCAATGAAGGTGAAGAAAATTTTCCAGTTAGAGGAATATCATGGTTTGAAGCTAGAGCATATGCAAAATACAAAGGGCATAGCTTACCCAATATTTATCAATGGCTAGATGCAGCCAAACTATCAGGGTTCACAGCAAAATTACCTGATATAAATGGTTCTAATTATAACTCTAGCAAACCAAGAGAAGTTGATTTTAATACAAATAACAAAATGTTGCCTAATATAGCAGGCAATGTTAGGGAGTGGGTTATTAATTCACATGGAGAAGACCGAAAAGCAATTTTAGGAGGCTCTTATGAAACAAATGAATACACTTTTAACAGTTTTTATAGTCTTTCCCCGTTCAACAGGTCAGAGCAAAATGGATTAAGGCTTGTCAAAAACTTTTCAGATAAAGAGACAAGCAATGATAATTTTATTGTTAAACATATTGAAAGAAATTTTAGCCTTGAGAAGAATGTCAGTGATGAAGTTTTTGAAGTTTATAAATCACAATTTGATTATCCAAACAGTGAACTTAAAGTTATCGTAAGTGCAATAGAATCTCCAAACAAAAAATATAAAATAGAAAAATTTCAAATGTCAACTCCATATAAAAGCAATGAAAAACTATATGGATATATAATTACTTCAAAAAAATTCGAAAAAAAGTCTAAACCAATTATAGAATTTCCTTCAGCTGGGGCAATTTTTTCAGACGAATTAAATATTGATAATAATATTATTAAAGAAAAAAAATATCTTTTAGATGAAGGCTACTCAATAATAATTCCTGTTTATCATAATACTTGGGACAGAGAAAAGACTATTAAAGATTGGTGGCCAAATGAAACTGAAGAATATAAGAATACATTAATAAAAATTGGTAAAGATTTCAAAAGAGTAATTGATTTTTTAGAGACGAGAGAGAATCTTGATATCGAAAGCCTTTCATATATGGGATATAGCTGGGGTTCTGTCACTTCGAATATTCTTTTAGCTATTGAAAACAGAATCACATCTGCGGCTATTTTTGTCGGTGGATTAATGTTACAAAAAAGCAGAAAAGAAATTGAATCTCATTTATATGTAAGAAGAATTAATATACCTATTCTTCATATTGTAGGTAAACTCGACGGTATTTTTGAATTTGAAGATTCTTTTTTACCCTGGAATGAACTTATAGGAACACCTGAAATACATAAAAAGATTATTATTCTTGATAAAGTAGGACACGGATTACCACGAGATATAATGATTGATAACCATTTACAACTTCTTAAAAAATATAATTAATCCACTTTTCTTTTGAGACTAGAGCGCCTATAATGGTATATAGCCTAAACCACAGGCATATCCTCTTCATTAAATTTAGTTACTAATTTGTATATTGTAACTAACTAACCATAAATATAATTCAAATGAAATATTATATCTTAATTATTTCACTATTGTCATTTTACTATTGTAATTCTCAAAATGTTTCTCCTGAAAAGAAAATTTTCGATAAATTATTTGAGAAAGTTTCTAACGAAGGTAAATGGGGAGATAAGGACAAAAGGGGTACAGTAAACTATATAGATAATAATAAAATATTAAATGCACTAAAACTACCTAAAAAAGGAATTTCTGTCTCTTTATCATTTGATATTACTCAAGACTCCTCTCAAATTAATCATTCTGATTTTGATGAAGTTACTAAATATGATCATCAAGCATCATCTCTTGAGTTTAGAGGTTATGATTGGGCTCTTGATAATTACAGCATTTCATATCACGGGTTCACCGTTTCCCATATGGATGGATTAGCTCATTTAGGCCAGGGAGGTAAATTATATAATGGCTATGATGCTTCAAATATTACTCCACAAGGATTTGAGGAACTAGGTATTGAAGCATTTAACGATGGTATTATTTCTAAGGGGGTTTTAATTGATATTCCATTACTATATGGCAAACAGTATCTAGATGCGGGAACAAAAATTACAACAGAAGACATTTTAAAATTTGAAGAAAAATATAATGTTAAAATAGAAAAAGGAGATGTTGTTATTGTCAGAACTGGAAGATGGTTTGAAAAAACTGTCAAAGGAGATTCAGACTATTCAAAACTAAGTGCAGGGGTTGATTATAAAATTGCATTACTGTTAGACGAACGTCAAGTCTCAGTTTTAGGTTCAGATGGAACAAATGATGCTCAACCCTCAGGAATACCAGAAGAAGGAAGTCCGGTTCATAAATTAACACTGGTGTCTATGGGAATGCCATTATTAGATAACTTAAATTTAGAACCAATTTCAAAAGAAGCTATAAAACAAAATAAATGGGAGTTTTTTATTTCCATTCAACCATTAAGATTTAAGGGAGGGACCGGTTCACCAGTAAACGCTATTGCAATATTCTAAATCATTGGCATATCATCTTCATTAAGTTCAGGAAGAAAAACACGGAGTAGAAATATAATAGAGTTCCTTATATTTGAATGCTAATCATAAATCAATTAAAATGAAAAAATTATTTATCATATTATGCCTTTCTCATACCTTAGGGTATTCTCAAAGTGTGAAGTATTTAAAGTATGAGGAAACAATAAAACAGGTATCTGAAAATCTTACATTAAGGGTCGAAAAAATTAAAGACAATCTTTATTTAATTGAAGGATTAGGTGCTGGGATGGGAAATATTGGGTTATTTGTTACAGACAACGGCTTAATAATGATTGACAATTCATTTGAAATAGTTGAGGATCTAATCACATCTACAATTAGAGAAATTTCTACCAAACCATTCAAATACATCCTAAACACTCATCATCATTATGATCACTCAGATGGAAATAGAGCTTATGGTAAAATGAATATTCCAATAATTTCTCATATAAACGTTTTGAAGCGACAAAAAAATGCATCGGAAACTTATGGCGGAATTTTTAAAGTTCTGGAAGGTTTTGAAGCTCCACCCCATGAGGAGAACGAGCTACCTACCATTACTTTTTCCAAAAAAATAACTTTACAAGAACAGGATGAAATAATAAATGTATATTATTTTGGCCCTGGTCATACGGACGGAGATTCAATCATAAAATTTGAGAGAGCAAATGTTATCCATGCAGGAGACTCCTTTATAATGTATGGTTTACCATTTATTGACTTAACTGGAGGTGGGAATATCAAAGGCTTTATCGAGAACCTTAATAAAATAATCTCCATTTCTAATCAGGAAACCATTATAATACCTGGTCATGGCCCATTAAGTAACTTAGAAAAAGTAAAGCAATTTAGAAATGATTTAAAAGAATATTATCAAAAAACATTGGAGGGTTATAATGATGGTTTAAGCGTCCAAGAAATTTCGAATTCAATCAAATGTGATCTTGGCAAAACAGCTGCATTTGGTGAAGCAAATGAGGTTAAATTGAATTTCATCAATTCAATTTTACTAGAAAATAATATCACTCAATAACTATAAATTATTTCTTTTTGAAACTTAAAAATCTTTCTAAGATAGCAGAGATTGTAAGCTCGGCAGGAATAATAATTAGCTTACTTTATGCTTCAATCCAATTTAAAGAAAACTCCAAGGCCATTCGTTCTTCAAATGCTAACCAGATAATTTCTTCAATTACAACTTGGTACTCAGAGCTTGCTAACGACGAACAATCAAGTCAGATTTACTATCAGTTTTTTATTGATCCCGAGATCTTGACGCCAGAAGAAAGATTTCAATGTGTTCTTAATTTACACGCTTTAATACTTAATTTTCAAAACGCATATTATTTTAATGAAGATGGCACAATAGACTCAAGAATTAATAAATCTATTGCAAGCATTATGAAGGCAGCTAAAGACAGCAAAGGATTTAAATACTATTGGGGAATGCGGGAGGAAAGTTTTGCCCCTGAATTCGTAGGTTATGTTAATTCATTTTTAAAAAACAAAAATATAGAAACTCAAATGGACAAAATTTATGAAAGAGACGCTGATTTAAACAAATTGATAAAAAACTCTGATAATTAAGTTTGAATAATTTATTTAGTGACCGAAGATTAAATCATCGGCATATCCTCTTCAACTAGTCTCAGAAAAAAAACAAGGAGTAGAGATATTGTAGATTTTTTATATTAGGGGCTTATTACCCAAAAACACAAAAAATTGAAAATGATCAAAATAGCCATATGGTGTAAAAAAACCCCTAAAATTAATTAAGGGTTAATAAGAATCATTTATTAGAGATGTATTGACTATTTAGGCATTACAACCGTATCTATAACGTGAATTACTCCGTTAGAACCCATAACATCTGTTGCAGAAATTTCACTGTAGTTTCCTTTTGAATCTATAAGCCAAATCTTTCCTTCTTTTTGCATAACAGTAATTATTTGTCCATTTAAGGCTGTTAATTCTACTGAACCATTACCTTTTTTTAGAGCAGCAACAACATCAGATGCAGCTAATTTTCCAGAGATTACGTGATATGTTAAAATATTAGATAAAATCTTTTGGTTTTTCTCCTCTAGTAAAGAATTTAAAGTTTCAGAATCAATTTTAGCAAATGCATCATTTGTTGGAGCAAAAACTGTAAAAGGGCCATTTCCTTGAAGGGCCCCTACCAAATCAGCCGACTTCAAGGCAGTTACTAATGTTGAAAAGTTTTTGTTTCCAATAGCAACATCTACAATAGTACCTTGAGCAATTAAACTCTTAGTGAATATCATAGAAAAGATTACCGATAAAATAAATATTGTTTTTTTCATAGTTAAAATTTTTAGTAAAAATAGTGTTTATAATTGTATATACAAGTATCGTACATACAAATAAATAAAAAATAGTTTCTGAATCTCGAAAAAAACCTTCTCAAAAAGCAATTTAAGTTTCTAAACTTAATGAAGATGATATGCCTTTAGTTTAATCAACGTTTTAACTAGGGAATATAAAAACCCCCCTAACATTTGTTAAGAGGGTCGCCATTTAAAATTTTTGAAGCTAGGTTAAACGTACCAGCGAAATTAGTTTTTTGGTTTTGTTTGAGCTATAACTTCAGTTACGTTTCTATGAGTAAAACCATTTGGAAAATTATTTAAAAATTTGGTTGACATGTCAACAGGTATATCCGAAACGGCAGCTTGATTTGCCAAATGTTTCATGACTCCCTCTAATGAGTCATAGCTATCCCAATAGAAAATGTTGCTGTCGTTATGTTTGTCTTGAGGGGCAATTATTGTGGCAACTCCCCATCCCTTCATTCCAGTTTTTTTTGAATTTTTCTTAAAAATTTTACCTGTTTCTTTTCCAAGGTCAATGGCAGTTTGGATATTATTCGCTTTA
This sequence comes from Flavobacteriaceae bacterium, assembly GCA_002711215.1. GTDB lineage: Bacteria > Bacteroidota > Bacteroidia > Flavobacteriales > Flavobacteriaceae > UBA8316. The sequence continues at coordinate 6,590 of PAHA01000001.1, forward strand.
CCATCATTCAAGATGATATATTTTCCAGGACCAGTGCTAAATTCATCTTGTATCATAAAATAATAGGTGCCACTTTTTGAAATGCCATTGCCTTTGAGCTTACTATTTTTAAATCCAAACTTTTCTTCAAATTTTGTCCAAAAGGGACTGTCTTTATGGGCAACCATTTGCTCAATATTATCGAAAGCGTGGACCCAAAAATAATTGAATTTATAATCCTGTCCATGTCCAATCCCAGACACTCTTTTTAGAAGTGCCCACCCTCTCAACTTGCCACTATTCACAAAGTCTTGTGCTAATAGGGATGAATATTCAATCTCCTGGCTTTCAAAATTTGCATGGTTCTTTGGCGGTACGTGAACACCATGTAGCAAGAAAGTAGTTTGCCCTAACAAACTATGTGAGAAGGTCAGCAAAAGAATAGATAATATAAAAAGTATTTTTTTCATTTTAATTGATTTATGATTAATAAGCTACTAATATAGTAAACTCTAAAATATCTCTACTCCGTTTTTTCCCTTATGAACTTAATGAAGAGAATATACCGATGATTTTGTAATTATTTAATACTATACAAAAAGTTTTTTATGTCCTGAATAGCTTGATTATGAATTTCTTGTATCTCTAAAGGAAAAAGTTTTCAGCTTCATGAACTGTGCCTTTAATTATTTTGGTGCTAACACTGATTCCCACTTTCTTTAATTTTTCTGAATAAGCTAGACCTTCGTCTCTGAGAGGGTCTAATTCATTCACAGTAATTACATGCGGAGGAATGCCTTCTAACATGGCGTTATCTGCATGGTACGGCCATGCAATAGGGTTTGTACTATTAATTCCATCATAAAGTGAGGCCAATAAACCAAGGTCATCCCCTCTTAGAAAGTAGGTATCATTTTCCGTTAAAGATTTCAGCTCGGTATTGCCTTTTCCATAGAGATTGGATATATATGGGCATTGTGCATACACTCCATCGATAAAATTTAAAATCCCATCTTGTTTCGCTTTTAATGCAGTTGCAATTGAAAGATTACCACCGCCTGATTCGCCTGAAACTATTATTTTAGAAATACCTAATCCCTTTTTGTTTTCGTATACCCACTTAAGAGCGGAAACACAATCGTTAAGTCGAGCTGGAAAAGGATGGTTTCCTAACACTCCAGCAGTATTTCTAAATTCAACCCCTGCTACCACCAATCCCGTAAAAGCTAGCTTGGTCTCCAGTAAATGTAGTTATGGTCATCAGCAGTCATTATAGCCATTCCTCCACCGTGAAGATGAAGGATGCCTGGTATATATTCACTCGTATCTTTTGGCTTAGTTATATATAATTTAATCTCGTTACCTTCATTACCTTTTATAGTTTTAGTTTCATTCATCAAGCCATCAGGTAATTCTAAAGCAGAAAATATGTCACCAAATAATCCACGGTATAATGGCTCTAAACTATCACTATATTGCTGAATTGCCTCACTTGTTGAGTCATAAGTGACAGTTGGATCTGGGGGTACTCCATCTAAGCCAATTTTTTTCATGGCATGAAGAAGGTTTTGGTTTATTCTTTTATCATCATTAACCGTTAGGTCTTTGTTTCCTAATCTCCCTGGTAATTCTTCACTTTGTTTTTTCATTGTAATTGATAAGGTTAATAAAACTCCCAAATACTAAATGATTTGATTTCTTAAAACCTATCTGCTCACCAGACTAGGCATTTACAACAATAAATTAGACCTTGACTTATAGACAGTTGAGGGTTATTTTGGTTTAAAAAACCCTCAACTTGAGAAGGTGACTGGTTATGAGAGATAGATTTTTTAATAGTGGTGGCCCCTCTGTTTTTGCTTTGTTTTTTAGTAATTTTAAAGCTAAACCATAAATAAAATATACCAAATAGTTTAATTTTCTGCCTCGTGCAATTCAAAATATTTAACAGCTGCTTTTTTCTTCAAAAGGTTAACATCCCACATAACAAAATTCATTGCGCCATTATTTATTGCATCAGTAAAATAGAACTTAACATTTGTACCCATTCTTTTCCAAGTTCCTTTTAAGGGAGTAGATATAAGCGTTCCATTCTCTAATATTGTTCTTCCCTGACCATCAAGAGTGCCACTGTTTTTTGATGAATTAATTGAAGCTACTTTAAAAGCGACATATACAGTACCATATCCACTTATCTGTCCTTCAAATACCATATCTGAATACCCATCAGATGGGATTATGGTAATTATATCAATAACCCCACCACCTTTTGGGTTAGTTAAATCTTGGCCGAAAGTGAATCCACAAATGAGAGTCACTAATACTAAACTAAAAATATTTGTTTTCATTTTAATTGATTTATGGTTAACAAAAAACTAATATAAAAAATTCTACAATATCTCTACTCCGAGTTTTTCAACCTGAACTTAATGAATGGGATGTGCCGATGATGTAAACAAGTATTTTGAAGAAAAATCACTGACTATTAAGTTTTTTTTCAAGGATTTTTATATGTTTTTTTACTTCAGGTATGATTTTTTTATGTAGTGAAATCAGTCTGGCATTTATAAAAGCATAAAGAATAGCATCACTAACCATTTGTTCATCAAATGCTTTTCTATTGGCTTGATTTAAATTTAATTTTTCAAAATCAACTTTTGTTGAATCAATTGATTTTCTAACAAGATCTATATAGAACCATCCAGCCTTTTTAAAATTATCTTTTTCTACAAATACATTTGTTGCAAATTGTGAGCCGTTGCTAATGGTTTCAGTAATCCCTTTTAAAGATGAATAATAATTGAGAAT
>PAHA01000002.1 GCA_002711215.1 Flavobacteriaceae bacterium
GATTACAAATTTGAATTTGGTGTTGGAGGCCACAGTTTGAAACATGGAGGCCAATTATTTCCTGAAACTTTAATGTGGCTTTCTGTATTAGAAACTTATTGATGATTAATCAGTTAATGTGGAATTTACGATATCCGTAAAGACATATCTTCTTTTAGAAAATCTAAAATTTTTTTTGTAACGGATTCATTTCTTAATATCCTTCTATGACCTAGGTCTTTAGTAAAATATGACTGTATATTTTTGATGTTTGATTTGATTAACTTTGAATTCTCAATAGAAATCTCCTTATCATTCTCATCATGGATAATTAATATTTCAGATTTTGAGAGCTTAGCGAATTTATGAGCAGACAAATCTTCATCTATCATAATTCCGGTTTTTTTACTATAAAAACTAATCATTAGATCACCTACCTTTTTACTTACATTTATTTGTTTGAAGAAGCCATGAAAAAGTTCATAAACACTATTAAAAGGACTAATAAGCACTAATTTTTTAAGCTTATTCTTATATACTGAAGTGTAATAAATTGAAGCAAATGCTCCACCTGAATGTCCTATTATTGCTCTAAAAGATTTTATAGATGAGGATAATTCTTTGATACATGCTATAAACTCAGGTATATTTGATGTACTTGTTGGTGAATTTCCATGGGCTGGAGCATCAAAGGAATAAACATCATAATTATTTTCAATTAATTTTTGTATTATAAAGTACATACTGGTTGCTCTACCACTCCAACCATGTACCAATAAAATTTTCGGCCCCTTTCCTTTCCACCTGTAAAGTTTAATTTCTTTACCAATTTCTTTAATTTTTACTGTCGAAATTTTACTTGATTTAATAATTGGAATTTCTCTTTTAGGAATTTTATATTTCAGCGGTTTTGTCCAAAGGTACCCAGCAAAACGCATGCATATATATGGGCTTATAAAATCCAAAATTTTTATAGAAAAAATTATTGTCTTTGGAATTATAAGGCCTCTATGATCCCTTCTAGGCTTATCCATAAAACTGCTTATTTATATTAGTTTGATACTCAAAATAAACCTACCTCTCATAAACTAACCTTATAATATCGTTCTAAGCTTGTGAAGAATTAGACAATATTACATCACTAAACTATTTATTTCCTATACATCTAGGTATTTAATGTTTTTTTAGACAATAAAAAATCTCCAACACAAGACCAATGACTGCCATCGCAATCATTGTTTTTCTTTGTAGTTTTACCACAAAAACAACCAATAATATTTTGTAAGTTTTCTAATTCATTATTTTTCATAATACTTTTACTGAACTATAGTTGAAAACCATGCCAAACTTCTTTTATTTACATCACAAATAATTATTGTGGAATAAATAAAGGTTATATAGGGATAGCGCCTTTTTTCTGTAATTTTAGGATATGAATAATACATCTACAATTATAATTGCTGCCTCTATTATTATTTCGGCTGTAATAGTATCATTTTCGAATAGATATACTCCATCTCCTATTAATGAATCTTTTGTAATAGATTCTTGGACTGGAGATATATATGATATCCAAGGTAATAACCTATCTGATATACACAAGAACATGCCAAATCAAAACTTAAACATCCCTAATGAAAAAAATAAGATTCAGTGAAAAATTATACAAAACATAAAACAAAAGTTTTATTCTTAAATTTTATTTAATCGGTCTTTTACACCTAGTCCACCAATTAGCTAAAAGAAATTTTGCTATAAAGAGCCCTAACAAACTTCGATAGGCAAATTATCCCATTTAAATTCAAAGTTATTTTAAAATAACCATAAAGACTGGCTAAACAACTATTAAATAATTGGTAAACAATAGTAACATTTTTAATTATATTTAACTGTTATTTTTGAATCAATATAAATGAAATCAACCATAAGTTTTTTCTTTTTATTACTAAATCTATTTGGTGTATTTAACCTTTTTGGACAAAAAGTAATTGTTTCGGAATCCGAAAGATTAGGAAACTTTGACATTAAAAACTACTCTAATAAATTTCTTGAACGACCTGAATCTGTTTGGTCAGTTTTACGCTCAAATAAGTCTAAAAAAGTTTACTTTGGTACATATGGAGGTATATTAGAGTATGATGGTAAAAATGTGAATAATATTTTGGTAGAAGGGGAAATTGAAGATGAAATTACGACGTCATTTACCAGGACACTTGTTGAAGATTCAGAAAATAATATATATGCGGCGGGCAGAGGTTTTTTTGGGAAAATTGTTAATGGAGCCTACGGTAGCTCACAATATTTATCCCTTATGGAGCAAATTCCAGACTCTATAAATCCATACAATCAGGTTTTTTGGGGAGGAGTAAATAAGGACAATAACATTTACCTGTATACTAGAGATTTAATTTTTAGATATAATGGGAATAGCTTTGATAATATATGGAAAATATCTGAGAGAAAAGGTGGCGTTGATACGTTTGGTACTATTCAAACTTTAATAAAAGTTGAAGATAGAATTTTTGTTAGAGTATGGGGTATTGGTCTTTTTGAACTTAAAAATGATGACTTCAAGTTTGTAGAAAAATCAGAAATATTTTCAAATAATAGGATTGAATCTATGTTCTCTTTGAACCAAAACGAAATTGCTATCTTCAGCAGTAACTTAGGTGCTTTGATATATAATGGAAGTCAATTTAAAACCTCAAAAAATAAAATTCTTAATAATTGGGTTAAAGAAAAACTGATCTATAATACTTCTGAGACAAAAAAATTATCTGATGGAAAAATACCTTTAATTTCCTTCGAAGGAGGTATAATGATTATAGACGATCAATTAAAAGTAGTGGATTTAATTGATTTGAATGATGGATTGCCTTCTAATACAATTACTTCAATCCATATAGATATTAATGACGATTTGTATACAACGAGCTTACTTTCTGCGTCGAAAATTAGATTAAGTAATTCTATTACAAGTTTTGGTGAATCAAATGGGATTAAAGGGCTAGTTCAGAGTATTAAAAAAATAAATGGTGAGATTTATTTTAGTACTACGGAAGATGTTTTTAAAATTGAAATCAGTAATTCCCCTTTGGATAATAGCAATATTAAAGACTTAGAATTTAATGATATACCCAAAAATTTTATTCAAATACAAAATGATATTTTGTCCGTAAACAATTTAAATACTCTTTTGTTGAAAGGTAGAAATAAGATTTTATTTTCTAACGATCGTCAGCTTGAATCACCACTTCAAAGCATTCTGTCTAATGATATGGTAATTATGTCACACCCAATTGATGGAGTAGTATTTTTTAAAATTTCTAAATCAGGGACCGTAAGAAAAATTAGAAGTAAAAGAATCTTTGATCAAGTTGGTGTGTTGGGGATAAAAGAGATCTCTGCGGGAATTCTCTTTATAGAAGCCATTAATGGAGAAGGATCATTTATAGGAAAGTATGATAAATATGGTAATATCTCTTTTTCAAGGTTACTAACTCCTGAAAATGAGGATTTTTTTTCTAATGGAGAATATTCAAAAGACCAATTATTTAATTCAATAATTAGTAATGATGATAAAGAAATATTAGAATTAAATATTTTAGATACTGGAGCGGGGTTTTTCATTTTTGATCAAAATCTTGATCTCTACAGTTTTTCAAAAAAATTCAAACTTGTATATACTGGGCAAAACTTACTTCCAATTTTTGAAAGAAACTTATTGAATTTTGACCCTATTTCAAGATTTGCAAATATAACAGGTAGGCAAAAATTTACAACTGTTAATGAAAGGACAAAAAATAATTGGTTTTTAACTTCAAATGGTTTAATAGAAGTTAAATTTAATAAAGAGGGAGAATTTAGTATAGAATCTGAATATCCATTTGGAATTATTAACCCAAATGAACTCTCGGGTGCTATTTTAGCAGATAGTCAAGGAGATCAAAATATTTTATGGCTTGGATCAAAAGACTCTAAAATTATTAGCTATCTGCCTGATCAGTATTCTAAAGAAAAAAAGATTGATGTGCTTCCTATAATTGATGAAGTAACTTTAGATGATGAATATGCGTTGATGAGTGACAATATCTACTCTTATAATGATTCAAGAAACCTGAAAATAAAATTTAGCTTCCCATCATTTGATAAGGTTGAAGAAAATTTTTTTAGATATAGACTTATAGGTTTAAACGAAAACTGGAGCAATTGGGACAAAACAATGGAAGGAGTTTTTACTAACCTCTTTGAAGGAGATTATACTTTTGAAGTGCAAGCATTAGATGCAAATTTTAATGAGAGTAAGATTGTAACTTATGCTTTTTCAATTAGTCCGCCTTGGTATAGGTCCTATATTGCATATTTTTTATATATAGTCATAATAGTATTTTTTGTTTGGTTATTTGGAATATTACAAGCTAAACGTTCTCTTAGCAAAGCTGAGAATGAGAGAAGACAGAAGGACCTCGAAGAAGCGAAACAAATTCAGGAAAGTATGCTGCCTAAGACCTTCCCTCAAATTGAGGGACTAAGTATAACTGCAGGTCTTATAACTTCAACTGAAGTGGGAGGAGATTATTATGATTTTTTTGAGAGTAATGATAAAAATAATAGTTTACATGTTATTTGTGGTGATGCAACTGGACACGGGACAGCTGCAGGGATGATGGTTTCAATCATAAAATCAGCTTTAAATGGCTTACCTGTTTTACCTGTTAATGAGATATTAGAGCGATTAAATAATATTGTAAAAAAAATAAACCTAGGAAGGTTAAGAATGAGCTTAAATGTAGCCAAAATCAATAAAAATGAAATTGAGATAAGTGCAGCTGCAATGCCACCAACATATTTATTTAATGCGAAATCAAATAAATGTGAAGAGATTATGATTGAAGGACTTCCACTAGGTGGGTTAAAGAATGAAAAATTTTCAATGCTTAAAAAATCTTTTCAAAAAGGTGACGTTCTTGTCATGTTATCTGATGGACTGCCTGAAGCATCGAATGAGAATAATCAAATGTATGATTATGACAGAATAATAGATTTAATAAAAAAAAATAATACAAAAGAACCTGAAGAAATTAAAGCAGAATTTTTTGATAGTCTTAACTCATGGCTAAATGGAGGCATTCCTGAAGATGATGTAACACTTGTAATAATTAAGAAAGTAGCTTAAAGCTTTTCTAATTTGTTGAGTATGCAGAATACACTTGAGAATTAAGAGATTTTGAATCGTAATTTGTCTTTTTTTTGAGTATATTTTCTGTTTTAGTTTTATCTTCCTTTAGTTTCTGACTTTTATTATTAATTGCTGTTGCTCCGTAACCACTATAATTGGCATTTTCCTTCAATGATTTATTTAAGCTTTCTGCTTTTGCAATTGATTTTTTGTAATTGTTTACTCTGTCTTTTTTAGTAAATAGAGATTCACTTTTCTTATCAATTTTGGAAAAAGCTTCTACACCATCCGATTCTTTGGATTTATTTTCTTGGGTTTTACAACCAACAAAAAATAACATAATCAAAATTGAAATATTAAACGTAATCCTATTTATCATTTACTTATTTGTATTATTTTATTGAACTCTTTCGTAAACAACCCCTCTCAATTTCACTCCAACAGAATCCAATTGAACTTGTTTAAACAAATCATCGTTATAAAACTCTAGTTCAATAGCTTGGCCTTCAGTCTTAGGTGGGTTTTGAATAACTGAGTCGGTTCTACCAGAAACAAATTCATGATACTCCATTATTGATTTTTCGTTTATGAGGTCATATTGGCCATAGCCGCCAAATCCCCAATGAAGATCGTCACCCGGTTCAGAAATTCCAGTATTATCAACTTGGTATAAAAATCTTCCATTTTTTCTAAAATGAACATCTAATGTTCCATCGCTTGGCACACTAACTGTATCAACAGGAATTCCGTTTACGTATTGAATTTCATAAACTCTTTTCCATACACCATCCGCTTTTGTTTCTGAATTGATTTCAGACATCTTCTCCCACAATTCCATATATGCAGTCGGATTTTGAGTGTCATCAATTCCTTCCATTCCTTCAAAAACTGGGGGAACATTAAGAGAATGGTAATTACCATTTAAAGATATACCCAAATTTACATCACGATAATTTACCCCAAGGGAATCTTTGTAAGTGTGAATCCAATTTACTGAACCACCAGTGCCATGTGATATACTTTCTGTGATTGATTCCATAGAATTAATTTTATACTTTCCATACATACCTGTTCCACCTGTCCAAGGGTTTGATGGATTATAATCATTATTCATCCATGCAATGTGGCCGTTATAAAAAACTTTAATCTGTCTTAGTTTGGGTGTTTCAGATTCTGTAATCAAAATCGTATCGACGGGTACACCATTAACTGTTTGTATTGTCCCTATTCTATTCCAAAATCCCTCCAATTCAAGTAGTGGGTTTTTGTCTATAATATCTCCCTTTTTTGGACTTTCTCCACAAGCAACAACCAAAGTGAAAAATATGATGACTGATTTTTTTGCTACGCTCATATTACAAAACATAAAATTTGGATTATGATATAATTTTCAATAAATATAAATTTTATCTAAATTAGATGCAAATAATCATAAATCATTTTTTAAAATGAAAAAAAATCCAACTGTTGAGTTAAAACTTCCCATATTAAAAAACATGGAATTAGTTGCAACTCATACATCTGATGTTGTTGCTAAGCATATGAATCTTTCCGAAGAAAAGTCAGCAGAGATATCCATGGCCTTAATAGAGGCTTGTATCAATGCTTTTGAACACTCCGAAACAAAAGAAGATATTTACATTCATTTCATTATTAGCGATGAAAACCTCACAATTAAAGTTATTGATAAGGGAGTTGGATTTGACTCTTCGTCAATAAAATTACCAAACATTGATGACAAGTTAGGAACAACAGAAAGAAAAAGAGGATGGGGTTTAATGTTAATTCAGGAACTAATGGACAAAGTAGATTATGAATCAGATAATTCTGGTACTACACTAACCATGACTAAAAATAAAAAATCAGATGAGTAAAATTATTGATAAAAACGTAAAGAATGGAGTTGTTGTAGTATCTACTGAAGGATACTTTAATAAAGATTTAGGAGAAGCACTTAAGGAAATTACAGATCAAGAAATAAAAGAAGGGCATAAAAATTTTTTAATTAATCTTGATCAATCAAAAATTGTAAATAGCATAGGTGCTTCAATTCTTATAGAAATAATTGAAGAATTACAGGTTGTCGACGGCTCTCTTAATTTCTGTAACCTTGCTCCCATAATAGCGAAAACATTTAAAATAATGGGGCTTACTAAATATTGTGAAACTTTTGATAACGAAGAGGCTGCTTTACAAAAGTTAGCTTAAAATGAAATTTAATTTTTCTTATTTCTCTTCATTATATGGTAAAGAAAAATTTCCAAAGAAAAAAATCGAATTAATAATTGATTATTTAGAAAAAGAAAACTTCAAAGTGCTTTTTTTTCTAAATGAAAAAACTTTTCTGCCAAATTCAAAAAAAATAAATCTTTTTAAAACTGAAAACATTAATTATTCATCACTGTTTTCAAAAAATGAATTAATCCCCTTTTCTAAAATATCAAAACATTTCATATCAAATCTTTTTCAGGAAAATCAGAACCCCAATGTAGATTCATCAGGGCATTTAGTAGGTATAAAAATTAAATCGGTTTACTTAGGTGCTTTTTATTTAAAACATTCAAGATTTAAAAAAGAATATATTCTTAATTTACTTGGATACTTTAAGCTATTAATCCAGTCAAATTTCAATGAAATAGTTTTAGGTAATAAATTAAAAAAACGATCCTCTGATCTAAGAAATAAAAAATTAGAATTTGAATCGTTTTTAGATATTTCAGAACTACTAAGTGGTAACATTGAATCTGAGATTTTATTTCAAAATCTTCTAGATTATCTAGTTTTTAGTATGAATGCTACTAAAGGTATAATTTTATCTAAAGATCCAAACTCAGGAATATACGATTTGAAAGCGTCTTTAGGAATTGATGATGATCTTTCAAAAAAGATTTTTAGAGAAAATAAAGGTGTTCTATCTATACTAAATAAAAGTAAAGGACCATTAATTCATAAATCAAATAAGGATTTAACCTTACTATCATATTCAGAAAAGAATTGTGTTCTAGGACCATTTATGAGTGGCAACAATTTGAATGGTTGTATAATTCTTTATGATAAAGAAAGCAGAAATGGGTTAATTGATTTTGATCAATATGATTTAAGATTTTTTAGTTCAATAGTCAAAAAGATTTCTCTTTCATATGACAATATTATTCTTCTAGAGAATATAAAGAAGTCAAAAAAATTAATTGATAATATAATGTCTTCTATCTCTACTGGCATTGTAAAAATCAACCTGATGGGTGAAATTGAATATATAAATGAATCGGCTATTGAAATTTTTAAATTCATTAGTGAAAACCTCTTAAATAATCATTATGCAATTGTTTTTGAGGATAATATAAACTTAGTAGAACTAATCGACTTTGCTGAAAGCAGAAATCATGTCCTCTACGAAGAGAATTTAAGTATTATCAGAAAAGATAAAAATGAAACTCATATAAATTTAACTATTTCTCCGGTCTTTGAAGATGGCATAAATTCAGGATCAGTTATTTCTTTCGAGGATTTATCTGACATCAATAAGGTAAAGTCTACTTTTAAAAAATATGTATCGGAAAATATTGTTGATGAATTACTATTAAATGAAAGTTCACTTGAGCTTGGTGGTGTGGAGCAAGAAGTTTGTGTTTTATTTTCTGACATAAGAGGTTTTACTTCAATATCTGAAGCTTTAGAGCCATCAAAAGTCGTAAAGCTACTGAATGAATTTTTTGATAAAATGATTGATGTGGTATTTAAATACAATGGGACACTTGATAAAATTATAGGTGATGAGTTAATGGTTCTCTATGGAGCACCCTTAAAGAAAAAAGATGATATAATAAATGCAGTTACTACAGCTAAAGAAATGTTTACCACCTTGGATAGGTTCAACAATGAAATGGTTGCTGACGGTTTTCCAGAATTAAAGATTGGAATTGGAATTAATTACGGTAAAGTTATTTGTGGTAATATTGGATCTGAACAACAAATGAATTATACTGTAATAGGAGATACAGTTAATTTAGCATCAAGGTTATGTTCTGCTGCAAGACCGGGGGAAATCATTATTTCAGAAAGTGTTTATAAAGAATTGAAAGGGGAACATACGTTTATAGTGAATGAAGACTTAACACTAAAAGGAAAAAGAAATCCAGTAAAAAATTGGAAATTTACTCACTTGCTTTCATAAAGCATAAAGGCTAATAAAGAAAATTATCATGAAGGCAATCGATTGAAGTAAATGTTTTAGACCTTTATTTACATTTTGAAATTTAATAGAAGCTATGTTTGCCGTTGCGTAAACAGATTGAGTTAGATGCTTTCTGTACAATTTTTCATCGTTTAAAACCTCTTCAAGTGATTTATAAAAAACGTCAAAATTTTTATATTTTGAAACATCACCAAAAAAAAGTGGAGATTGTTCAACAGAAAAATTAAACCTTGGAAGAATACACATCACACATCTTCTTACAGAAGCGATCACTAAAATTAAAGAGATTATTAATAGAACGAAATGAATTATACCAGAAAAATCTAGTGTAAACTCATAAATGTTTTCTTCATCTAAAATATCCAAGGTGTAACTTAATCCAAAGATTAAACTATAAATTGATATGACAGCGGTGGCTTTTACTTCAGCGAATTGGATTTGATCATAATTATAATTAATTATACTCCAATAGTCTTCAATATCAATATTTTTAAGCTTACTCATAAGGAACTATACATTATGGTTTCACAAACTAAATTAAAAATATTTACAACATAATTAACCATTATTTTAATGTTGTGTTTCAGATTTTTAAACAATTGTCGGACCAATTGGAAATTAAAAAAAGGACTTAACAGTATTATGAACTGGTATTTTAGTTTTTGCATTCATGCTTTTTTATAACGTTTAATTCACTTATATTTAAAAATGAAATTTTTAGAAAAATATTACCCAATACTTTTAGCTTTTTTGAGCTTTCTCTATTCAATTTATTTATGGTTTTCGGGACAACAACTTGAGGGACTCTATGTTGGCCTGTGGCCTGTTACTATATTGGGTTTTGCTATTGCAATTAGACAAAGAAGAAAAAATTCAAATTAAGGGATTATGAATAATAAAGCTATGTTTATTATTGGTTGTGTTATTTTTTTAATTTATATCTACTTTTATTTTAGAATTGTATTAAGACAAAACTTCTTTAAAAAAAAAAACTGATACTTAAATCATTGGCATTTCCTGTTCCTTAAGTTAAAGAGATTCTTTTGTGTTTATAGGTTTGATATTACCGTAATCATTGAATCCGTAAATAGTTATAGAACGCTTAAACCTTTCATTTTGATTCATTTATGGTTAATAATGCCTTAAACATATGCAGATAAGATTACAAATCAAATCACGTCTAGCTTTTTAAAACTGTATTATAAAATCCATGCCTCTTTATTTGTATTGGGCATAACCTTAAAAGTTTTAGGATTAGAAGTTTCAAAAAAGTATTTCATTATTCTGTTATATTTTGCATTCTTAAATGAATTAAATCAGCTATTACTTTTCCCCTAATTGTTATTTTTTTGAAATGGAAATTCATCTCTGTCGGGCAATCAAGCTATAGGATAAATAGTTCTTAGATATTTTATATAAATCAAACTTGCTTACATTGGTGAATAAACATAGTCAGTTATTTAGCACTTAGTAGATCTCACACTAGTTTGGCCAATTGCTTAAATAATTGATCCTGCATAAGAACTTCTCTCATAGCAACCAATGTTTGTCAAACTTAAATTAACTAACTAGAAAAATATTGAATAAGGTCTATTTTCTTCGCTCATACAATATTGTAAAACAATTCTAACATCTATAAAAACTAAAAGTCTATTAAATTAAATAATTTAGTTTCAAATAAAATATAAACAATCACCATTTCTACTTTTATTCAAGTAATCTATTTCGTTTCTGAAATATAGTTATGAATTCTATTTATATCATTCTAGTTCAAATCAAATTACAATTCTTTAATGTATTAAAGAGTTGACTCTTTGAGAACTAAGATTAGTGTTTGTCTTATTTTTTGTGGAATGGGTAAAGGCTTGTTTACTAGTCGATCAACATATACATGAACAAATTCTCCAAATGCAGAAACAGTATTTGCTTTTTTTATAAAAATACCAAGGCCATAAGTGACGGATGATTCTCCAATTTTTTTGGCAATTAGCCCTGCTTCAATCTCTTTAGGGTATGCTATACTAGAAATATAATTACAACTAGAATGCACCACATAAAAAGCTTTTGTGTTATCCTTGAAAGGTCCGTGGCCTGTTTCAATTAAAAACCTATTAATTGTTGTGTCAAAAAAAGAATAATAGTTTACATTATTAATGTGTCCAAAAAAATCGTTATCCATCCATCGCGTGGTTATTGGATAAAACCTTTTGTAATCTTCTCTTGAGGTAAGTTTATTATCAGACATTTTGATTTTATATTATGTTTCCAAAACACATGTATTTTATATCCAAATAATCATCCATTCCGTATTTAGAGCCTTCTCTTCCTTGACCAGAAAATTTTATCCCTCCAAAGGGAGCAAGCTCTGTAGAAATCAATCCTTCATTGATTCCAACCATTCCATATTCCAAGGCCTCTGCCACCCTCCAGCATCTAGTCACATTCTCTGAGAAAAAATAGGATGCTAGACCATAAACAGTATTGTTAGCCATTTTAATAGCTTCTTCATCATTGGAAAATTTATACAATGGTATAATTGGACCAAAAATTTCTTCTTTAGAAAAATTCATTTCCAAGTTTGCATTAGATATTAATGTAGGTTCAAAAAAACATTCGCCAATTCTTTTGCCTCCCAATAATACTTCTCCCCCTTTCAAAATAGCATCCTCAACAAAATCATTTACCTTTTTAAGAGCATCCTTGTTAATCAAAGGCCCAATATTGACTTCTTCCTCCATTCCATTACCTACCTTTAATTTTGATATAGCTTTTTTCAATTTTTGTGAAAATTTTTCATAAATTTTTTCATGTACAATGACTCGATTTACGCACACGCATGTTTGTCCAGAATTTCTAAATTTAGATACAATGGTTCCTTCTACGGCCATATCAATATTGGCATCTTCAAAAACTATAAAAGGAGCATTTCCACCTAATTCTAAACTTAATTTTTTTAGCGTTGAGGCACTTTGAGACATTAAAAGGTGTCCAACCCTTGTAGAGCCTGTAAATGATATTTTTTTTACTTTCTCACTTTCACACAATACTTTACCCATTGCTGAAGCATCTTTCCCAATAATTACATTGAATACCCCTGGTGGAAAACCTGCAATAGAGGCTAAATGAGCAATCGCTAATGCAGTTAGAGGTGTTTCTTCAGCAGGACGAAGCACCACTGTACAACCTGCTGCCAAAGCAGGAGCAACCTTTCGTGTTATCATAGCAAGCGGGAAATTCCATGGAGTGATTGCGCCAACAACCCCAACGGCTTGCTTTATGACTACCAATCGCCTATTCTCTGTGTGAGGTGGTATAACGTCACCATAAGTTCGTTTCCCTTCTTCAGCAAACCATTTCACAAAAGCCGCTCCATAGGAAACTTCCCCCTTACTCTCTTTGAGTGGCTTACCGCACTCCAGTGTCATAATTTCTGCTAATCCTTCAGTATTATCAAGAATCAAATTATGCCATTTTTCCAAAAGAGTTGCTCTAAATTTAGCTGTTGTTTTTTTCCATCCCTGAAAAGCTTCAAAGGCAACTCCGATAGCTTTCTCTGATATTGCAACTCCACCATCATTGACAGATTTTATCTTTTGCCCATTGGCTGGATTTACAATATCGAACTTGGATGCTCCTATTGCTATCCATTTTCCATCGACAAAAGATCGATCAAAAATTAAATTACTATTATTCATTTACACCATTTTTCTAAAAAAGAATTATTTGTCTCAAGGCATCTCCTTTTGCTAGGCGTTCAAAACCATTATTGATTTCCTCCAATTTTATTCTGTGCGAAATTAGTTTATCAACAGCTAATCTTCCTGTTTTATAAAGTTCAACATAGGCTGGGATGTCTCTTGAAGGAACACAACCTCCTAAATAGGATCCTTTGAGACTTTTTTCCTGACCTACTAATGTGGCTGGAGAAATCTCAAGCTTAGCATTTGGATGAGGTAGTGCAGCAGTGACAGTAGTTCCACCTCTTTTGGTTGCTTGAAAAGCAAAATCAAGTGCAGGAATCACTCCTGCAAATTCTGCAGATACATCAACCCCCCCATTAGTCAACTCTTTTAGTTCTTCCAAAGCACCTTTTTCAGATGAGTCAAGAGTAAAGTGGGCTCCTAGTTGCTTTGCAAACTCTCTTTTTTTTGGGTTTACATCTGCTGCTATAATTTGAGTCGCTCCTGCAGCAACGGCACCAAGGATAGCTGCTAACCCTACTCCTCCCAGACCTACAACCAACACACTTTCTCCAAGTTTTAATTGAGCTATATTTGTTATTGTTCCCACACCTGTCATGACTGCACAGCCAAAAAGGGCACTAATTTCAAAGGGAATATCCTTTTCAATTTTTACTAATGAATCAGTGGAAGCCACCGCATATTCAGCAAACCCAGAAACACCAAGATGATGGTTATAATAGTTTCCATTGTTATGGATTCTTCGATGTCCACCCGTTAAGGTTCCATTCTCATTAGCTTTAGCTCCAGGCTCACAAAGAGCTGCTTTTCCAGTTTGGCAAAAACTACAACTACCACAGGAGGGTAAGAACGCAAAGACAACATGGTCTCCCACTCCAAGTTTTTGAACTCCTTCTCCTATAGCGACTATCTCTCCAGCTGCCTCATGACCTAAGGCAATAGGCAAAGGTCTGGGACGGTTTCCATCAATTACTGATAAATCAGAATGACATAGACCCGCAGCTCCAATTTTTATGAGAACTTCGTTATAACCAGGATCATCTAAACTAACCTCCTCAATTTTCAGAGGAGCAGAATGACTGTAAGGTCGGGCTAACTGCATTTGATGCAGAACTGCTGCTCTAGTCTTCATCCATTTTTTTTATTTTACTAAAGATCTTAGAATCGACTTCTCCCCCATCTATGAAGAACTTTTTACCATATATTAAAAATACTAAAAGTATTCCAACAGCAAATGCCCATCCAGCACCCTTTGATACAACTACTCCTGCAATCACCCCGGCGATGCCTAAATCTTTGAGGCTTCTAGATTCTAGGAAACCAATTCGAACACTTACAAAGCCCTGAATAATGAGTGTTAAGGCTAATGCGATCCCTAAAATAGGTTTAACAAAAGTGACTATTGGGAGGAGTAAGAGTCCTGTGTTTGTTCCCCACCGAAAAGAGCCACTACCACCAATAATAGAGTGCATAGCTTTTTTACCTTGTTTATACCGCTCTACGATTACAATATGCATGGCAGCCCAAAGCGGTCCACACATTGTAATATCGGGACCTATAAAACTCATTAGGCTGTTTCTTCCTCCAAAGATTAGATGAGCACGATTTGGATTATAATCGATTTTCTCGTCGCGTCTTTTATCATCTGCCTCTTTCAAAATAGCTTCACTTTGTAAAACATCTCCAAACAATACTATATAGGTTGCTAATGCAGTTGGGATTGCGCTTAGAAACATATTCAGAGGTGGAAATCCAACCCCGAATACAGTATATTCATTTATCATCAACTCAAAATTTGGCTTCGACAAACCCCACTCCATCGCTGGCCAATTTGCTTCGTTTAGAACAGGAGATATACAAACTGCGAGGAGTATAATTGGCAAAATTCCCAAATTACCAACTAGACTTAATAGTTTATATCTTTCTTTTATTTCGGAGAAATGTTTTGAATAAATCAAATAAAAGGCTAGTCCGAGAGTGATTGAGATTGAAAACGGAAAAAGATCAAACCTACCTCCAGCAGAAAAAACAGAATTGATTGCTGCAATTCCTGCACCAATAATTATTCCAGATTTTATGGCTGAGGGAATTGAAAAAACAACCTTTTTTGCCCATTTAATTACCCCTAAAAAAATAGTAAATAATCCAAGTATAAGTTGAAAAGCCATAAGTGCTTTGACCCTTTCTGGGCCCATCTCAAAGGTCTCTACATAAACCATAATAAGTGGTATGGCTGGAGTGATCCACCCTGGAATTACAGGATCTCCTAACAAATGATGCATTAAATATAAGAACCCATTGAGCATCACAATTGCTAAAGCAGCTTCAAAAGGCATTCCTAAAAGTTCAATAAGTAATGGGATTGCAGCAAGGTCAACGGCACACATGAGAAGTCCTTGGAAATAATCGGACCACTCAAAGCGATAATGTATAAATGGTAAGCGAAGTTTGAAAGTACCTAGGTGTATAGCTGGATTCTCTCCACCGTCTTGTCGTTTTTTCCAAAGACTCATAATATAAAATTACCCTTATTTTTTTGGAAAGAAGCAAATTATCAAACCTATATGACTTTATTTTGATGAATTAATATTTTTCAATAGGTACCCTACAATAAACATAAGTATATTTTGCATTATAACAGTTTCATTGCTTAAAACAAGTAATTCAGCCCTTGCGAGCTTTTTGGCCTCTACTTCTTATTTAATAAATTTGTTTACTCTAACAATGAATCTAATTAAATTCCTTCCTTATTTTGAGTTTAAATTGGAGGAGGTATCAGGAAAAATAACATTTGAGGAAAAAATAAAAGTTAAGTGTATACCACCATAAGTATTGTTTTGTGTTTTAATTTCGATAAATTACCTAATATCTTTTATTAATAGACTTTTTTATTTTTAAATATATAATTGTAAAATAGTAAAAAATATATTTCAGAAGGGGGGTAAACAGTTATGATTATTTCAACGCTAGGCGAAAAATTCACTCATTTTTTTAAGAAGAATATGCCCGATGCCTTTGTTTTTGCATTGGTCCTAACATTAGTTGTTGCCCTTTGCTCTATAATTATTGTTCAAGCTAGTTTTTTTGAAATTATAGAAGCATGGTATCAAGGGTTTTGGTTACTTCTAGAATTTGGAATGCAAATGGTATTACTTATTGCCACTGGATATGCTATTGCTCTTTCACCCTTTTTCTCAAAGCTAATTGACCGGCTTTGCAAATTCATAAAAAACCCTATTCAAGTATATTTTATGGTTACATTGTTTGGTTTTCTATTGTCAATGATTAGTTGGGGTTGGATTGTTGCTGCTGCAGCCCTTGGAAGGTCTTTATCCGATCGAATAAAAGGAGTGAATTATCCATTCTTGATTGCTTGTACCTATTTTTCAAACAATAGTTGGGTTACTGGCTTATCCAGTTCGATTCCATTATTATTAAATACAAAAGATAATTATCTAATAAAGGCAGGAATCATAGAAAATACTATTTCAACATCTGAAACACTTGGTTCTTATTTAAACGGTTTAGTAATTCTGTCCTATCTGATTTTGGGTATTATTACTATGATCTTGATTAGACCCAAATCCTCTGAAGGTAAAGAATTAAATGATTATTTGATTTCTTCGGATAGTTCTAAAAATGAAAAAACTATTGCAGAGGAAGCTGAATCGCAAGAGCTTCCCTTCAAATCGATTTCAGACAAAATGAACAACAGTTTTATTTTGATCTTGATCATTTTCCTTCTAGGTGTTGTCTATACGATAAGATACTTTAGCCTAAATGGATTTAATTTAAATTTAAACATTATGATTTTTATATTCTTAATGTTAGGTTTAGTGATGCATAGAAGCCCATTACGTTTTAGTATTGCAATGCGTAGATCAAGTAGCAATGTTTCTAGCATATTGTTTCAATTCCCTTTTTATGCCGGTATTATGGGAATAATGATTCATACAGGACTTGGAGAATCTCTTTCACAGGGAATTGTTTCGGTCTCTTCATTGAAAACCTATCCCTATTTTTCTTTTCTGTTAGGAGGGATTGTGAATTTTGCAATACCATCGGGAGGTGGGGAATTTGCGGTAATTGGCCCTAGTGTTTTAGAGGCTGTAAAAACTATCGGATCATGTTTACCAACAGAAGAAATTATATCAATGGTCTCTAAAGCATCTTTAGCCATTGCCTATGGTGAAACCCTAACTAATCTTCTGCAACCTTTTTATCTACTTTTAGTGCTTCCTATTATGGGTGCAGGAACAAATCTTCAAGCCAGAGACATTATGGGCTATTTGGTTATTCCTTTTTTAGTTTTTTTTATTGTTTATTCTATTTTAATTACCTACGTTCCTCTTTAGTGTTTAGTGCTCTTTGAATTTTAGTTTTCTTTTAAGAATTTTACCCGTAGCATTCAGGGGCAATTCATTTACAAATTCAATTTGCCTTGGATACTTATTAGCCGCCACTTTTGTTTTAATCCAGTTTTTAAATTCTGATTTAGATATTTTTTGGTCTTGATTTAAAATTACATACGCCTTAATTTCTTCTCCCATTCGTTTATCTGGAATTCCAACAACTGCAACTAGTGAAACCTTTGGGTGTTTGATTATCACTTCTTCAATTTCACGAGGATATACATTTGCTCCTCCCCTTATAATCATATCATTCAATCTATCTACAACAAATAAATAACCATCATCATCTATATAGCCCAGATCGCCGGAGTACATCCATCCTTTTTTGATAGACTTTTTAGTCGCTTCTTTATTGTTGAAATATCCTTTCATTACGTTATGTCCCCTAAAAATTATTTGACCCACTTCATAATTTGGTACTTCTATTGATTGATTATTGACAATCTTGACTTGAACACCCCATATCGGAAGACCTACAGATCCAATTTTTCTTTCAAAAGCCGGTTGATTGTAGGTAACTAAAGGTGAAGCCTCAGACATTCCATATCCTTCGAAAATTTTAACACCATAGGTTTTTTCAAAGTCATTTAATAATTCTATTGGGATGGCTGCCCCACCAGAGAGAGCAATTCTCCAATGCTTTTTTAATAAGCTAATTTCCTTCTTTGTCATAGCGCTTGTTTCATTTAACAAACTCCAAAACATTGTTGGTACTCCAGCAAATATACTGACCCTATGCTTTTGTATAAGTTGCACAATGGTATCAGCCTCAAATCTTTCTAAAAGTACATTAGCTATTCCCGCAAAAATAGCAGCATTCATAATACAATTTTGACCGAAAATATGGAATAGTGGTAATACCGTTAAGGCAACATCATCTTTATTAAAATTAAATAAATCTACTGTTACACTTGAATTCCAAGCTAGATTTGAATGTGTTAGTTTGGCTCCTTTGGGTTTTCCGGTAGTACCCGAAGTATAAATAATGACTGCAGTTTCTTCTGCATTCGTTAATGCATATTCAAATTTATTCGAGGTATTTGACATCAATGAGCTCAGTTTTTTTAGTGAAATATCACTGATATTTGTGTTTTGTTGGTTTTCTATAATCACGCAATCAATTAATTCAGATGATTCTTTTGCCCCTTCAATGGCTTCTTTTGCAATATCAAAAGTTTGGTCACCTTGATAGAAAAAATAAAGTTTAGCTTTAGAGTCTTTAAGAATATAACTTATTTCTTTTTTTTTTAGTAAGATGCTAAGTGTAACTACCACCCCTCCCATCTTTAAGATACCATAGTATATAATTGGAAAAAACAGATTATTTGGGGCTTGTAAAGCGATAGAATCACCTCGTTTAATTCCTAAATCTAAAATTAAATTGGCAACTTTATTCGACAACTGATTAAATTGATTGTAAGAAATATTTTTATCTTCAAAGATAATTGCTGTTTGGTTAGGGATCCTGTGAGCCTTGTCTTCTAAAGCTATTGAGAGATTAAACATTGAAAATCATTTTAATTTCAACCAAAAATATTATTTTATAACTTCTTAATGCTAGGTGGGCATAACCCCTCCATTTGCGTGTAGTGTAATTCCATTAATGAATCCCGCTTCTTTCGAAGCCAAAAAAAGATAGGTATAACCAATATCTTCCGGGGTTCCAATTCTTCCAACAGGAATTTCTTTAATCTTGGCTTCTATAATTTCTTTGGCTATGGTTGCTGACATTTTACTTTTTATTAGTCCTGGGGCTACTGCATTTACCGTAATTCCGTTTCTGCCTAACTCTTTACATAATGCCCTTGTAAATCCAGAAACAGCCGCTTTAGATGCTGCATAATTTGTTTGACCAAAAGCACCTTGAAAACCATTGATTGATGAAGAGGAAATGATGCGACCATATCCCATTTCTTTCATATGTGGAACTACGGCTTTACAAACAACAAACAGAGCATTTAAATTTACTTCAATCACTGTGTCCCATTCCTCTTTTTCCATTTTTAAAAACGATCGGTCCCGAATAACACCAGCATTATTAATGAGAATATCAATTTTTTTGTGATTTTTAATAATCTCTGAAACAGCTTTTTGAACAGAATCTGGAGAAGTAATATCAACTTTTTGATAAAATATTTCCCCTTTTTTGGACGAAATCTGCTTAGCAGTTTTAGAATCTCCCTCATTAATATCCCAAATTACAACTGTTGCTCCCGCTTTACAAAACACTTCACATATACCCTCTCCTATGCCACCAGCTCCACCTGTTATAATTGCTAATTGTCCTTCTAAACTGATCATAATTTAAGCATACTTGACTTGTCAATAGATTGGTTCATAATTATAATTATTTTTTTTTCTCATAGCATCTTTTCAATTTTCAAAACTCATCCTTGTCCTTTACAAATGATTTTTTAAATTACTTTAATTGATAATATTCATCTGCTTTGATAGAAGGGTCATAGTCTGGGTTTGACTCCATCATTTGCGCTCCTATTTTTTCACGCCATTGGTGTAATTTTTGTTTGAGTTCTTCTGTTTTTTTAATCTCAATTTTTGATAAATCATTTTGTTCTCCAATGTCATTTTTAAGATTAAATAATTGCAGGGTTCCATTTTCAAAATATTCCAATAATTTATAATCACCTTCACGAACTGCGCCACCGGGACTATGCATCCCATGGTTACTATAATGAGGGAAATGCCAGTAAATAGGTCCTCTTTCGATAGTTTCACCTTTAAGAAGTGGAGAAAAATCCACTCCCTCTTTATCTTTTCCTATTCTTTGTCTAGCACCCACCATGGTTAAAATTGTTGGGAACATATCAACGCTAGTAATAGGTATATCTGATTCAATATTTTTTTCTCCTTTTTTTGGCCATTTTACTATCAAAGGAACACGGATTCCACCTTCATAAAGCCAGCCCTTGGCCCCACGCAATGGAAGATTAGAGGTCGAATAAGCCATATCTTGTTCATTTGCTGGAATAATTCGTTCTGGGTTTCCCATATTAGCCGCAGACATACCCCCATTGTCGGAGTAAAAAAATACTATTGTATTATTATTTAAGCCAAGTTCTTCAATCTTTTTCATTATCCTACCAAGGCTTTCATCTATACTTTCTACCATTCCCGCAAATTCAATATTATCCTGCTTTTGTTTTATTTTGAAAGTCTCGTTTGGAAGTATTTTATAAGGCTCAAATACTGGGGTTTTTATCAATTTTGCAAGCTCTTCTTTTGATGGGTTTTTAGGGTTGTCAGGATTTCCCTCTAAGATATAGTCTGGTCCATCATTATGTATTCGTTCTTTTAACTTCTCCTTATATTTTTGAACAAGATCTTTTCTTCCTTGAATAGGATCATGAGCTGCATAATGTGACATATACAGGAAAAAAGGGTTATTCTGATTCTTTTCAATATAGCTTAGTGCCTCATCAGTTAACCTATCCGTTAGATAATATCCTTTCTCGCTATCTTCTAGACCAGTAAGTCCAAATGGGGCAAAATAACCTTTACTAGGCCACCCTTTTGCCCAATTGGGTATATGTATATCAAACCCGTGTGCCGTTGGGTTTGAAGGATTTTCTCCCAGATGCCATTTACCTATTATCGCTGTTTGATACCCTTCTTCTTTTAAGGCCTCAGCAATTGTTATTTCTTCATACGGTAAATGCTGACTAATTTTTGCGTTACTAAGCTTTTGAAATGGAAATTCATCTCTCCCAGGTAGCCAATCCGTAAGGTTAATTGTTGCTGGATATTTTCCAGAAATTAAACTTGCTCTTGTTGGTGAGCAAACGTGACAAGCCGCATAGGCGTCAGTAAATCTGACACCAGCCTGGGCAAGCGCGTCAATATTTGGTGTGTTATAAAAACTACTCCCATAGCAACCGATATCAGTCCAACCTAAATCATCTACTAAGAAGAAAATTACATTAGGTCGTTTTTCTTCACTCACACATGATTTCAGTACAATTGCAACAAGCATAAAAACCAATCGACTATTCATTGAAATGGATTAAGTATAATTTAATATATGAATTATAAAGCATTAAGAAATCCCTTGGACTCGGTTTGTCTAAATATTTATTGTTATTGAATTGCGATTGTTCCGGACATTTCTTCATAGAGTGAACATTGATAATAGTATGTTCCTTTTGCTTGGGGTGTGAAATTCATAATATGATTAGTAGAACCGTTTTTAGTAATACCGAACCCTCTTATTATATTTTCTGTTCCTGCTCCAGCAACATACTTAAGATAGAAGGGATGATCAGGTGTATTGATGGCAAATATAATTGTATCCCCTAAATTAAAAGTTAAATCAAAATCATTGCCTGATACATAGCCATTCCTATCTGTTCCATGTAGAGTGAAATCTGTATTACTAGAAGAAGACACTTCAATACTGTAGGATGCTGCGCCATTTCTATAAGGGCAAGATCCCCAATTAGGTTTATTTTCGCTCAGCAGTGATGACGAATAATCGAACCCAGAAGGTTCACTAAAAATTTCGCTAACACACCAATTTGATAGATCTTGATTAAAAAGAGTGGTCCCCCAAAACATGTAGATCATATTTGTGACATTATTAGTATTCCAACTGCTAATATCTTGATTGAAAGCAGATGCATCTCTAAAAGCAC
>PAHA01000003.1 GCA_002711215.1 Flavobacteriaceae bacterium
AAGTAATTCCCATGAATATCCGGGTTTGTGAACTACTCCATTATTATCAGATATTATCATATAATTTGGATGGTTCCCCGAAACATCAGCAACAACTCCATCTTCCCAATGAGTAAAGCCTGAGTTGGTAGTTAAATTGACGATGGTCTCACCATTAGGAGCATTTCCTATATTGGGATAACTTACTGGATTTCCTGGATCAATGTATATTCTAGGAACTGTAGCGTGAGAGTTTGTGGGTATTATTGTCGGTGAGAGTGTCCCACCAGTACTTTTACAAACTGAACTAGATGTGTAGCTTAGTTGGTTCAATGGATTATTTACCGAGCGAATAGTAATTGATGTTGTAAAACTTTTACAGGTGCCAGTTGAATATGTTATGTCGTAAACTCCAGAAAGAGAGGTCGTTGGATTAATTTCGCCAGTAGTTGCATTAATATCTAAAAAATCTGCTCTGCCTGAACCCCACTGATTTACTCTATGTACGATTCCACCTGTAATAGAAGCGGTAAAAGTTCCCCCTGAGCTAATAATGGTTGGAGATATTGGACTATCATCTTGGCTAATCACTGAAGTGGAAAAACTAATTGAAGGGTCGCAGGGCTCCGCCCATCTTGGTAACATACTTGGTGGTTTTGAATTTAAAGGTGAACTACTACTAAAATTTGATCTACTGGGGTTGTGTACCACGCACCAACAATTGAGGTCTTGATCAAATGAAGAAGCTGATGCAAACATATTATTCATATTATTAATTGATGTTACATCCCATCCGCCCAAAGGATGATTAAAATTTGTGGCACCATTGAAAAGGTTATTTGCCGCTGTAACATTACTTACATCCCAACCACTGATATTACCATTAAATGCGGGTGCACTTGCAAAAGTAGATTCAATAGTTGTAACACTTGAAGTGCTCCAATTCATAATCGTTGATGAATCACCAACTGAAAGCCCATTATTAAAAATAGTTGCTCCATTAAACATTCCTTTAAGGTTTGTTGCACTTGAAGTATTCCAATTAGAGAGGTCTTGATTAAAAACCAATGCATTTTTAAATGTATCTTGCATATTAGTAACACTTGAAGTATCCCAACTAGATAAATCTCCATTAAATGCCGAAGCACCCATAAACATTCTATCTATAGAAATGGCGCTACCTGTACCCCAACTTAATGTGCTTGAGGCACCAGCGGCTTGACCTGAATTAAAAATACCATTAGAACCAGTATCTTCAAACATCCCAGTAAAATTTGAAACATTTACAGGAGTCCAACCTGAAATATCTTGATTAAATTGATCTGCATCCATAAACATTTCTCTCATACTGGTTATAGTTGAAACATCCCACCCAGTAATATCACCAGTAAAAGAGGTTGCACCTCTGAACATTCTCATCATATTATTCGGCGAATTAAATTGCCAAGATGATATATCTCTATTAAAAGAAGTAGCATCCCAAAACATTCCCGCTGAGTTTGTAATGTTTGTCATGTCCCAATTTGAAATATCTCCGTTAAAACTGTCATTTCTGTAAAACATACTTCGCATTAATCTAACACGAGAGGTGTCCCAAGCAGTGTAAGTAACTCCATTTACAGTTACTGATTGGGTAGTAAGATCTTGGTTAAATGAGTTCGCATTTTCGAACATATTTTGCATGTTTAAACTACCATTTCCCAAAAGTCGCCAATTAGATAGAGATTTATTAAAAGCAAAGGCATTCCTAAACATTTTCTCAAAACCATTTCCTTTGCTTACATCCCATAGAGTAACCCCTCCAACCTCTCTAGTATTTACATCTTGATTGAAACGCTGTGCTGAATCAAACATGTTTCTAAAATCTGTAACATTAGATGTGTCAAAATTTACAGGTTGATTAAAATATTTGGCTTGGTAAAACATCGACCTCATACTTCCAACATTTGAGGTATTTGAAAAATTAATGGCAGAATCAAAATTATCAGTTCTAGCAAACATGGCTCTCATATTTGTGACCTTCGCTGTATTAAAATCTACAGGTTGATTAAACACATTAGCAGAATTAAACATAGCATACATAGTTATTACTTCAGTTGTATTTAAGTTAACAGTGGAGTTAAAAGCATCTGCATTATTAAACATTTCATTCATTTGCTCTACTTTCACTGTCCCATCTGCTCCATCCCATTCAATCCGTTGATTGAAGTTACGAGCATCTTTAAACATCATGCCCATATTTTCTACACTACTTACATCCCATCTGTCAGGAGCTGCAGTTATAGGGTAGTTAAATAATCTAGCATTTCTAAATGTTTCACTCATATTTTCTACAGATGAGGTGTCCCAATTTCCAATATTCTGATTAAAAGCAGTTGCATTAAAAAACAAACGATACATGTTTATAACATTGCTAACATCCCAAGTGCTTATATCTTGATTAAATGAAGTAGCATCTTGAAAAGTAGCTTGCATAGAAGTAACGTTGCTTGTATCCCAATTAGAAATATCGTCGTTAAATGTGGCTTGACCATTAAACATACTATCCATGTTTGTTATTTGAGTTGTACAAACACAACTAAGATCAGTAGGAGTCACTGTTGATGCTCCAACCGAAAAACTTCCAGTGTTAAGTGTTGAAGATATTGCTGCACTGTCAACTACATAATAAGTTTTCCCAGCAATGGTTTTACTGTAACCAACCGCAAGAGGAGCTGGACATTTCACTGTTCCACCAACAATGGTAATATCCTGCGAGAAGGACAGTAACCCACATAATAAAGTAATTAATAAAATAAAAAATCTATTCCTCATCATTAATTTCTGATTCATTCTCTTCTGAATCTTCTTTTTTATCTAAATTAATTTTAAGAAAAATCTCATGCGTTGGACTTTTTATAGCCTCAGCAGCAGAACCATTTAAGAATTCATATCCATAACCCCACTGAAACCCATTTTTGCTAAGGGAACTAAAAAATACCGAAAGGTTATCATTATTTGAAAGACCTGTTCCTAATGATAGCTTTTCGTCATATTTAAAGGAAATATTTCCACTAACGAAATTCGGTGAATCAGAAATTGATCTATAGATAACAGATGGATTTAGACTTAACTTGCTATTTAAAGCGAATTTAAACCCACCAGTCAAATGAAAAAGTGTTAAATCTTGAGCGGATGGCTCAAATTCCTCTGTCTCTGTAAATCTTTTACTGTTAAAAATATTAGGGGTACCTAACCCAAAGAAAAAATTTGGAGCAATCATAGTAATTCCAACTCCAATTATGGGATTAAAATAACTATCCACTGCTGAAAGTAGAGGATTTGCCTCATTGAAAATTCTAGGAATTTTATCAGTATCTATGTTATTGTAAAATCCACCTGCCTTAATTCCAAGAAATATTGACTTTCCTTGGTCAACTTGAAGCTTGTAGTTGTAATCAAGTGTTAAATATGTTTTATTTTCAATAAATACACGATCGTTTATTGCTGAAATCCCCAATAAAACATTCTTTCTTTGAGCGAGATGATAAAGGAAATAGCTTGTTCTTGGAGCTTGATCAATTCCAGTCCACTGTAATCTAGAATTGATTATAAGAGATGAGCCTTCAATTCCAGTGTATGCTGGGTTATAGATACTAAAATTAACTTTTGAAAAAATAATACTTGATTGTTGTCCATGTAAAAGAAAAGGAAAACAAACTATTAATAATATTTTATAAAAATTATAATTCTTGATTTTAAATATATTTTATTCAAATTAAAAATCCCTTCGCAACTTTATGTAATCAACCATTCAAAATGTTACTAACCGTGTAATTATTTTTTAATTATTGATAAATATATCGGAAGTTTTAAAGAATTATAATATTACTCTACTATCCTATTTTACAGAATTATTATAAATAATTAAAAATATTCACAATGCTTAATAAAATTTTATTTATTAAGAATTTTATTAGATTTAATTTTAATTTTTCTTTTTAAAAAAAAATTTTTTTTGCATTTTCGAATTCTTCAATACTTATCCTTTTACCATTTACATAAATAGATTTAATTCCTTTGGGCAATTCTTGAGAAAATAGGTAATCAAAATTCATATGTTAGTTCGTCTTACTAGAGATATAACTATTACACATTGGTTATTTTGTTTACATAAATTTAAATAATATTTCGAAAATTAATATTAAGATTAGTAAATTAGGTTAAGATCAAGTACTTGATTATTCAAATCTAACTTCAACTCTTCTGTTCAATATCCTGTTCTCAAAAGAATTTTCCACAAATAATGGTTTATCACTTCCATATCCTTTGGTTTTAATTCTATTTGCAGGAATTCCTATATTTATCAAATAGTCTTTAACGGACTCAGCCCTTTTTTCAGATAAAAATTGATTGAATTCTTTATTTCCATCACTTGAAGAGTGACCCTCTATCACAACATATTTTTCAAGATTAGAATCGAGGAAATTTCTTATTTCCAAAAGCATATCATAGGCTTTTTTCCCCAGTATAATTGATTTACTAGCAGGAAAGTATATAACTAATTCACTACTTTGATCTTCTTTAATTTTTGAATTATTTTCTTGTACATCTTGCTCAGTATTTTTTTCAGTAATTTCAGTTTTAGAGGAAACAGAAGAAATTGTATCAGAAATAATACCGGAATCAATATTAGTATTATTTGAAATTATACAACCATTATTTTCAATAGTACCAAATTCATTTGGACAAGCATCCTCAATGTCAATAATCCCATCACCGTCTGAATCAGGACATCCGAAAAGTTCTAACGTCCCAGAAGCATCAGGACATTTATCTTTTCTATTAATAATACCATCGTTATCCCTATCATTTCTTCCTAATCCAAAATATAAACCAAATTGGTGTTTAAAATGATTTATACCAGTTTTTTCTGTAGCTATATTAAGAGAAGATGAAATTTCAAATCCTAAATTTTTGGATAATGCAATTTGAATTCCTAAACCTTGATCGATTGTCTCAGAGAAATACTGACTAAACATTAAACCACCCCCCCCAAATAAACCTCGGTCTATTCCAGATATTCCATATCCAAGTTTTATAAATGGACGTAATCTCTTATTAGAATTAAATATTTTTTTTAGGTATATATTACCTGCATAATATGGATAATCTATATTGTCATGACCGTTAATTTTTTTTATATTATTTAATGACATTTCAGCTCCAATTGAAAAACCACTAAAAATCAATCTGGAGATTGAAAAGGATGGTCCCCCAAAATTCCAATGGTCTGAAATATTGAAAAAATCTTCAAATAGTTTTCCTTGTGGTTCATATTGAGCACTTTCTTTTGTTCCAGTGGGAAATAAATCCACTGCATTAATTCCAAAAGATATGACCCATTTATTTTCATATTTTTGAGCAGTTAAGTTGTAACTAACTAATAAAAGTAAAAGGCAGATTGAGTAAAAATTGATGTTTGAACAATTATGTTTTTTAATCCCTTTTACCTTCATTTAGAAAATTTTAATAGTTAAGATATAACCAACCCTTTTTAATTTCACCGATTTCTGATACCTCAACAAAAAAGTAATACGGTCCAGCTGGGAGATAATCACCAGTTTCTTGATAAGTCCCATTCCAATCATTTTGATATCCAACTTTTTCAAAAACTAGTTGACCATTTCTGTTGTAAATAAAAACTCTAGAGTTGGGAAAATTTTCAATATTTATTATTTGCCACGTTGACTCAGGTCCAAAAGTATCAGGAGTGATTAGTCTTGATACTTTGATTTCATTTTCTGGTAATGGACAACCTTCACATAGAGGGAAATCTGGATCACAATAATCACCAATACCGTCAAAATCTTCATCAGATTGGTCGGGATTTGCTACATCGGGACAATTATCTAAATCATCTGGTATGCCATCTTGGTCGGTATCCCTTGGTTTAACCAGAAATGGAGCACTTAAAGTCGCTGATTTATAGAAGTTGTTACTATCAATAAAAGCAGTAATATTACAGTTACCGACTCCAACAATAATAATTGTTGTTCCCGAGACTACAGCAACATCTGGATTATCACTAGAATAAGTAATTTCGTCATCTCTTGAGGAGATTGGTGGCGTAATTTCAAAATCATCGTCATAAATAAATTTATCAGGTATAGAAAAATTTGATAATTCTGTATTTCCTGGTAAAATTGTTATAACTCTATTAGCAGTTGTCGGGTTATAAAATTCATTCCCCGCTTGTTCAGCTGTAATGTAAATCTGTCCAATATTATTAACTCTTAAAATCTTGTTTTGTAAAGAACTCACACTAAAATCTTGTTTTTCAAGATTAACATCTAAATTAGAATCAGAGACAGCATTTATTTCAAGCTCTAAATCTTCAGAATAATTAATTTCTATTGGCGGCTCAGGCTGAAAACTAATGTTTTGATTAAGTTTTACAACATCCAAATTTAACTCTAATGTTGCCGGGTAAAAGTTGGGATGATCATTTTCAACTGTGAAAAATGTAATGGTAACCATACCTGTTTGATTGTTTGTTACTAGCTGATAATTACCCAATGTGCCTGAGATGGATCCCGCTGAGCCAGGAGTTACCTCAATGTAAACTGGAGCACCTGAGGTGGATGTTGCTGATATGGGGATGGATGTGAAATCTTTTAGAGGGGTTTCATTTGGAAGATCGGATGGAATTATAACTTGATTTGCCTTTACTACATCAAGAACTACACTTACTTGTGCGTCTTGATAATTTGCAGATCTTTCAAACCTAGCGGTCAAAATCACCCTTCCTATCATTTCAAAATTTACTGTTTTACCCTCCAAGCTTACAATACTTCTGTTTGAAGTGGAATATCTTATTATACCATCATATGTTGAAGGATAGGTTGGCTCTTTAAGTTCGAACTGCCCTAGAGTGAAGATTTTTCTAAGATTAGACTCATACCATGAAATATCAAAGGGGGCTTTATTAACAATAAGCGTCATTGTAGCTGATCCAGAAGTAAATAAAGTTGATGAACTTTGATTGACTGTCACAATTGTAGATCCAGCTCCAATAATTATTACACTATTACCAATGACTGTTGCAACTGAAGAATCGGAAATAGAGTAGGTCATTGCGCCGCTACTATCAGAAGTTGCGTTAATATTGAAATCAGGGTCTCCAAAGCTTTTTGTTATGTCATTAAAAATTATTGTTGGATTTCCAATATTAACAGTCATTGTAGTACTTCCCGAAATACCTAAATAATTTTCAGATTCACCTATATTAACCGTCACATTTGTCTGACCAACACCATCAATAGATAACGAGCTTCCCAAGGAACTAGCAATTGAGGTGTCAGAAACGCTAAATGTTTTATTTCCAGTACTGCTCGTAGTCAGTGTTGGAGTGAAATTTGAGTCACCATAGTTTTTTATAATTTCTGGGAAGTCTAACGTTGGAGTTGCTTTGTTAACAATTAGACTAATTACTTTTGATACTGGGGAGTATAAATCATTAGAGGGTTGACTGACTGTTATTGAGGTAGTGCCTGCTTTTAGTACACTTAAAACATCTCCTGTAATAGATCCTATTGTTCCATCGCTAATTGTATAGGTGAAATTTTTATCTGTCACACTTGAAGTAGCAGACATAGTGTAAACTGGATCACCATAAGTCAATTCAATATCATTTGCATCGATATTAACACTCTGTTGGTTAATAGTTAGCGTCATATTTCCACTACCTGAAATACAAGCACTAACTTGACTTGCAGTAACAACTGTAGTCCCAGATTTTAAAATGGTGACTTCACCGCTAGACCCATCAATTGTTGCAATACTTGTATCTGCAATTGAATAGGTGATTGGGATTCCTAATTGATTAGATGTAGCTGTAACTGTAAAATTAGGATCACCAAATGTTTTTGTTTCATCACTAAAAGATATTACTACTGAATTCCCAGAGCATGCTGCTCCCCAGTTAGGATTAGTTCCACCACCATTATCAAATCCTGTTGGAAGAGACCCAATTAATGCAACACACCAATTGGAAATATCTTGACTAAATGAAGCAAGATAAAACATATAATTCATATTAGTACCAAGAGAAGTATCCCAACATCTTAAAGATACACCAGTATTGTTGTAAGCGGTAGCCCGGTCAAACATTAGCCCAAACTGAGTAACTTTCGCCACATCCCAGTCGGATAGATCTTGATTAAATTGCTCTGAAGATTTAAACAT
>PAHA01000004.1 GCA_002711215.1 Flavobacteriaceae bacterium
CCATCTCCATCAGGACTAGTTATAAAACCCATTTTAGATGCACCAACTCTAGCTGCTACTATTTCTGCTTCATAGTAACCATTAAGCATTTTCATATTAGCCATAATAGGTGAAATAAAAGATACACCTCTTGTTTGTTCTGCTCTTTGTGGTAAGTAAGCGTGTATTATTTCATCTGCTGGAACTCTAATATATTCTTGTTGTGGTTTTGGATATGTATTATCGTATGGATGCTTTTTAAATAAATGATAAGCAACTGGTTTACCACCCTTATCAAGCTCAACACCCATCTTAATACTGTTGCCATTTTTAAGCATAGTATCATTTTTATTTTCGTCTAAATGATCTGCTTCTATAAAAGATATTCTAAAACCAAATGGTGAATTGGTATCTTTAACTTTTCTTACTAATACCTCACCATCCCTACATAAAGATTCTATAAATATTTTTTGACAATCTATAAATGTAAGTCTTTCATTTACAGTACAACTACCAAGTTGACACCACTCTTTCCATGATCTTTCAATAAGCAGGTTAGCCCCAATGTCTAATGACTGATCGTCATTTCGAGCCTTAGAGCTAACTCTTACGCCCTGCTTTCCGATCACATTCGATACCATCAGGTTTAAGTATCTTGAAATGAATGGATCGTTCCTTGCCAAATCACGACCTCTATCTCGTAGAAGTCTTATATTATCCTTAATTTCAGCATCAGCAGAGGTTGAGCTAGTTATAAAATCAGCAAATAACCTGCCTGTATTAGCACCTGTATAACTTCTTTTAAATTTTCTTTTTGGTTTTTTATTACCACCAAATATGTCGTTATACCATGCCATTATGTTAAGTCTGTTACATTAGTTGTTTGAGTTGATCCAAAATTTACCTTTACAGTATTACCTGAACCTTGTTTATTTCTTATTCTTGCAAGTTTTATTTCTTTTAAGTATTCAGCTTTATATCTATCTCTAAATGTTAAAAGTTCATCTATAGACATTCTTGATAAAGACCTACCAGCTATAGACATTGAAGATTGATCCATTGATGCTCTGTTTTCAATTACAGCTTCTATTGCATCAAGCGTAATCTTTGCATGGCTTCTTAAATCAGCACTTGTATTAGCTAAGTTTTGAGTAATAGTGGTTCTTCCTGAATCAACCATAATTCTATTAGAATCAGATGATTTAGTTATATATGCTTCCCAAATGTAATCACCTATTGAATAACTGGTGGTGCTAGATGATGCAGCTTCTATGTAATAGGTGCTATCAGCTTCAGTAGCAGTAAGTGTAAATTTAGCAGTACCACCACCACCTGAATCTTCGTGAAATTCATAGGTTAATGCGTAAGAACCAACTGGATAATCACTTGCAAGATCATCCCTACGCCATGCCCAAAAATCTCCAAGCACAAGTTTACTAGGTTCTTTAGTAGTGTAATTGACTCTATCAAATGCGTTTGACAAGTAAAAACCTCTCTTATTTATAGATTAATCTACCTATAACACTAAGGTTCATTACTATAATGTCAATATTTATAAGTTAAATAGTTGCTATTTCCAAGAAGTAGCAAAATTTTCCCTGTTTATACCCTTTTTTTGTTTTTGTTGTGCTTTTTGTTGTGGTTTTGAGTTATTTACTAATATCTTGTGTTCAATAACATCATAATTAGGATTTAATATGTAAATAGCAGCAAAATTGTAAACAAGAGTATCTAAGGCTTCATTTCTTGGTCTTATTTGTTTCCATATTAAAGACTTTTTACCTCTTATCCATTTAGTAACCCTTTTTTCTGCTGTAAGTTGTTTAAAATATTCTTCGTCAACATCAGAACAAAAATGTAGTGTAGTAGATTCAGGATCAGTAGATAATCTAGCAAATATAGATTCTTTAGCAGTATCAGTTCCAACACCATAAAGAACAGCTTTATTTTTACCAACAAATGTAGGTCTATTAGCTATTGGTTTACCAGCTTGTGATAAACCTTTGATAGCAAAGATTCTTCTAGCTTGTCGTGGCTTAGTAAACTGATAAACCATATTAGTATGATGTCCACCTGAATCTATACAAGCACATGAAATAGGTATGATTCTATTTGTTTCAGTCTTGTATCTTTTTTTAAGGTAAGCATCTAAATCTGACCATACATTGAAAGCATTAGGATCACCCCAAAATATCTTGTAGTCTATAACCCATGCTTCGTAGTTCTTACCCCATCCTACTAGTTGGCACTCTAATCTATCTTTCTGACAATCAATTCCTGCTGTTATAACTAAAACATCTTCAGGAACATTAGTTTTATCATAAGCCAATCTTCTTTGTAATAAAGTGTCATACTCTACTGCATCGCCTTGTTCTTCCCATGATTCACCTAATGCAGTATTTATAAATGTTTTTAATGTTTCAGGATTCTTTTTAGCTTCAAGAAAGTTAGTAGCCATTTGCGACCATGTACTCCAAACTGAATAAAGTTCTGATATATGGAATCCTGCTGTATTACTAGATTCATTAGATGCTCTCCACTCACCATGTTTTAACATCCATTGTTTTTTTGATTCTTCAATGACTGATCCACATTCCTCACAAGCATAAGCTGCTGTTTCAGGTTTATCTTCTTCCCAAACAACATTCTTCCATTTCAATACTTGCTTATGTTCACATTCAGGGCAAGGCACATAGTAATAGCGTTTATCTGATTCTTCAAAAGCTGCTTCTATTGCAGAAAGTCCTTTTATGGTTGGTGTAGAACACATAAATATTTTTCTATTCCAAAATGTTTTAGTTCTAGCTACAGCAAGTGCAATAGGTGAACCTTCAGAACCAGCACTTAACTCATATCTATCTACTTCATCCATTAACAAAATTCTAATCGGTCTTGATGCTAAACCTGAAGCAGAATTAGAGCCAACAATAGTTAAATGACCACCAGCAAACTTCTTATGCATAGTAGTATTGTTTGCATCTCTACTTCTTGCGTCTTTAACACTACCTCTTAACTTTTCACTATCTCTAATCATGGCTGACAATCTATCTTTACTAAATGCTTGCCCCATAGCTAGTGTTGGTTGCACAATTAATATTGGTGAAGCATCTTGATCTATGTAATAACCTATAGCATTAAGTATTATTTCAGTCTTACCAACTTGCGATGAAGTCATTACAACTATTCTTTCAATATTAGGATTATTGAAAGTGTCCATTATTTCTCTTTGATATTCTGCTCTACTGGTATTCCATTGACCAGCTTCAGCAGAAGATTCAGGCGATAACTTCCTATAACGATCTGACCACTCAGATAATTTTAATTTAGGTGGTGGTTTAAATGTCTGTTTCGTGTTTTTCAACACGATCTGCATATTTTGTAGGTATTCCATTGTCTGCTAATTCATTTAGTGCATCATAAATGCAATCTTGTATTAATTTTTCAGCTTCAGCGTAGTTATCAGTTGCAATCATTTGATGTGCAAGTCTTGATGGTATGCCTAAGAGCTTTGCTCTAACATTTGCAACAAAATCAGTCCATGTGTCTTGAACTAAAGGTGCTGGTATTAGCTTTCCTTCTAATTCTGATACTTCTAACTCTGCTTTATCAGCTTGTGCCTTAGTTAAGCGTGTTTTTTCTTCTGCTATATCACCTGAACCACTTTTTTTGTGATAACCAGCTAGTTTTCTAAGATAACTGATGTAACTATGTCTGCAAACATCAACATTTAGTGGTGATCTACCCTTTTTTGATGGTAATACACCTTTTGTAATTAATTCAGAAATGCTTTTTGTTGATAAGTCCAAGTGTTCTGCTACATCTCGTTGCGTTGCCATAACCTAACAATTACCTAAATATATATAGCCTATCGCTAAAAAAAAACTGTAGTCGCGAATTACCCATAGAAAACCTACAGAAAGAACCTACAATGCCCTGCCCTACCCTACTTAGCACTTTTTAACGCCCTGTTAAATGATTTAACAAAGTTTTTATTAAAAACATTTGCACTAAATTTTTCTGCAATTAAATAAAATGGAAATCTAGGTCTGTAATTAACTGACTTTTCAAAACCAATTATTAACTTAACTCTTTGGTTTTTATTGGTTCTTTCCCATACACCTGTTGTACCCTTAACTGTTCCTATAAATTGCTTATCTTTCTTGATCAATCCAGTTCTTTTACCAATAATATTACCAAATTTATTTAGCCTAGCGTTAGGTATAAATGGTATGGGTATGAACTTGCTGTCTGTCCTTATACCACCATCTACTTGATACTGCATATAATTAGCAACAACATCTTTCATTATTAAAAAACCAACTAATAAATTCTTTTTAGCTTTATCTACAAAAAAGCCACGCTTAGTAAATGGTGTTGGTCTATCTAACTTTTTATCTAATTGCTTTCCCATTTCTTTACGCAACTGAAACAAAGTTGTGTTAATTGCGTTTTGTGTTGCAAAAGGTATTTGTTTCTTTTGTGCGTTAGTAGTCCACTTAGTTATTTCTTTTATATTGCTCTCTACATTAACTTTCATACTTTCTCCAATATGATTTAGTCTTAAATACTAAACCAAACTCTTTTGCTTTTCTTCTTACAGTAGATGGATGGCATCCAAAAGTCATAGCTACATCATGCGAGGACTTACCCTGTTGTATTTTTTCTTTTAATTTGTCTTTATCTATTTTCATCTGTTTACCATGAATTGATATATCGTTAATAAAATAAGCATCAATAATGCATAAAAACTTAAATCCATTATAGGTTCTCTAATTCTTCAATCATCTTATTATTATAAAATCTTAACTTTTTTAGATCACTTATATTCTGTTGCTTTTCTTTATGTCTATATAAATACTTCCAACAGTTGCCTTCTAAGTAAGATATAAAACCCTGTTTACCTAATTGCTGTTTTATAATCTCTAAACATGGCATATTACCAATGTTGTAATGTGGTGGTTCGTTAATTAAATCTTCGAAACTATTTATTGTTTTTGGCATTTGCTATTCTCCTTTTAGTTAATTCTCTTTTACATTTAATTCTTAATTTTGGATTTGCATTAGTATCATTCGCTATTCTAACTAATTCATCTTGCTTTGTGGCGTGTAAATA
This sequence comes from Flavobacteriaceae bacterium, assembly GCA_002711215.1. GTDB lineage: Bacteria > Bacteroidota > Bacteroidia > Flavobacteriales > Flavobacteriaceae > UBA8316. Next base: position 5,093 of record PAHA01000004.1, read on the forward strand.
AAAGTGTTCAGTAGTTGTCTTACCTGTTTGTCTGCTATATGTCTTAACACTTTTCTTTAACTTTGTTGGCACTTTTCTTATCCTTTTTAAATATCTTATCCCAATTCTTATCTATTTTCTTTTTATCTTCAGGTCTACGCTTACTACCTTTGCTCATAAGTTATCTTCTCAAAGTTCACTTCTTTACTTAGTTTTGACAACAAATGTTTAGCATCCATAAAGTCTTTTGGTATGCATCTTAGCAATTCTTCAATACTAAATATTGCAATATCTTTCTCTTGTTTATGTATTTTAACTAACAATGGTTTTTCTTCATCAGTATCACAAACTAATATATTCTTATTATCAAATCTAAAACACCTAGCATTAGGTTGTATCTGATGATAACCACTAGACTCTAATTTTATATTAAGTTGTTGAAATGCCCTATCCATCATTTCTATTTTAGCTATCTTTCTTTTAATTGATTCAGATCGTAAAGATTGTTTTAATATCATTTCTGCTCTACAAAACTTTATCTCAAAATCTACACCTACCATCATAAAGATTCTTTTCCTGTTACCCCACTTAGCATAAGTTTCTGATTCATAAGTGCGTAATCCCTTTAATTTATCTTTTAACTGATTATCTAAATATGTATTTGGTTGGTTCATAATACTGTAATCTTAGTTGGTTGGTGGTTGGTTGTATTAGAAATACAAACCAAACCAACCATCTTTCTATTGATTTTGCCAAAAAACCCAACCAAAAACCAACCAAAAACCGACCAAAACCCAACCATATCAAAATACCTCATTATCAAAGGATTTAGCTTGATAGCCATAACCTTCTTTGTAATGCACTAATTCCATGTCTTTTAAATCAGCTAATCTTGATTTTAAAGCACTATCTGATATGTCCATCCTAGCTTTTAATATCGTAAATTTAACCCAAACACTTACTGGATCATTAGGTGCTTTTTCTTTTTGATATTCCTCAATAGCCTTAATTGTTTCTTCTCTAGCCTTAGTTAAGCCTAGTTTCTTAGGTGATTCATCTGTTATAGCTAATACACCTGATGTAACACCTTGATAACCATATAATGTTTGTTCCCTAAATTTAAAGTAAAGATCATCTATTGGAGTGCCATCTTTAACTAAAGTTTGCTTTACAGTAACTAGCATAGCCTTATCATCGCTATTCTTATCCCTATCTACCCTAAATTCATAATCTAAAGCTGCTGGTAATACAGAACTACCCCTTGCCCTACCATTACTACCATGTCCAGTATGATGAACTATAACTATTGTTGCGTTAAATTCTTCTTTTAATTCATCTACCCTTTGAATAAACTTATTCATATCTTCTGTAGAGTTCTCATTAAGTCCATAGTTCCTAGCTAAAGTATCAATGATAATCATACCTATATTGCCTTTATCTATTTCTATATCTCTACAAACATTCTGCAACATAGCAAATTCTTCATCATCGCCTATTCTTGAACCTCTATTTGAAACTAATAATGGTTTATTACTAATGTTTATATTGTAAAACTCCTCATAGGCTTTTACCCTACGACCAACACCAATAAAACCTTCACCAGCTAAGTAAAGTACAGTTGATGGTTTTGTATTAAAACCATAAAAGTCTTTACCTGAACTAACAGCACAAGCCATAGCAATAGCTAAAAATGACTTACCTGATTTGGGTGATCCAAAGATAGACATTACTGTTCCTCTTTCACATACCCTATCTACCATCCAATCAGGTTCAGTAAGATTATCCATAATCTGATTTACACTTTGAAAGTATAAAGAACCTCTAGGTGGTTTAAGTTTGTTTTGTTTTATGTAATTAATAAGATCATCTGACGATTTAAAGTAATTGCTTTCATAAGCATCATATAAATCATCTTTTTCTTTAAAGTCTTTAGGTGGATTAGTAATTGTTACCTTGCACCCATTTTGTTTTAAATGTCTTTCTATGTCTTTAGCACACTTCTTACCAGCTTCATCATTATCAGGAAAAATATATACCTCTCTATTATAAATTTTAGACCAGTCTGCTTTATCCCAAGCATTTACCCCACCATGCCAAGTACAACAGTCATAGTCATATATCTGCTGACATCCTTTTAGTGCCTTTTCACCTTCATTAATTATTACTGGTTTATCAAGATGTTTTTCTTCAATGTAAATAGGTAATGATCCATCAGGTCTTTTCATAGACCAAGTGCCATTAGTATTTAATGTAAATGGTGCATATTTTTGCTTTATGTGATGTCCTTCAGGAAATCTTAAAACCATAAAATTATCTGCATATTTAACTTTAATTTCTGCTTGTCTGTAGAGATCAATCATTTGTTCCCTAGAGAATGATTTAGCACCACTTTTGCGTGGAACTTTTGTTCCACCATTAGAGGAGTAATTATTTTGTGATGCTAAATCATAACCATACTGTTTAAGTGTAATGGCTACATCTTTATTTAGATGTTTAATAAGATCGACAATACCACCACCAGTATCATTTTCAAAATCATACCAAGTGGCATCTTCAAGATTTAATACTAAAGAACCTTTATTACCCCACCTATATTCTGTTGATGTTGTAGATTTAGGTTCTCCAAGTAAATCTCTAGCTACCTCAGGTGCTATTCTTTGCCAATCTATGTTTTGCATTAAAAGGGTATATCTTCATCTGTTAATAAATCATTATTGTCATTGATCTGCTTATTAACCAAATCAGATAAACCATCATTAGGTGATTTAATATCATTATCACTTTCATCTTCATAATACCAACTAGGTATAACAAACTCATTTGATCTAGGTGCAAATTTAGCAAACTCAAAACTAAGCTCACTAGATTGTCCTAAACCTACTTGCAGCTTCTTAGCACCTGTAAATTTAACAACTGGTAATAAATCACCATTATTATCTTTTTCATTCCAAAACAAACCAAGTATTTTATTAAATGCTTGTGTTTCTGCAAATGTCATATTTTGCCACAATAAAGGTCTTGATAGTCCTTGTGGTAATACCCAAGCTGAAAAAGCTCTTTTATAATCTTCTTCAGGCTTACTTGCTGCAACACCAAATTGTTTATCCCAAACAAAGTCATAACCTGATACTTGTTTGTAACATCCCCAACCACTTAAAAAAGTAGCTGGATCAAGCTGTAGATATTGAAACTCTATAGGCGACTCGCCATTGTGAAAGCTCATATCTCCAGTTTTCCATTTTAAGTAAGGCGACTCACCACCACCACTACTCATTCCACCTAATATATCCATATATACTCTCCATTAATGTATTGTTTTATCAATACTGTTTAAAAAATCAATTTCAAGATTTGTATAATTACGCATCTTAAAGCTGACATAATCTTCATCGTTAATGATTCCTAAAAAATCACAAGCGATATTTATTCTATCAAATCGTTCTCGACAATAGTCCTCAAACTCATTTTCTAGCATAAAACTTTCAACATCCATGTGCCTTTTGTAAGATTTCATCCATATTCTCGCAAAGGTCTGTTAATGGACACATCATTGTAATCTTGTTTGATCTTGGAACATCTGAAACTAACCAAGCTGGAACTATGCATTGTATTTTTTGTCTATCATATTTCCATATTAAAATAGGTATGTATTTATCACCAGCACTTTCTAGTGTTTGTGTCCACCAATTATTTCTAGGCATATTAGAACCAGCTTTATATCTTTTACATTCTATTGCAAAGTTATCTAAATAAATATCTGCTTGTCCTTTTTCTTGGTATTGATCTAAGTTTCTTTTCACCCTTTTATCTATATTGTTTGATGAAAAGTAATTATTAATTTTATTTACAATAAATCTTTCAAATGCAGCACCCTTATTCCTAGAGTTCACCATAATCAGTCCTAACAGTTCTACCACTCATATATGCTATTTCTTTATAATGCTTACCAGCACCTCTTTGAAAATAAATCCATTTGATTTGTTTATCTAGCTTTTCTTCTAATATTTCTCTTCTTCTTTTTTCTACAGCTTCTTTATTTTGACTCATCTTGATACTCCTCTTCATAAGAACATACTCCTAATTTTAATAAAAGCTGACTTGCTGACTCTATGCTCATATTATTCTTTGCAGCAAATACTTTAATCTCTGTATGTAGATCACTTGGAATCCAAAGTGCTTTTTTGTAAATATCTTCCATATAAACTCTCCATATAAATATTAATATTAATATGACTTTATTGCCATAGTTAATTAATACTTTCTTGCATTTCTCTTATAATCAACATAAGGGCAAAAGATAAACTCTCCATAATACCTAAATACTCTCATATATCTATTTGCCCTTTTTAATCGTTAATGTTTTACTTCTAATCTCATAAGCATCTTTTGGTGGCACTATCTTTTCAGGTTGAGCCTTATACTTACGCATTTTCCAGTTAATAACATATTCACCAGTTCTACCTACAGATGCGTTGCCCATTTGATCCATAATATGTGCTGATAGTTTTTCTTTCATAGCACCTAAATTCTTTATCATGTCATTAGTTTGTTCTAACTGCTTTATAAATTCTACTGTATCTTCAGGTAGTATCTTAATTTCATCTTCTGCAACTGGATATTTTATATGTGCATCAGATGTAACTTGTGGAGTGTAGTAATCTTCTTCATCTATTCTTCTATTAAAGTCCATTACCTTTTCTTCTAATTCTTTTTCAAACTCATAGTCTTTAGGTATGACATAAATTCTAAGATCAGTTGACTGGTAAAGAATAATTAAAATACCTGCATTTGCTTGTGTAGTGGACATAGCAGCTTTTAATTGCAAAACACCTAACCAATCAGGTGGTATGTCATCAGGATAGATGCTAGTGCATTTAACCTCTATTGGTGTATCGCCATCAAGATATACTTCAGAACTATTTAATGTATGTATGCCATTTTCTATATCTTCTTTTATAGTTAGCTTTTCAGGGTAAGCCATACCATCTAATGATCCCTCTAAGGGTAATATAGGATGTACTACCTTTTTAGTTACCTTATCTTCATACTTATCTATTCCAAGTCTTTTCATACATTCTTGTATCAAAGGCTTTTCCAATACATCTCCTGTTCTTTGTCTAAGTGTTTGTGGTGTCCTAATGCTTTCACCATGCCTTGCCCTAATACAGTCATTAAGAACCTCTTGTTTAGTCTTAAAATGTCCAGCATCAAATAAATATGGCACTAAGGAATGAGTGCAAAAATCATCTCTTGTTATCTTACCTATAGGTTTCATCTAGCTATCCCCAATATATATTTAATTTCATCTAGGCTATCCCTAACTATGTATTCTTCACCTAACACCTCTACTATGACATCGCTAGTAATATCATCTTTATAAAAACCACTTATAAACCTAGCTGGTATATTTAGTTCACCACCACCAACAAGATTAAATGTTACATTATTGCTCATTTTGTTTCTCCAGCTTGGTAATCCTCTGCTCTTTGTATTTCTAGTTTTATCATATCTAGTTTAGTAAGTAATGACATAAACTTATCATCTTGTGGCATAACTTCTTTATCTATTAAATCAGTTAAAACTTTTGGACATACCTCTAATGACTCTGCCAATAAACTTTTACTAAAGAAATATTTATCAATCAAATGCTTAATATCTTTACGCATTTTAATAACCTCTATTGCTTTTATCATTTTGTTTCTCCAAGTAATTTATCTATACAATCATCAAGTATTGGTTTTACTGATATATATGTTTGTTCATAAGGCTTATGTTTTTTCCATTCTCTACTATCTTCAAGATGATAATGAGCTTGATTAAATTTACGAGATAATCTTTCACATAACTGTATTTCTAATTGTTTTCTTAAAACACACTCCATATCAACATCAACATCAGTTAATACTTCATCTGCTAGTTTTACTAATTTAGCTTTGTTCATTTGCTAACTCCTTTATTAAATCGTCTAGTTTGTAATAGATATTAGGTGTGGTTTCAGAATGATATTTCCAAAACTCTCTCTCTTTTCGTTGTGTTTCAATGTATGGTTTTAGCATTTCATTTTTCAAGTCATTTTTACATCTTTCCTTAGAAATTTCATAATTTTCTCTAGTTGAATCTATTGCAAAACCAAGCCAATAAAGAACTACTTTAGCCTGTTTTTTTGTAAGTTTTAGATTAACCTTATCATTCATATTCATTTGCTAACTCCTCTAGTTTTGCCTTCTCGTTAAATAAATTGTTTTTCTTCAGTTCCATAACTTCTTCAGCTTCTTTTAATTCTTCTTCAGCAATATCTACTCTTGTTTGCTGTTCCAAAATATCACAAGCCTGTTGAAATGGATTAGACATTTTGTTTGCTTCTTCTTGCTCTTGCTTTTGCATTGATCCTATCCCTTATAAATTGATTATCAGCCTCCATATCTTCCCATAACTCTTGTAAAACAGCTTTCCTAATTACCTTGTCTTTCTCATAGATAATTAAATCAGACTTCTTAGGAATCCAAGTATCGTAATATTGTTTGGTTTGACATTCTTCTGTAAATGACCAATCAAAGGTTTTGCCATATAGAGAAGAATTAATTTGATAAATAAACATTATTTTTCTTCAATTAATTTATGCAATTTATAACCTATATCGCCACAAGCCTTTGCATGATATTTCCAATACTCTCTATCTTCTCTTTCAGAATCTATCCATTCTCGTAATGATTTATCTTTACAGCGTTCTTTGGCAATTTGATAATTTTCATTTGCAGCACAATCACCATATTGAAGCCAGTAATCAACTACCTCTGCTTGTTTTTCTGTAAGTTTTAAATTAATCATTTTTTCTCCTTATTCACTCTATATTTATGACCTTGTTTTTTTACTTTAAGAATCTGTCTGCCAAGCTCAATCATGTCTTTGCCTACAAATGCTTTAAACCAAAAGTTATTTTTTGGTAGCCATACTTCTAATGTGTATCTCATTATGCACTCTCCTTTTTCCATTCGATCATATAACCAAAAATAGAATCAAATTTACTTATAGTAAAATCATCTGTTGGTATGCAATCATCTATTTCAACTTCCCAAGTTTCCCAGTCATTTAAACTTTTAGGTTTAAGAATATTAATTATGCACCAAACTCTTTTACATCTAAGCACTCTAGCTGGTAGTAGTTTGTCATTGTTTTGCCAATCTTTGTAATAAATAGCTTGATTAGGTTTTAGTTTTTTCATTACGCCACCTTCTCATCAATTATTGTTATTGGTGCTGTTGGCATTTCTTTGTGTAAAGTTTTTGCAATTTTAACTGCCTCACTTTTTGTAGCGACAGTATCATGAAAAAGTTTACTGTTTACCATTTTTCCATTTACCACTCTAGGTGCGTACCAAAGCACTATATCCCACTCTGGCTTACCCAAACCAAGCGTTACATTGTCAGGGCAGACTACTATGTGTTTTACTTCTTTCATATCGTTTCTCCTTTTTTGTTTAACATAAGTATATTATATACTTATATATATAAATATATCAACAATTATTTAATTTACTTTAAAAGAGGATTTATCTTAGGAACTGAACTTAGTTGATCTAAAGTGTCTTTGAATGAATCAATAGCTAGGCTTGGCGTAATTATGGATGTGTTAAATGTGAAGTAAGTCTGCGTAGTGTTATTTGGTTGGAAGAAGATATGTCTATTTGCATTATCAAAAAAGACAAAAGCGTGTATATCACAATGATAGTGCTTATATACACTAGATAATGATCTTGAAGTTTCAGTTGCAAAAACATATTTACCTTGTTTAGTTTCTCTCCTACTCTTAACTTGAATAGTATATTTAGCAGAACCTAATTCAACCATTAGGTCTGCTGGATGTTTTTCTTGTGTTTTATAACACCAATCACAATGCTCTAAAAGAAAAGTTTGAACTAAAGATTCTCCTAATGCACCAAGCCTAGAATTAGCTTGATGATCTTCACTTGTCTTGTTTCCCATCCTGACCACATAGAGCTAATTGCCTAGAATTATACAATGCCCTGTTTGGAGTTTGAATAGCATATTTTGATCTAAGCACTTCTTCTGATGCTTCTACCCATTTACCAAGTTCCATTAATTGTCTAGTTTCTCTAAAAGACATAAAACCAGTAATACCCATTTGAAAGCACATATCAATACAAACTAATCTTGCTTTTTCAGGAAAAGTACGCCATACACCCCAATTACTCGTAAGTTGTTCTTGTACTCTTTTAATATCGTTATTAAGTAAAAATAGAGCTTCTTCTTCTGTTATACCCCTATCTTCTAAATTTCGACCTATACCAACTGTTAATTTATGTTCTGTACATTGATAAGGGTTTAATCTAAGTCCTTCATGCCTACGCAACATATCAACTATTTTATCTAGCATAATTGAGTAGTTGCCACCCATCATTATTCTTTTAAACTATTTCTAGCAACGCCTTTAAACTTTTCAAATGATCTGTAGCCACCTAGTCCTAAAAGAGATAGTGTTAATGTTAATAATCCCTCTGTTTGTATTGCTGGTAATGAAACATCTGATCCAGTAACTATTATTAGCCAATTTAAAAAAGGTGCTAAGAAAAAAGACCAAAAAAGACCTAAACAACATACCCACATAATAGCTGGTCTTGCACCTGATACAAATAATGATGAATGTTTTGCTTGTTCTTTATTGACTTCTATTTGAGCCATATTAGCTCTATGAAGTTCTGTTTTGAGTTCGTGTTCTAGTTTTTGTTTTAAATCCTTATCAGCAACAAACTTATCAAGAATATTACTGATAGGATCAATAAGTTTTTCTAACATATTACATCGCTGTTTTTACTATCAGCGTAATTAAAGATGCAACAATAGTTGTAAGACCACCAATAAGCCAAATCTTTATATAATCAACTGTACCTTGTAAATCATCAGTTTTTTTATAAATAGTTCGCCATCTTTCTTCGCACATTTTTTCATGCACTCTCAAATCTGAATGAACATCATTAGCAGTCTTTCTAGCCATTATTCTTCTTTATCTTCCTCAATGACTTCAGGATTTATGCTTCTTTCAAAAGATTGTATAACTATGTTTTTATAATCATTAGTCATAACATAGTCATCATGTGCTGCTTGTAAAGATGCAAGTTTTCTACCAATAACATTTAACCTAGATGCTAATGCGATCTGTTCTTCACTAAGATCAGATTGTCTATATTCAACATCATTAAAGGTTATTATTACTGGTTCTTGGTTTTCCATATTTTCATTATCACTCATATTTACTCTCCTTATAAGTAGTTAAAATTTAAGTATATCAGGTATTAGCACTAATATATTCTTGACCTGTAATAATAGCATTAGAACAATCAATTTTTCTAGTATCAGACGAACCTACAATATCAGGTTGCATATCGTTAGTTCCATCATAAGTTAATATAATTTCTAAATGATCTACATTTCTTTTTACTTTTTCATTAATTTTAGTTTGTGTCATGTTTTCAACATCCCTAGTTCCTGCTTTTACACCATCAATTATAGATACGCTGTCAAGCGCTGCTGTTAAACATTCATTTACTGTTTGTGCCATTTTATTCTCCTTTTAAAGTTTTTATTTCAGATTTTAATTCATCTACTTGCGTAGAAAGTTCTTGAACTGCTTTAACCATTAAAGGCATCAATGAAGCATCGCCTATTCTTTGCCTTCCATCTGATTTATCTTCAGTCCACATATCAAAGCCATCTTTTAAATTATGTTTATCGATAACTTCTTTAACTTCTTGTGCTATAAAACCATGATTATATTTACCATTCATTACTCTTTCTTCAGAACCTTCTTTATAGGCTTTCATTTCTGAAGGAATATCTTTTTCTTTTTTCCATTGAAAAGTAACAGGTCTTAAATCGTTTATAAAATCTAAACCTATTTCTTCATCTTGTATATTTTCTTTTAATCTTATATCTGAAGGTGCTGTAATTGTGGTAGCACCAAAAGCTATGTTTGAATCTGTAGAACTACCACCAAATGTAAAATTACTATCTCCTGTACCCTGCACTCCATATCCTAGTACAATTTGACTTGAACCATTACCTGAAGTTGTATTATTCATTCCAAGAACAACATTATATAGACCTGTAGTAATATCATTACCTGCATTCATGCCAACTGCTGTATTCCTACTACCTGAAGTTAGAGCTACCATACATTGACCAAAGCCTGAATTATAATCACCTGTAGTTAGTTTATACATACAGGCTTCACCCACACCAGTATTAACATCACCAGTTGTTAAATCTTCCATTGATCTAGTGCCAACTGCTGTATTTGAACCACCTGTAGTTTGAGCTTTTAATGAATCATAACCTATTGCTGTTGTGTAACCACCTGTTGTATTAGATGCTGCTGCTTGATAGCCAACTGCTACAAATCTAGTTGCTGTAGTAACTGATGTACCTGCTTTATAGCCAACTGCTACATTACCACTTGGTGTTGTAAGAGCATCTAAAGCATTTCCTCCTATAGCAATATTAGCATCACCAGTAGTATTGGATGCTAAAGCATTATCCCCTACAGCTGTATTTACAAAACCTTCGGTATTTGCTGCTAAAGTGTTGTGACCTATAGAAACATTTTGATAACCTGTAGTGTTAGCTAACATAGATTGCTGACCAACTGCTGTATTGAGATAACCAGTTGTGTTTGCTTTCATTGCTTCCCAACCAACTGCTACATTGTTATATCCAGTGGTGTTTGAATACATAGAATCCTTTCCTACTGCCACTTGCTGAGAACCTTCTGTATTTGAAATTAAACTATTATGACCTATTGCTACATCGCCTGAACCTGTAGTGTTTGCACTTAAAGCAGAATCACCAATAGCAGTATTATTTGAAGCAGTGGTATTTGCATCAAGTGCGTTTCTTCCTATAGCTACATTTTCACCACCAGTTGTATTAACTGCCATAGCATTTTGACCAATAGCAACATTTCTATCTCCTGTCGTATTGCTTGTTAGAGAACTTTCTCCAAGTGCTGTATTACTATGCCCATCAGTATTTGCATCAAGTGAGTTTCTTCCTACTGCGACATTATCGTAACCTGTAGTATTTGCTAATAAAGCTAAAGACCCAACTGCTGTATTTGAAGCACCTGTGGTGTTTGCTGCTAGAGAACTTGCACCTACTGCTGTGTTGTTAGATGATGTAGTGTTTGCTAATAAAGCTGAACTACCAACTGCAACATTTGTAGTACCTGTTGAGTTCGCTTTAAGTGATTGGTGTCCTATGGCTGTATTATTATCTGCTGTCGTATTGCTCTCTAAAGCAGCTCTGCCCATAGCAACATTATTACCACCTGTAGTATTAGTAAATAAAGCTGTTTCACCAAAAGCATTATTGTTTGAACCAGTAGTAACTTTGGCTAATGCTTGAACACCAACACCTGTATTTTGGTCGCCACTTGTCAAATCATCAAATACTTCAAAACCTAATCCTGTATTGTTATTAGCACCATCAAGTGTGCCTGTACCAGCATCATTACTAATGAGTAAACTATTAGTAAAGTCAGCTATGTTATATTTAATACCTACGCCATTGATTGTGCCTGTAACACTTAAAGTAGAACCATCATAAGTAAGACCTGATTCACCATTTAAAGTATTTGCACTACCACTACCAGTTATTACTCTATTATCAGCATTGTTATTAATAGTTGTTCCTGATCCTGCATCTTCCCAAGCAACACCACTTCCTGTTGAGGTTAAAACTTGTCCATCTGAACCTTGTTGACTACCTATTGTAAGGTTATCTGTTTCTAGTGTTCCATCAATATCTACATTTCCACTTATGTCTAATTCAGTAGCAATAATTTTATTATTAAATGTAGCAGCACCTGCATCTGACATATCAAGGGTGAGGGCAGATATTGTTGAGCCATTATCTTTTCCTTTAAATATAATATCTTTGTCATCTACTCTAGACATTATTACAAAGTTAGTGCCTGTATTAGCTAATAAACCAATTTCAGTACCACCATCTTTAAACATGACATTACCACCATCAGCATCTAAATTAATATCTCCACCAACATCTAGTGTTAAATCACCTGCATCAGAAATAGTAGAACCATTTATTGTTATATCATCTACTGTAAGTGTTGATAGAGTTCCAAGACTTGTAATATTAGTTTGTGCTGCTGTTGATAAAGTTCCTGCTAGTGTGCCACCTGTTACTGTTCCTGATGTTGTTATAGCAGAAGAACCTACATCTATGCTTCCAAATCCTGATGTTATTGATCCACCATCTAAAGCACCAACACTTGTAATTTGAGTTTGAGCAGCATCTACTGATAATGAATGTGCAACACCCTCACCTGATGTAGCACCTGTTGATGTAAGACCTGTTCCTGCTGTTATGGTACTTACATAATCGCCTGTAGTGTCTGTTCCAAGTGCAACTGAATTAGCTTGAATTGTTGTAGAAATAGATATACCTGCTGTTCCATCAAAGTTTGCAGTACCTACTACATCTCCTGATAATGCTATTGCCCTTGCTGTTTCTAATGCTGTTGCTGTTGCTGCATTTCCTGTTGTATCTTGGTTTAAAGTTCCTACTACAAAATCTAAAGTACCATCTGAATCATCATAAGTTACTGTAATACCTGTTTCAGTATTACCTGTAACCATGCCACCAACTATATCTTGCACTCTTTCAGTTGTCATATATAGGTTGCTAGAACCTTCTGCAATATCATCAGTATCTAATGTAACTGCCCCTGTTGCTGAATTTACACTTGTTACTGGTGCTGATGATTGTGTAAAGCTAATAACACCTGTAGAACTATTGTAAGAAATATCACCACTAGCAGATATTGCTGATCTACTTCTTGCATTAGTAAAATATAAATTACTAGAACCCTCTGATAAATTATCTGTATCATGGTTAGATAATGTTGAAACTTGTCCTGTTACATTACCTGTTATATTTCCTTCAAATGTAGCAACAAGTGTTCCACCAGCATATCCTGTTCCTGATGTATTAACTGTTGTTGTTGGTTCTACTTGTAAATCTTTAAATAGCTTAAACTTACCTGAATCATTTGCATCTCTAAATAACCCTGCATATAAATCTTGCGATCCTGAAGTGTCATACAATCCATAAAATCCTATATCTAGTGAATCAGCACCAGTATTAGCTTTTGCTAATTTAATCAATGGATCAGTTACAGATAAAGTATCACTATTAACAGTTGTAGTTGTACCATTAACTGTTAGATTACCTGCAATAGTTACATCATCAGGTAAACCTATTGTTACTGTTGCAGTTTCACTACCTGAACCTGATACTTCTATTTCATTAGTTGTTCCTGCAATTGTAGCTACATAATTTCCTGTTGATTGTGTTCCTAAAGTAACGGCATTGTTAGCTAATTGATCTGTTCCTATAGCATCATCAGCAATATCTAATGTTATTGCAGCAGTTTCACTTCCTGAATTAGCTACAGTTATTCTTGTATTACCAGCATCAGCTATAGTTGCTACATAATTACCTGTTGTATCAGTTCCTAAAGCTACACTATTTGCTGCAATAGTTGTAGATAAAGTAATATTACCTGTACCATCAAAGCTAACACCTGAAGCTGTAACATCTCCTGATAAAGCAATAGTTCTACCTGTAGCAAGTGCTGTAGCTGTATCTGCAACAACACCTGATAAATTATTAATAAATGTGTTTGTAACCCTAGCATCAATAGCAGAATTTGCTCTTGCATCTGTATAGTAAAGATTGCTTGAACCCTCGCTAAGATTGTCTGTATCAAATGGTGATAGTGTTATAACTGGCGTTAATGTTCCAGCAGTATCATCATAAGTAAAACTTATACCAGTTCCATTTTGTATTAATGCTGCAACTCGATCATCAGTTCTTTCATTAGTAAAATATAAATTACTAGAACCTTCACCAATATCATCAGTATCAAATGTATGTGATCCACCTAATGCTATTGCTTGTGAATTTACAGTAACACTTGAATTAGCTAACTTAGCATTTGCAATAGAACCAGCTAACATAGCATTTGTTATACCAGTCGCTTTCACTCTAAGTGCATCAGAGTTTATCTCTATAGAAGAATCATCTACGCCAACAGCTAAAGTAACATCTCCTGCTGTACCACCACCAGTCAAGCCATCTCCTGCTACTACAGATGTTATATCAGCACTATTAGTATTAGCTATTGTTAATGTTCCAGCAGTATCATCATAAGTAAGACTTATATTTGCACCTGCTGTTAATAATGTATTTACTTGGTCATCTACCCTTTCATTTGTAAAGTATTTGTTTGTTGTTCCTTCACCTATATCGTCTGTATCTAATGTTATGTTTGCAGTTCCATCAAAACTTACACCTGATATATTTCTTGCTGTAGCCAATGCAGTTGCAGTAGAAGCATTACCAACCAAAGCACCTGTTACTTGATTAAATACTACATTGTCTGATGTTGCTACTGATTGACCAATAGAGAAAGTTACGCCATTACCTGAAGCTGCTGATGTAACACCAGTACCACCTAATAGCGATAAAGTTTCTGAATCAAGATCAATAGCAATAGTAGAAGAACCATCGCTAATATCTAAATCTTGTGCTGTAACTTGGCTATCTACATAAGCCTTAATTGATTGTTGTGTTGCTAATGCTGTTGCAGAATCACTACTTAAATTATCTTCATCTAATATAGAGGTTACTGTTGATCCTGAACTAAAACTAAATGATGTAATACCATTAACAGTTCCAGCATTTATATCTATTGTGTTATTAGCAGTTATGCTAAATGGCATTGTTATCCAAGCATCGTTAGCTGAATTTCTAAGTTTTAAAACATTTGCAGATGTATCAATCCACCACTCATAAGCAAAAGTAGTAGATGGCTCACTTGAACCACTATTGTTTGATGAAATAGCTAACAGAGCATTATTTAAGTCTGTTCTAAAGTTAGCACCTGTTTGGTTTGCTATGTTGTAATCGTGTTGTGCCATATTAAAGTCCTCTTTTTAATTTTATACCTTTGTTTAAAATTTATAAATCATTTGTATTGTAATTTATTGTTATTTCTTGCTCTACAGGTTTACCATTAACAAATTTATATTTAGATGGTGAATAATTACCCTCTACTATTGTTTCATCTTCCTTTATAGGTATATCAGTTATATTACAATCTGAACTTGTAACATATTCTATTATTCCTGTATCTGTTTTATAAATTGTAAAATCTTTCATTATGTTGTGTTATCCAAAGTTACATGAAGTTGCATATGAGTATGATTATAAGTACCTGAAAAATAAACTCTCCAATAAACAGTTGATTGAGTATCGCTAAGTGTAGTTATTTGACCTTGATACATATAAACATAACCTCTATAAGTTCCAGCACTCCAATAAATATTTGTTTCGCCACCTGAAGCATCAGTCCAATTTGAATTATCTAAAGAATATTGAACCCTGCCACCATTCACATCCCCTAATACAGCTGATAAAACTGCTGTATAAGTAGCATTATCTCTAACACTTGTTATGGTTACAGGCACAAAAGAATCATTACTGCCTGTATAAATAGTGCTACCACCAGCACCTCTAATTGCTGATCCATACCTTAATAAAGGCATAAAAGTTTCAGTTGCTAAATGACTTTTAATATCTGTACTAACATTATCAAAATGTTTTACATTTAAAGTATTAGTGTTAATTCTTGCAGAATCTAAAGTATCAGATGTAATGCTGTTTGCACTTAAATTAGATACCTTTGCATCTGTAACAGCATCATCTGCTATTTGTGTTGTACCTACACCACCTGATTTTACAATTAAATTACCACTACCATCTGAATCAATAGTTACATCATCTATTTGTATGTTATCAGCATTTAAAGTTCCAGTAGTAATATTGTCTGCATTTAAGTTTGTTACAGCTACATTACTTGCATTTAGTGTTCCAGTAGTAACATCATTAGCAGATATAGTTCCAAAAACACCTGATGCAGATGTAAGTGTTCCTGAAGCTATATTACCAGCAACTATTGTAGATGATGCTATTTCTGATGTAGTAATAGTACCTGCAACTATTTCTGAAGCTGTAACAGCATTTGCTGCAATACTATCTTGATTTACTGCATCTGTAGCTATCAAGGCATTTGTTACAGCATCATCTATAATTTTTGCTGTAGTTACTGCATCATCTGCTATCTTGCCACTTGTAATTGATCCATCTTTAATATCTGTAGCTACTGTAGGTTCATCTCCAACTGTAAATGTTAATGTAGCTGCTGTAGATTCACTACCTAAAGGATTCAAAGAAGAAACACTTGCAACATAGTTTGTGCCTTTTGGAATAAAATTAAGATCGCAATTTTCAACATCTACTATTTTATTCACAACTTGATTGCCTGAAGAATCAACAACATTTACCCTATATTGATAATTAGGAAAATCAGTTGGCTCATTCCAAGATAAAAAAGGTCTACCAGTAGAACTTGCATCAGTATCAGTAAATGCTAAACCTGTTGGTGCTTTTACAGCATAAGCAGATGGTAAGTTTGCAAGTTCTTCTACTGGTTCTTGTGCTGGTACTTCCCAAGTATAAACATCAAAATATTCTATTAAACCAACAGATACTAAACCATCAGATTGAAGCTCTAATGCTTCAACTCTACATACCTTACTACCAAATCCTAAACCTGCATAAGTAAAATCGACTATATCACCCACATTAAGTTTATACATTTCTGAAGTTCCTAAAAACTGTATTGTTGTTTGATTCCTACTTCTAGTTAAAATAGCCTTACCCATATTATGTGCAATATATGGATCAGTTACATAAGGAAACTCTGCTTTTACCTCTAATTCTTCACCACCATCATCAGAAGTAAAATCACTTGCATCAGTAGTAGCAGAATGTAATATAGTTGCTGTATCAAGTTCATATTTTTTATTACCATTAAAAAATTCTATTACAACTTTGTTTGCTCTTTGATCTTTATTACCATAATCAACAGTTATACCAGCATCAGCAATTATATGATTATCTGTAATACTAAATGTAGAAGAACCAGTATCTTCTATTTGTAATTCATATTTACCATCAACATACAAAAATATACCTCGCATATTTGCAAGTAATTCTTTTGCATTTTCCATAACAGTCTTATTGCAGTCTAAATAACCATTACAATGAAATCTTTTTACTTTTAAAAGATAAGTGCCTGTATTAGATGAATAATCAGCACCTAATGTATCATCAACATAAACTCTATAATCTTCACTAGCATCAAAAAATTCATCCCTTTGCACATCTTTAATATTTTTAGCATTTAAAATAGTAGTTCCACCTGAATTAACTAATGTAATTTGTTCACCAATCTTATTTTGAAACCAATCTGTATTAGCGTTAGTTCCCAAAACACTAATAAAATCATTACCATTATCACCACTCCATGTTAGAGCTTGTGCTGAACCATTATGAAAAGGTGGATCAACTAGTGTATCAGCAGTATTAGCAGCACTTTCAAATGTAGATGTATTTATTTTTGCAATAGGTAAACCCTTACCATATTCAGTATTTGTTATGTAATCTAAAAAACATAAAGCAGGATTATCAGACCATTCATAAGTTGATACAGTTCCAAATGTTTGTCCTGCATCTCTTGGATCAAAAACTTTTTTACCTTTTACTTGTACTGTTAATTGTGGAACACCTGACCAAATACCTTCTTTGTCATAACCATAATGTGCTGCTATATAACAAACACCATTCAGTTTATGTGCTGAAGTCCAGTTAGACATAGATGCAACTAACATAGGATCAGCAGTTTGTGTAGCAGCACCATGATGTAAATTAAAAACATATCTATATTTAGATGTTGGTGAAGTGCCAAATCCACCAGCACCAGCGTTTATACCTGTTCCATTTTGACTAACAGTATTTAGTGAACCTGATCCTGAATTGATTTTATCTGAACCTATATAACCACCATCTCTAAATCTTGCTGAATCAGTAAGAGGATTGCCATCAAGTTCTATTGTCTTGCCAAGTATTTCTTCACATTCTCCAACTGCTAAAGCATAGACTACATATAAATCTCTAGAGTCATTTGCGTTAGTATCCATATAGATTATTTGTGTACCAACCCTACGATTACCATATATAACTGGTATCTTGCCACCAGCAGATGTTTTGTTACCAAGTATGTCTTGACCTTTTGCAAGCATATTTTTTGCCTGCATAAAACCTTTAACACCCATGACTGCTGTAAGAACTTTAGCTATTTTGACTGCTGTTTGCGCCCATTTAGTAGCTGCATACCATTCGCCAACTTTTTGAAAAAATGCAGCTATTGCTTCAAATGCCATTTACATTCCCCACCTAACATCTTCTTTAACCTGAGTAGCAAACTCCATACCCTTATCGTTACTACTAAATGCTTGTTGAGATTCATCTGAATAATGTCTACCTTTTGTTAAATTCCAGTTTGACCAATGACTAGCAACAGTCATACTAAGTACAGAATTATTAATATTTTCTTGTATAGATACATTTCTTATTTGACCTGTAAAATAATTTATAGCACCTACAATAGCTTCGTTAGTATCAAAGTAAGCTAAATATATTTCAACTTCTTTATCTGTAAATGCACCAGTTTGTACTAAAGACCTAACTTGATCTGTAATGTTAGAAAAACCTATATTTATTTCATCTACCTGTAATTGTCCTGTTTCAGCAGTTGGATCAACTGAAAGAAAAGAACCACCAGCTTCATAAGTATTAGAATCATAAACAACATTAGTATAATAATCAGTAAGCCTTATTGTGGATGATAAATTTAGTTCAACTAAAAAAGCTGTTTTAGTTGCTGTTGATGATACTTGTGTTTGTAAAGCAGTTGATAAACTTCTAGGCATTAGCTAATAACCTCTCTAACATCAAATGAAATAGTATATAAACCACTAGCATTTGTTGAATACATAATTTCATTGTTTTCAAGATATACAGTAAAACTTGGTTTATTTACAGTTACAGCTTCATTATCTGCTAGAGCAGCTACTAAATTTGGTGATATTAAAACAGTTAATGCACCTGATCCATCTGAATCAATATCACTCTGAACCATATAAACTTTTGAATGATTTGCAAACTTAATTAAATCACCAGCTTTTAAAGCACCAGTTGTACTTGCTGTAAAACCATCAAGTGCAATAGAACCATCAGCAGCAGAATGAACACCTGCTACTAAAATATCTGTTTCAGCTTTTGATGCACCTAAATTATCTAATGGTGCTGTAATAGTAAAATCTTCAAAAGAACCTTTTTGTTTTTGTAGAAATGCAAATATCTCCATAGCCTTTTCTTGTTGCATAGGTGGCATTTGTGCTGTAAATGAAAAGTATTGTGAACCAATTTGTCTGACTTGTTTTTTACCTGATAGTGTTTGATTTAATAGCGTTGGTCTATTATCTTGAAAGTTTAAAGCACTAAATAATGGATTTGTTGGGAAAGCACCTGACATTATACAACTCCCATCTTACCTTGATTGTTCATAGCATTATTTATAATGCTTGTTATCAAACCTTTTCTTGATGCTAACAACTGGTCAAAACCAGCAGCATCAACAGTAGATATATTAAAATTAACTGTAGCACCCATACCTTGTCCTTTTGTATGATCTATAATTGTTTCGTTAGGGTGTAGTATTGCTGGAAAGCCCCCTTTTCCGTCTACGCCACCTGCTCTAACACCCATGCCTGTATAACCACCACCATCAAAACTTTTACCTTCAAAAAATGATTCAAACTTACTTGTTATGGGTTTAATTAACATTTGCTGTATAGCAATTCTTAAAAGCTGTTCAACAACATAATCTGCAAATGCTTTAAATTCTAATTTACCATTTTTAAGACCATCAATTATAGAATCTTCAAATTTTTTCATAGAAGAAACAACTGTATTTTCTAAATTAGTTTTTACATCTCCAAGTTGTTGATTAAATCTTTCTAATGGTGATAGTAAATTTGTTAAACCTGATTGACCATTTTCTCCTAAAGTTGTTATTGCTTCTCCACCAGCTAAAATCTTTGTAATCATTTCATCAAGAGTAAGATTCATTTTTTCTGCTAAAGCTGTAAAAAATCCAATATCTTTTTCAGCTAAATCAGAAATTTCACCACCAACCTTCATCAATTCAATTTTTACATCGATAATCTCTTTTCCTAAATCATCGAATAATCCAAATAAAGATTGTCTTACTTCTAAAGTATGCTTTCTTGTTTTAAGCATAGCTTCTCTTATAGTTAAAAAACCACCCTGTACACTTACAGTAAATGCAGAAATAGAATCAAAAAAACCAGCTACAGCTAAGGAAAATTGTTGTAAACCTTGCAACAGACTTACAGCTATATTTTGTCCTAATGTTTGAAAACCACCTGAAGCTGCATTAGCTTTAGTTAGGTTATCACTAAGCTCTGTACTTATTGCTTGTAATGCTGGTACAAAAGCAGCAAAGACTTGATTTTTTACAGCACCAAGCTGTAAACCAATTACTGAAACAGAATCATTAAACTTTTCAACATTTCTTATAGTTTGTTCATCAAGAATTATACCTAAAGTTTTTGCTCTATCTATAAAACCATCAAGACCTTCTGATCCATTTCTAAATATTTCGCTGAATTGAATACCTGCTCTACCAAATAAATTCGCTAATACTGTTGCTCTCTCTGCTTCAGAGCCTAATTCACCTAATCCATCTGCTGTTTCTTTTAATATACCTTCAAAACTTTTTAGAGAGCCATCTGAATTTTTTATGTTTACTCCTAAGTCTTTAAATATATCAGCTTGTGTTTTAAGACCTCTACCTGCATCACCTATTGATCTTGCAAATTTTTCTAAACCTTTTTGTGTTTGTTCTACAGTAGTTCCTGATTCGATTGCAGCTAATTGAAAAGCCTGTAATGTTTCAGTAGCAATACCAGTTCTTGATGCAGTTTTGCCTAAAGTATCAATGTAATCAAATGATTTTTTTACTAATAAAGCTAAAGCACCAGCAGCAGCTACAGCAGCTAAACCAACACCACCAATTAACTTTGCAGCACCAACAGCAGCACCACCAACAGACTTTAAGCTACCTTTAACTTTATCAAAAGCAGCTTTAGTTTTATTTACAGCAGTTAATTCAAACTTTATTTTTTTATTTGCCATTTCTTTGCCTTTCTTCTACTAATTCAAAGTATGCTATCCATCCTTGATATTCATGGATGCTAATTTTTTGCAATTCTTCTAAAGTTTTGCCTAGTTTTTCAGCTAGTGCATATTGCGAATATAAATTAACATCCTCTATTAGTTTTTTTTAACATCCTCAATAGGTTCTTGCCCCATAATTTGAGTTGCTACTTTAACTAATATTTCTTGATCTACATTATTTAATAAAGAACCTTTATCATCTAATGTAAATAATTTATCTCCATTTTCATCAAGTGCTTTGTAGATAAGTACATAAGCCATCATTGTTAGATCATCATTCTTACTCATTTTATAGAGTTTAGAAGTTTCACTTAGCGTTAATGGCTTACTGTAAATTTCTAAAGGCTTATCTTCTTCACCCCACTCAGGCACTTTAATCACCTTTACATCTTGCTCTGCAAAATGCGTTTTAGCTCTCTCAATAGCTTTCATGATTAATAAGTTCCAGTAGTTAAACCACCAGTACCTTGAACTGTAATACTAGATTCAACCAATCCATCAAATGAAGATGTTATTGATTTGCCAGTTACAATAGCAGTACCAGTTAGCTTTACATCGCCACTTGTAGTTCCTTCAGGTGCAAAGTTTAATGTTACAGATGAACCAATAGATAATGCAGTTTGTCCATTAGTATCAGTTTCATCATAAATAACATCGACTGATCCACTAAAGTCTTTAATAGATGCTAAGTAAGTTTTTGAGCTATCACCCATTGAAGTATCTTCAACAGTATCAATAGTTTCATCTATACTAAAACTTCTAATTTCAGCAATAGCGTTAGAGCCAACTTGTACAGTTCCTTCTTTTCCAAGATGTGTTGCCATAATTATTCCTCGTTATGTTTTGAAGAAGATTTAGGTTTATCTTTCGATGGGATTGCTTCTTCTTTCCAACCCTTTTCTTTTAAATACTCAACACTATCAGGGTGAGCATCTATAGAACTTTTGCCATTTGGACTAATCATTTTCATAATTGTACCTCGTTAAACTGCTACATCAGGTGCTGTTTCCTGAACATAGTAGTTGGTTAAAAATGTGAGAACAGCATAGCTTAATGGTTGTTCTCCCTCTGTATTATATTCTATTTCAGTTGATTGTAAAAAACAGTCTTTTGCAAGACTATTTAATGTTGTATCAGCACTTATTGCTACCTCAACTTCCTTACATATCTTATCAACTTGGTCGTCAAAATTACTAGTTTGTTTTACATAAACTTCAACAATTAATTCTAATTCTCTACTCATTAACCTGTTTGTACTTATAACAATAGGCTCAGATGTTTCGTTTTTTGTATAAATAACTAATGCTGGTAAGTTTGTATTTTCTAAAGGATATATTCTTGTTTCAAATACATTACTACCAGTAGTAGTAAGACCAGTTAATACTGTTCCTGCTCTTTCTCTTATTTGTTGTCTAATATGATTTGCCATTATATTTCCTCTAACATCAATGCAGAAAAACCTGTTCGATCTGATTGAACATTAACAATAGTATAATTTTGTGCTGATTTTAAAGTATTACCATCAACATCCTTTATTGCAGATACATTTAGAGTATTACCAAAAGCAATATTTGGCACATCTATAGTTCTACAATATGCAATAGGTTTTAATGCTTCTACACCTGTTCCTTCTACTTGCTCTACATATTCATTATTAATAATTATGTTTATTGTGCTTGAAGAACCACCTACTGTATATGTAGCAGTAACACCATGACCAAAATTAATGTCTAGGTAAGCACTCATATCTTCTTCTGTTTCTAACCTATATTGCGACATTATTCTTTCTCCAAAATTACACTTACAAAACCTGTATTATCAGGTTCTATTGTTTTGATAAAAAATGTTGTTTCAGGCGTAAGAGTATTGCCTTTGTTTGTTGTTATAGCATTAACAACTAATTTATCTCCTTGTGTAATATCAGGTGCATCTGTAGCTTTTAATATTGCAGTAGGTTGAAAACCCTCGACTGATATAGATTCTCCCTCAATACTTACATAAGGTTGATCTATAATTAGATTTATCAATACTGAAGAACCATCGTCTATAAGTCCTAAAGTATCAATTAAAGGAAAGGCATCGAATAGCTTTCCTGTTTCAAAATAAGTGCCAGTAACTCCATGCCCTGTTGTAGCATCAAGGAAAGAAGTAAAATCTCTAGCACTCTCAATAGCCATTTTTACTTACTTCTTTTTTTGACCTTTGTTTCTGATTTTTTTAAACCAACACTTCTATTAGTTTCTTTTTTTGGTTTGCCTTTGTATTCTTCAGCTTTACCATAACCAACAAGTGATCTACCTTCATCATAAGAAAGCTCTACTATATCACCTGCTTTTACTTTTTCTTTGTTAGCTACTGTATCTTGTAAAATTAAATATTTCATTTTTTCACCTTTTGTAAGATGGGTGGAAATTAATCCACCCATGTTATTTGTACTAAGTACCATTAACTAGCAGCACAAAATGAAACTGCGTGTCTAACAGCAGTATCAATAGATTGTAAAGCCACTACTCTAACTGTACCTGAAGTTGAATTGCTATATGGATCAACAACAATGTCTAATCCACCAAACATTCCAATTAGTAAGTCATCAAAGTTACCAAATACATAATTGTTTGCAGTTAATTGTGGTGAAACAACAACTTTATAGCCATTAATTTCATCATTAACAGCTACAAATTGTGCTGTATTGGTTGCTTTTTCAGTAGTTTTTAATGTTCCATAGTTAGTTGGATGCACTATATAAGCTAAATCGCCCATTAAAGCATTATCAACTCTTACAGAAGTTTCCATACTCACCATCTCAGCGAATGTGGGTGCAGCAGCACTTGAAAGTGATACTGAGTTAATGCCTGAAGTATTAGTAATACCTGTTGGATTACCTGAACTTCCTGATCCTTCTAAAGCACCATCATCAATAGCAATAGCCATAGATTGTGCTAAGTCATTTCTAATTAAGTTTTCAACATCAATAGATGATTGAATCATTAATTGTCTAGTAACATCTGTAAATGCACCTAGAGTTTTTGGAGAAAGACTTACATTACCTACTGTAAATTCTGATTCACCAGCAGCACCACCCTCTGAACTAATAAATGCAGCAGTTGATGCAGCAGTTTTTCTTGGGATTTTTACATCGCCACTTAGTCCATTAAGCATAGTTGCCATAGGCATTACAGCAGAGTTATTTCTTAGAACATCAATAAAGTCGCCACCTCTATAGTCTTGACCTATTAAATCACCATCAGAACCAGCAGATAAATCTCTCTGACTCCAATTTCTCATAACTTCTTCAGGAAGCATTACGCCTTGTGCTGTTTTCCCATAAGCTCTTTGAGCTGCTTCTGAACATTCAAATTCAAAACTTGCTGCTTCTTGTGCTTTTCTATCTGTAGGATTAGCCATAGCATTGATAGCTCTCATTATGCTAAATCTTTTTGTTTCCTTTTCAGTTAAACCAATTTCTGAAGGAGTTTCTAAAGGCACATCGTTAGAAATATTTTCTAATAATTCACCTCTAAATTCTTCAACAGAAACACCATCTTTTATAGCTTGATTAGCTAAATCTCTTTTGTTGTGTCTTACACCAAGATCAATAATTTCTTTTGAGTTCTTTTGAAATTCTTTTCTTGCTTCATCAACACTTTGCGATCTAACTTCATCAAGATTAATTTCTTTATTCTCGTTTTCCATTATTTCCACCTTTGTTGTGTTTAATGTTTGTTTATCTTTAGAACGACCAACTCCAACTAATCTACTTTGATCTGCTGGAACACTTACAGAACTAATTTCCATAGGCGTCCATGATGCACGATAATAAGTATCATCATCTTTGTTTTCTCGTTCCAGTTTATCTACCCTGTAGCCAACAGATATATTCATGCGAATACCATCAACTACATCTCTAAAAACTTCTTCAGCAAGAGCAGATTTTCCAAATCTCACTACAGCAGTTGTCCTTTTTGCTGTCTGATCTAGTTTAAATTCTTCAACTACACCTATTTGCTTTTTCATATCGTGATCTAACAGTAGTGGTGCAGTTTTAGATTGCATAAATTCCATATTTATTTCATCTTCAGAATGTCCTAGCACTTCCATACCAAAACTTCTTTCTACTGGGGTTTCACTTGAAACACCAATCCTAACAGTCCTTTTTTCTTCATCAATAGATCGAGCCTTAGATAAATCTATGGTTCTGAATTTCATAGGCATTTCTAACACCTTGCGATCTTCTTTCTCCTGTTCTCTATCTTTATCTTCATCTTCATCGTGATAAGGTCTATCAGATTCAGTCATTTCCATTTCTTCTTTATCCTCATGGTGCTTTGCAAACTCTATGATTACAGAATCATCAGTTTCATTCACATTGAGGATATGTCTATCTTCTTTATCTTTCATAGCTTTTTCCTCGTTAATAGTTGATAAAGTTTGTTGTTCCAATTTTTTAGAATTGAAATCGTTTAAATCCCTTATAGGATTAATCTTTGTAAGGGTGCTAAATTTATGACCAACTTCAGTATCAGTTGGTTTACCACCTCTATAAACTTGTATTAATGCTGCTGGATCATCTTCTGTACCTGTTACAGAAAAATTGCTATTTGGAATATTGATTTTACCATCTCTTTCAATTTTTATAATCTTACCTCTTGCTCTCCCACCAGCACTATTCCAACTTACAAAATCCCCTACTTTAAGTGTGTTTGGTTCTGCTCTATTATCTTCTTTTTTCATTTGTTCTACTAATCTGCTTGACCAAGAATATCCAGCATCGCCACCCCATAACGCCCATGCTATTCTTCCATTAGAAGGATAGCCTTCTTCACCTGAATCAAAGCCTTCAGCTTCTTTATCAACTTCATGTCTACTAAAAAAGCTATACATTCTTTTAACTGTTTCATCAGATAAGTTTTCACCATTGACTATTTGCCTTGCTCTAACAGCACCTATTCTAGTTCCACCACGACCAAGTTCTTCTCGCCAGTCTATGCCTTTTTGTGCTTCAGCTTTCATACCTTCATTTGGTTTAGGCATCTTCTTCATCCCCACCTTGTATATTAGCTTCAACTGGTAACTTAGTTCCAAATGGTTGATATGCTATTTCTATACCATATTGTTTTGCTAACTCAACTTCTTTTTGATGTTGTTCAAATAGTTCTTCTGTATCTCTACCATAAGCAGCACTTATATCTGAATATGTAATTGTTCCATTTTGTAAACCTAATATATTTGATTGCATTTCTTTTAAAGGATCAATCCATGCAAAACTTCTTGGTATGAAGTTTATTGATCTAGCAAACTTATCAAACTTACCTATTGGTAAATTTATATAACCTGTAGATATTGCCATTTCTAACCATGACTTAAATATAGGATTTATAAAATGGTCTATTACAAACTGTTGATAAACTTGATACATACTTCTATCTTCTAATGCACCTTGTCTAATACTTGAATAGTTTACTGAGGTTAAATCATTACTTAAAGCGTGATATGAAATATTTAAACCTGATGCAATACTTCTTAATACGCTGGTTGTAAATGGTTCAAATGCAGATGTTGGATGTGTAGGATCAAAAGAAGTGAATTCCATACCTGCTGGTAATTGTTCAAACACTCCTGCTTGTGCGTTCATAGTAGGATTAAATGTATCTTCTTGTTCACCATCTCCGACATAACCATCTCCATCAGGACTAGTTATAAAACCCATTTTAGATGCACCAACTCTAGCTGCTACTATTTCTGCTTCATAGTAACCATTAAGCATTTTCATATTA